>JALTMP010000112.1 GCA_027001645.1 Candidatus Heimdallarchaeota archaeon
AGAATCCAAGTCAGAATGCCCCTCCCGATTAACATGATGTTATCTAGTGCTTCTTTTCTCATCATCCTTATCATTATGTTTGCTGCATCCCTTGTGAGATTTTCTCCCCACAAAAGGAAAACAGACATCATCTTCATATTTGCAGGAATTTTATCCCTAATAGTTACCATTCAATTAAGATCTCTCTATTTGTTTGCGATACACAGATTCAAAAGCTTCTCATTCATGATCACTTTCGATTATTTGGAATGGTTGGTGGTAGGGGTTTCTTCTGCCTTAGCAATGTTTGTCATAGCCAGAGCAGGCACAATTCAAGCAGAGACCAATACAGTCATCATGTTCATGGCGATTAATGGCATGATCACTTCTTTTCTCCCCAAAACAATATCTATTGACAGAAAAAAGCAAACGTTCTCCATCTTCATAATAGGTAGCCTCATGACGCAAAAGCATTGGATACGGCTTCCTTCGAAAATCATAAAGGTTGTCTTAAAAGAGTATGAAGATCCTCTTGGTGAGCCCCCAATCGCGACTTTTGAAATCATTTTGTTAGGAGAAAATGATCAGATCGTTATAATTGCTTCTGGGCATTTTATTCAGATTAGCTGGCAGAAAAAACTAGCAAAGGGAATTGCTGATTTTCTCGGAGTTCCTGCAGAAGAACAATACAGTGACGGTTTTATTGAAAAGACAGACACGTTGTGAAAAAAATAGGCGTGAAAAACACTCGATGGCAACATCGAACTCATTTCTGATGGGGGCCAAGAGACGTAATACAGAGTCAGCCGACTGTAATTTAGTTTCAAATAGTGGAAGCGACCACAGAAGAAACGAGCCCAACCCTGGACTATGTGGTTTTCTTTTTCCCAGGTCTAGTGGCAGGAGTGCTTCTCGGTATTTTGTCATATTGGGGCTTCTGCTGGTATCAGCCAAAAGAAACAAAATCAAGTGAGGCAATTGAAAGGGCATCAGAGCCAACACCAGAGCTGACGTCACTGTTTGGCAAAGCAAAGATGTTCAGTTTGTCAACCTTACGGATCAGAAAAGAAAAATCATTTATGCGCTAATGGACTTAAATAGAAGAGCACCCCAAGAAGCCTTGTGAAAACATTTAGATGGGGAAAGAGCAAGTTGAGCACCTATATTAAATGGTTAGAGGCCAAGAATTTGGTTCAACAGACAGAGGTTGGGCGGAAAAAATTTGTCCACTTTGTCGGAGATGTTGAACTCTAACGTGAATTATGCTTTAGAGCAATAGGCGTAAACTGCTTTGGATGACCCCATGAGTTTTGAAGGATGGGGTTGAGAACGAAAAGATTAGAATCAAGCGTAAGTTGTTAGAAAAAGCCACTCGGCTTTGCATTCTTTCAGTTAGATTAAGAATTCTAACAGAATAATCCAATTGATGCAGTAACTTGATTTGGAAATTTTTTTCGGTAAGTGTAGCGATAAACTGTCAAGCTAATCTTCAAGCAATGAGATTGCTATGGAGCTTATAATAATCATAACGACATAACATTCAAATTTTAAAAGAGAAGAGACTTTTACTTAAGGCCCAGTTACTAAGCCCGTGAATACGCATACCCTATAAGATTGTGAATGTGTCCGAATGAAAGAGGATTAGATTTACTAACCAAAGCAGATGAAGGAGAAGATTTGAAAGGAGAAAATGAGGCTTGATCGCTTCTTTTAGATTGATGCTTGTGGCTTATTTTAACACATCAAGTGTTACAGGTGCGATTTTCCGATATTCCTTAAGCCTCTCTTCATATTCTGTCAAATTGATTCCAAACAACCTATCATTTTTCTCTAAGAATTGCTTGACCAATTGTTTGTCGTGATCGCTAAGGGAGTGAAGCTGGCCGCCGTTTAATTGTTCCTCGTCAATGTTGTTTAGTGGGTCTCTAACGTAAATTGCTCCTCCAGATGCTAGAGAGAACAAGTTGCTTCCGGGATATGGAGTGGATAAGAAGTGTATTTTTCCTAAGGGATCAAACGCGATCGAGTTAAGTATGACAAAGCCACCGTTGTGTAAGGGATCTCCGGCCATGAATGATTCTGCTAGATAATCTAGAGCAGTTCCATTTATGACAACTCTGGGTTTTCCAACTGCGTTAATGAGGGGGCGTCCAGCAGTGTTTCCCAGAACGTAGATTTCTCCCCCTTTTGCTCCATACAGGAACGCTTGACCAACATCCCCGTAAATGACAAGCTTGCCTCGCCTCATGATCTGGCCCACTTGATCTTGTGCTGAGCAATGTACATATACTTCCGCACCATCTAAGCCAGAACCCAAATAATCTCCTGGGTTACCATAGACTTCTACACGTAGCCCATCACTGTTCGGCCCCAGCCCTGAGCAACAAAATCTTTGTCCTCTCCAATCAAACGTGAAGATGTGCTTCCATCCGAGCCGGTAAGCCTTCACAATTATTCGAGCGGCAGACTCTTCGCCTTCCGGCGGAAAGTCTTTAATGTCAATAAATATCTTTCCGGTTTGGGTTTTTGGAGTGTGGAGCTGATCCCGATTCTCCCAGTTAACCAAGAAAAGTTCAGGAACCGTTTCACCGCTTTTCAAGGGAACACTTCTGAATAATTCGTATAATCCATCTTCAATGATGCTCCGGCCCCACCCAACAGAATTGTAGACTGTTAAATGTAGTCTGTCCAGCAGAAGTGTCAAATTCTCTACTTGTTGTAGTAATTCGTAATTGCTTTCCTTTCCCTTCATGACAAGCTGGTTTACTAACTCTTTCAAGGATTGTGCTTTTTCGGCTTTCTCTCGTAAATCACTCGGAAGGTCAGGTATGTTTTTCAAAGCAATTCTGGGAGTTAAAGCGTCTCCAGTGGGCTTTGTTGTGTGAATTTCTTTTCCGAATTTATTTCTGCAAGTTAGCATGACTTTTTTGTTTGTAGTTATGTTATCTACCGAGAAGACAAATGCACCTCCGTCGGTATGACTTCCCCCACGTGCAACCCAGTAAAGATCCGCTTTCCTATAAAATCGGGCATCTTCTTCAGAAAGACTTCTCAAGAAGGCGTCTATGGCCTGCCTCTCGGAAGCAACTAAGCCAATGCTTTCTTCACCTTCCTGCAAAGCGAAGACTTGTGGCCTCAACATGGAGGTGTCAGTTATGCCGATTAATTCAACGGCGTCCTTTTGATATTCGGAACTCCCAATAATGAAGAACCATGGGCCATCTGGAGAGCCATGAAAGTGTTTAGTCTGAACTGCTTGATAAAGAACTTGTTTTTCAGGTGGCAGTAGTTTGAAGTCACGTTCTGTTGTTGGTGCCATGGCTTCAATGACTAACTCAAGGGGATATTCGTACACGCGCTTCCACAGGTCAAAAAGATAAACTGCAACTTCAGTATCTGTTAAGAATAGCGGCAGAATGTTTTTCTGCTCCAAGTACTGAGTAATGGAGTAATAATTTGAGAAGTCACCATTATGAACCAAAGCTGTGTTTACAGAAACGAAGGGATGTGCTCCACCAGGATGCCATACTCGTCCTTTCGTAGGGTATCGGTGATGACCGATCCAAACATGACCTTCGAAGTTTTCAAGCTTATAATAATCGATGACTTGATGTGCATAGCCAACGATCTTAAAGACAACCATGTTTTTCCCTGAAGAAAGCACGAACGCTTGTTTTTCCCCGAGAGAAGCATAATATGTCTTGTTGAGGGAATACGTAGCTTGGAAAACGAGTTCTTCTTCCACTTTTTCTGGGGGTTCGGTTCCTAAGCGATGCTTTGCAACAAATTCCTGCAGAGCTTCCTTCCTTACGGTGCAAAAATATCGCTTAACTCGGGGCGGTCTTGTTTCCAGTCCGATTTCGGCGTAATCATTGAGGGTTTCCACCCAGTGAGAGTGATGAATCTCAAAATAGGGAACAAGACTTGATTTTTCGACTATTTCTTCTTTGCTTGAATCCAAATACGCTACTTGAATGATATAGTATTCTTGGAGCTCCTTTTCCGTGATTCCAAGTTGCTCTGGGTTTAACCCTAATATTGCGACTCCTCCTCCTTTTCCATTCCCGCGATTCTTCATTTGATGTAGGGCTTCAAAGAAATATTTCCCTTTTAATTTGACCGTACTTGCGACACCTATAACGCCGCACCCGCCTTCAGCAGCTTCATGTTTCTGCAAGGACAAGTCCGTGGTCAAGCCCGTTGAAATTTGTGTTCTTGCTTGGGTGATTCTTTGCACGTCCAAGCCTAATTCCTCCTGTTTTTTTCGTAGTAAAGAAGGTCTTTTCGACCAACGAGTTCCCTGACGCTTTTTAATCCCAGAGATTCCAAAAGAAAAGTCCATTGTTTTTTCCATGCATTATACATGTTAACAATCCGTCTAGCTCCCCACTCGGGATCAATAAATAATGAGAGTTCGGGGTCTGTAGTGGTAATGCCAATCTGACATCCGCGCCCTCGTTCACAGTTTCCACAACGAGTGCAACCCACGGCGACGGCTTCACTAGTCCCGATAACGACGCCATCAGCCCCCAAGGCAATTGCTTTTGCCACGTCAAAAGCGGTTCTAATCCCCCCACTTGCGATCAAAGTGATATCATCTCGAATTCCTTCCTTAAGGAGGTAGTTATGGACTATGGGGATGGCGTATTCTACAGGCATTGCGATGTTTTTCTTCACAATTTCAGGTGCAGCTCCGGTTCCTCCATAAGAACCATCAATATGAATGATTTCAGCGCCCGCATAATAACTTCCAATTGCCACCATGTCTACATCTTTAGGCGTTGAAACTTTCACAGATACTAGAGCCGAAGGGTTAATGGTTTTCACCCAATCAACGTGCTTCTTGTGATCCTCAACAGAATAGACACTGTGGAACGGGAATGGGGAATAAAGAGTAGTTAATTCAGTAGTTTCCCTCATTCTTGCTACTGCTGCAGTAACTTTGTCTGCTAGTAAATGACCTCCTAAACCGGGTTTAGCTCCTTGTGCATACTTGAACTCAATGACCGGTGCCATTTGCAGTGTTGCTTCGCTAACACCAAACATTCCCGTCGCTAACTGAACAATGACATTGTCTTTAAATTTCTTGAGAGGAAGGGGATAACCGCCTTCGCCAGTTGAGACTAACGTGCCAAGTTCTTTGGCGGCAATTGCCCTAGAAAGCATGAAGTTAAGGCTGATTGAGCCAAAAGACATTCCACCCCCGTATGCGGGAATCTTAATATCGAGTTTCTTGCCGGTCTTTTTCTTATTCAAGGAGATTGACAAATCGACAGCTCTAACGTCTTTCGTGTTTATTTCGTCAGGGGAGACCCTCTCAATTGTTTTGAAGTGTAAGCGATCGAACCCTCCATTCGAAGCACCTGTAACAAAGTTAAGGTTCTTAGGGACAGTACCATGTTCTGCTTGATAATAGGTGGACAACAAAAGCTCAGCAGTCCATATAGAGTCACCGAGTGCACCGGGAATACCATGTTTTAGGGTTGGAATGACGGCTAAACCTCGCCGTATATTCGAACTGTGTTTATGCACGATCCGTTTCAGAGTTGATTCATTAACGCCATTCAAGGTCTCCAAACGCCTCCTTTTCTAATTCTTCGTTAAACATTGCCCGCCCGATATCCCCTCGAAGTCTCCTAACATCCTTGATTCCCATAGCACTGAGAATCTCTATCAACTGCCCGTGCCATGAGCCCAACAGATTTGTTATTCTTTTCTCTCCCCATGAAACATCAATTCGCTCTCTCCTAAATGAAGAGCCAGCTCTTTCTTTTACTTCTCCGCTAAATTTAAGCTGCAAGGCCACCCCTAAGGAAGTATCTAAAGAAGTAGCATCTGCACCCATAATGATTGCCTTTGGAACGTGTTCTGCAAGCGTAATTCCTCCACCAGCGATAATCGTTACTTGCTCCCGCATCTTTGCAGCAACCAATGATTCATGAACTTCATGAATGACATCTTTAATGAATAACTTTTCTTTCCCCAGGATGAACTCACCGTGATAATTTGCAACTAGGTGAATTCCATCAGCCTTGTTTGCGTCTAATTTCGCCAGAATTGATTGAATGGTTCCTTTCTCTTCCACTCTTAATAAAATAACGCTCGATGGATAGCGAGAACGAGCTTCCTCAAGGAGGGAACCCTCACTGGTGACTTCTAGCATCAGAGGGCGATAACGGATCTCATTTAGAAGCAATAATTCGTGAGGCGAGCAAATTAAGGGGACCCATAGTCTGTCCTCTTGCTCCGCTGGTGCATCAATAAAGCGGGGCGATTCAATGAACAAAGTCGGTATTCTTCTGCTCGCGTTAGCAATGCTTTTCAGAACGCTTGCTTCATTAATCAGGTTAGAAAACTGGTCAAAGATTATGGGGATGGGTACTTTGACTACCCTAAATGAGGCTTTCTTAGTATCTTCTTTCAAATTACTTGATAACTCAGGTTTTCTACCCAAATCAACCATTGTAGATATGTATTCCCGCCCATGCACACCATCTCGAGTGGGCCTCACGATTTCAGACATATCAGTCCACATGGAATCCCATTTGTCCCCGGAGAACGTGCCCTTGTACCCCATGCCCTTGATGGGTATTTTCCCAGTTCTAGCTTCAT
>JALTMP010000113.1 GCA_027001645.1 Candidatus Heimdallarchaeota archaeon
TCATTTGGTAAAGTGTAGAGACGAAGGTGTAACCACTGAAGAACTCGTTGAAATATTAGGAATCGGTCTTATCGTTGGGGGTTCCATTACGATTCCTCACCTAAGAAGAGCTCTTCGCTCTTGGGATGAGCTCATGTCTGGAGGAAATCTTCGTGATGAATAATTCGATCTATGAAAGAATATGTGCGCATAGAGGATACGGCATCCCTGAAAATTCAATGCTTTCCTTCAGGAGAGCAGTTGAGCAACAAGTTGGCTGGATCGAATTTGATGTTCACCTAACTAGAGATGGTGAATTCATTGTTTGGCACGATAGCACGCTAAAGAAACTAGGAAAAATTGCTCCTGTTAGTTCCTTTTCTTCACAGGAGCTACGGGAATATGATATTGGTGAGGGGGAAAGAATGCCCTTGCTTCGGGAAGTGTTAGAGGAGTTCAATGGACAAGTAAATCTAAACATTGAACTAAAGACCAAAATGGCTGGGAAGAATTTGGTGGATTATCTGTCTAGCTTTGATAGGGAAAAACGATGGATGATCTCCTCTTTTCATCTCGAAGCCCTGAAGACCTTGAGGGAACAAGCAGTTGATGCGGACTTGGGATACCTTTATCTGCTTCCCTTTTCTGATCACGTGAAAATTGCCAAGGTAAATGGCTTCACGTCAATCAACCCTTTCTATCTCCTTTTGTCGAAAAAGCGTGCCAAAAGCGCTCACAAAAACGGCATACGAGTTGTGCCATGGACGGTTAATAAGAAGAAAGCCTTAAGAAAAATGGTTAGGATGGAAGCAGACATTATCATTACAGATAGAGTCAAGCTTGCAAAAAAAGTATTGGCACAGTTGCTCGAAGCATAATGATTTGATTTTATCGCATCATTTTCTCTCATATTTCCTTGAAATGCTGGGGCTTCTTTGGAGAGCTTCACAGACAATAGATTTTTATGATAATGCAAGTAGGTTGGTTTGAGGTAGTTATCGTGAGCAATGCAAGAACGCGAGTCAAACGGGATATCAAAATGGTATTTGGTTCTTGGAAGAACCAACCGAGTCTGTTTAAACTTTTGGACTTGTCAGCACTAGTGGGAATAATTGCGTTCTTGGTTTTGTTTATTTTCTTAAAGTTGTCCGACCTGGCTCTAAGTCCAGGAAATACTGCAATTGTTCTTTATCCCTTATTCGTTGCTGGTCTGTCTGCCACAATTAGAACCCAGCTCTCGGAGAACCCCAAAACAAAACCTAAAGCAATTTTCGATTGGGTCGTTTCCATAATCATCATTTCTGTCTTGGTATTAATTGTTGCAGTTTTTCTGAAATACTAGGGATGCTCAAGCAACGCTAAAACATGAAGAAACATCTAGTTACTTGGGACTTATTTGGCTCCCCCATTTCTTCTGTTACCCATATGGTGGACGGACAAAACCCCCAATTTTCATTACAAGTTATTTGAGTCTCTTTTTGTTTGTCCTAGCAGTTATTGCGAAGTCAAATACTAAAACGACCAAGGAGACAAGCAAAGCTGTGACAAAGCTCGTTTCTGGCCCCATTTGGTACAGTATTCCAGAAACATACGAAGATGCCGAAGAGCCAACAAATACCAGTGTTGATGCTGTTCCGAACACTAACGAGAACTCATTCTTTTTGACAATCTGACTTTGTCTTGTAATATCTGCCGTGAAGAATCCGGAGGTTGACATTGTTAGAATCAGTAAAGACAGCACGTAGAAAAGAGACGATATTCTAGAAAACATTAGCGTTAACGCAGAAACACTGAAGCCAAGCGCCATTACATTCGCAACCTTATCCGCTGAATACTTTCTAAGTGCCCTTCCCACGATAGGAGCCCAGATAATCTGCGCAAGCGATGACAGCCCTATTGCTAAGCCGATGGTTGACGCTGTCAAGCTGAGAACATTTTTTCCGTAAATTGGGTAAACAGGCCGAATGAGCCCTATTATTATTCCAACAGTGAGAAATCTTAGAAATGATTTGTATATTCCAGGTCTCTGAAAAGCTTCAAAGGAGAGTTGATCCCTAATTTTTGTGGTGGAATAAAGATCTAAATCTGGCTTTTCTTCTCCATTCGTTATTTTTGCAAAGAATCTCGGAATAACTGCAAGGGAAAGAACAAAAAAGAACAAATCTCCGAGGATGAGAATAAAGGTTAGAATGATTATATATTCTGGAGGGTAAAAGTCTAAAACTGCAGTTAGAGCCGTTGCTCCCACAAATCCTCCTAGCCCTGTTATCGCCGTTAGAATGCCGTTCTTGAACCCTTTGTCCCTTCTAGAGCGCGAAACTGTCGCTCGTCCGCTCATTGCATATAGATTAACTCCTATTCTGATTAGAGAAATGGCTATAGCAATTGCAAAGTAAGATGTTGAATTCCAAAGAATTGCTATTGACGTAAAGTATAAGCCGAACCCAATGAAAAGTGCCTTCTGTCTACCGACCTTGTCAGCGAACAATCCTGCGGGGATTCTTGTCAATGCCCCTACTAGAAGAGCTACGCTATTAATAGAAGTCCACATGACAACAACTTGCTTCTCAGATAACCCGAGCCTCAATTGAAGATACAAGGGAAAAGCTGCGTTTAGCCCTTGGAATAAAAAGAATCCCAAGAAATAGGGGATTAGTAAAGGAGTTAACTCCACTACAGCTAGTACTCCCGGTCCAGCAAAAAAAGGACGAGGATTCTGTGAGGAATTGAAAGGGCGCATCAAATCAATCTCCGTAACTCAAATCCAACCCGATATCTAGGCAATAAAAGATCTAGGTTCCATCCCGAATAAGAGATACATTCAAGAGGGAGCCCTTCCTAGCATTATCTGATGTCAGTTGTCGACGATGAAACCGGGGCGTTTGTGAAAGTTCTCGAAAAATCCCGTCGAAGAGGGTTTCAGATCATTTTCGACATGATCATTGCATTTCTCACAGTTTTCATTCTGGAAATCGGTTCCACCTACATACTCCTCCGAGCTTCAGCAGTGGAATTAACTGGCCTTGACCAATTTATTCGGTCTGGATTGTTGATTTTTTCAGTAATCCTAATCGTCCTAACTCTTGCAATAATTGCCGACACTTGGTGGTCTATCGGTCTTTTTGGCGAAAATAAACTAAGTCTTGTAAGTACTCTCTTTATCTCAGTTCTCGTGGTCTCAGTTTTTGTCGCAATCTTTGCTAACAGACTCTTTCAAACCGGAGCTGCTGGATTAAACTCCGAGTCTGTTGCAGGGCTGTACATTGTAAGCATAATGTTTGGAGCTGTTGTCTGCACTTATTTTATGTGGGCTGGTGTCCCCCACTTCGCCCTCAGTCAAAACTTGGAAATGGCCCTAAGAGACCTTCATGAACAGATCCAGAAAAAACACTCGTACGAGTTTGGGGTAAACAAGGCAATCGAACGAGCACTTGAATGGGTCAAGAGAGAACAACTTGAAGGTGGGATATGGGGAGAAGAACATCCTCTACTGGAAACAGCCCTGGTTCTACGGACTTTCTTCGATATTGGACTTCCCCTAAGCTATAGCTGGACGGTTACGACTCGTGGGGTTGAAGAAGTCAGAGCCGTCGAACACACATATTACGTTTTAATTGATTTTGTTCAATCAATGGAACTTGAACCCGTTCCAGAGAAACTCATCGCATTAGAGGCGATCGCCTTATACGATCGATCCAACATAGATCCTAAGCATCCTCTTTTTGAAGAATGGAGGAAAAAAATCCTCGCAACCTCTGAATGGGACCTAATCCAGGAAATCAACAAATACGATCCAAAAGATGACACGGGAACCACACCAATCTTCTTTCACATGGCTATGCTGTTTCGATTAATGGAAGATTACGAAGTTGTAAAAGCAGCCGTTGAAACATTGGGAGCAACCTTGAACATAATTCTTGAAAGATACAAATCAAGTTATCAAACCAGTAAAACCTTTGACATCCACCCCCGAATGATTGCAAGAACATACACAACGCTTCTGAGACTGACTGACGAGAGATGGATCACCCCACCCAAAGACATTTCACCAGAACTTTCAGCAACAAACTTCCCTAATATTCCCGAAGCTCCAAGCATGCCAGAAATGCCCGATGTAGAAGGGATTCCTGAAGCGCCCACAATTGATACAGTCGGAATCCCCACCCCCCCGAACACAGAGGAAACTAGCGTTCCCGACGTACCATCGCCAGAAATAACTCCCACACAGCACGGGACGCCACCCTCCCCCAATGTTCCACAACAATTGCAACAACAAGCAATGCCGTCAATTGGACCTGGAAGAGCAAACATGGGGGGCACACGCGCACTTCTAAAGCGCATTCAATATCCTGAAGGGTATTGGATGAATGGAGTGATATCGACAGCAGAAGCACTTATTGTATTGTCTGACCAAGAAACACCTGAAGACTTCAAAATCAAACTAGCTTTGAACTACCTCATCTCTCTACAGAGCGCTAACGGATCTTGGTATAATGACTTGAGAAAGACGCTAATCGCGATTAGAGGTTTACATAGAATCAACACGCAAATCGTTTACCCCATCTAAATGAAAAGTTGATCATCATGGCTGATTTTTTGGTCTCAGAGGGAAGCCAGTGGATTCTTGTCTTCCTAATACACGTTATAGCTCTAGCTATCGCTACGTACCACGATGTCAAGGATCGCATAATCCCAGATAAGGTCTGGGGTTTTTTGCTCTTGGCCTCGGGCCTAGTCCTAACCTACCAACTCATAACGATCTCGCCTAGCCCTATTTTCTTCGTTCTTTACGCAATGAACGCTTTCTTCGGCATTTTCATCGGTCTAGTAATGTTCTATACAGGAGCTTGGGGTGGAGCAGATTCGAAAGCAATAATGACAATAGGCATCACCTATCCCTTCCTTCCATTCTATTCAGCTTGCTCTATTCCTCCAGTGCTTATTGTGAGTGTGAACTTTCTCTTCATAACAATACTTGTTATTCTTGGATTCCTAACCTACAATTTGCTAAGTCGAATATTGACGCGTACGCCTCTTTTCTATGACGTGAAAGGAACGACGGGACAGAAAATCATGGCACTAGCGTCTGGATTCAAAGAAACTCCTGATAAGCTTTTAAACTCCAGATTTTTGGAACCACTAGAAAGAAAGGAAAATGAAACATGGGTCTTAGTAACTCAGTTATTTCAAGAAATCCCTGATGACAATGAGTTAGAAAATATCAAAAAACAAGTAGCACATCAAGCAATAGAAAGCAACAAGGAAAAGCTCTGGGTTCGGCCGCAACCACCCGGGATATTGTTTCTCCTATTCGCTTTTCTAATCAGTGCATTCTTCAGTAATCCTATCCTAGAGCTTTTGTTGTGCTGAAAGTACCTTTTCTAAATATCTTTTCTTGTGATTCTTGCATTTGCCTTAGGAAATCCCTTTCCTGTAAGGGACAGCTTAGAGAATGAATAATAATGCTGGTCAAGCTTGAGCTAGGATCATCACTTATCAGTCGGCTCTTCTCTCTTTCATCCCAGCATGAAAACGTCTGTCTTAACTGTATTTAACTTGATGTAAAGTTTCTTTCAAAATACTCTCATTTTCTTTTTTGAGAATTCTTATGGTCTCGAAGAAAAAAAATGGTCGGGGCGCCGGGATTTGAACCCGGGACCTGTGGATTAATGCACTGACCTCTTTTCATCCTTGCGTCAAGAGGCAATTCTACAGTCCACCGCTCTGCCAGCTGAGCTACACCCCGGCAGAAGTCCTCCACCAGCCTCGCGCTGGTTCGAACCGATACTTGTTAATCTTTATCTCATTTTATGAATTTCGATTATTCTCTAACAAGACGAGAATAAAAATTTCACTTCCGAGCCGTTTTACGGAATTTTAATTGTGTGAAATTAATTTTCGACCTCACCGATCCTTTCAACTCTAGCATGTCGCCAAGTGAGGTGTTCAAGATTTAGTAATCTTTCTGCATTTGCTTCCAGCCAATCCTTGAATTCTTTCCTTGAAAGAGCTTTCAATAAGCTTCCAAAGTAATCTATTGAAGATTCGTTAATTGAATAGTTGAGCAATAAGTATCCGCTAGGCTCTTTTCCAAGCGCTCTCGCCAAATGATTCCAAATGAGTTCGGGGATTCCTAAGGATTTATGGATCGCTTCTCTTGCTGTTTCGAGTATTTCTGCAGAAAGCGCAAAGGCCACTTCTCCTCCCATCACTTTACCTCCTGAATAATACAGGCGAATCGCTATGCTTGAAGCACGAACATTGGCTGAAATCCTGACGACTGATTTTGCAACCCAATATCGAGACTGAACATCATTCCCGTCAATTTCCATTTATGAGAAATGAAGCAGATTCAATTTTATAGGAATTGGATTTTGGTAAATGCATTCGAGTAGTTTGAATGCACCATAGGAGGATTTCTCGATCCACTTTCCTCCTTTATCAATCGTTCAGCCATTTATCCCTACGTGGATGTTTTGGCTTTGTAATCACAATTCAAGACAAGAATAAAATGAAGTATTCACAATCCTTGAGACTTCTTATAGTGAAATGGGATGATCCAGCCCCAGAAACCTTGCCTTAAGATTTAGAACTGCTTCTTTGTCTTGCAC
>JALTMP010000114.1 GCA_027001645.1 Candidatus Heimdallarchaeota archaeon
GTACTATCTCCTTCTACCATAATTCACCTCTTAAAGATATGGAGACTCAGAAAGTGAAGGTGGAGGAGGAATAACATGCCAGAAGAAAAATGGGGAATTGCTCACATATTTTCATCCTTTAACAACACGATCATAACCATTACAGATCTTACAGGAGCAGAAACTTTTGCAAGAGTATCTGGTGGAATGATCGTCAAAGCAGACAGAGACGAAAGTTCTCCCTATACAGCCATGCAGGCTGCAATAAAGGCAGCAGAAAAAGCTAAGGAGAAGGGAATAGTTGGTGTGCATGTAAAAGTGAGAGCTCCGGGTGGAAACAAACATTTAAGCCCCGGACCGGGTGCTCAACCTGCAATAAGGGCTCTTGCCAGAGCTGGGCTTAAAATAGGTCGAATAGAAGATGTAACTCCAATACCACATGATGGAACAAGACCTCCTGGTGGCAAAAGAGGAAGGAGAGTCTGAATGGCTGAGATCCAGATTATTGAATTAAAGGAAGATAGATGCAGGTTCATTCTTTCAAATGCTACTGAATCTCTCGCCAATTCAATCAGAAGAGCAATGATAGCACATGTTCCCACCATGGCAGTGGACTTCATCGACATCTACATGAACACAAGCTCAATGTATGATGAGGTGCTTGCTCATCGAATCGGGCTTATACCATTAAAAACTGATCTTGAGAAATACAACCTGAGAGAAGAATGCGCCTGCAAGGGTGAGGGATGTCCAAGCTGTCAGGTATCGCTCAGACTAAATGTTGAAGGACCAAGAACAGTTTATTCTGGAGATCTGATTTCAGATGACCCAGAGATAATACCTGCTTTCGATAACATACCGATTGTTAATTTAAGAGATGGACAGCAGTTGATGCTGGAGGCTACAGCAAGACTGGGATTTGGAAAAGAACACAGCAAATTTCAGCCTGTTGTAGCCTGCAGTTACAAAATAATTCCTGAAATAACCATAAACGAAAAATGTAATGCCTGTATGGAATGTGTTAAGGTCTGCCCGAGAAATGTGTTTTCTGAGGAAGAAAATAAAATTTCTGTAAAGAACATAGAAAACTGCTCCCTGTGTATGGAGTGCATAAAGGTATGTGAGGAAAATGCAGTAGAGATCAATGAGAAAACGGGGAAATTTATGTTCTATTTCGAGGTGGATGGTTCTCTACCTCCTGCAGTTGTTCTCAAAGAAGCTCTTAAAATCCTCAGAACAAAATTTGAAGAACTGGCAGATAAAGTTGAGGAGCTAGGATAGAACTATTTGCCATATCTTGCAGAATTTTTTGCCATCATATCTGCATCCATATTCCGGTTTCTGGGTACATGAATATATTTTACCTCGGAAAACTCCCTTTCCAGGTTCTTCACCTTCCTGTATAATTCTCTGAGATTTTTGTTTTTTACAGCATATTTTCCATTAAGTTGTCTCACAACCAGTTCAGAATCCGAGTAAATCTTAACACGGTTACCATACCTTTTAGCCATGTCAAGGGCTTTGAGTA
>JALTMP010000115.1 GCA_027001645.1 Candidatus Heimdallarchaeota archaeon
TGTAACCTAATTGGCTGATTGTTGAATATGCCAGAACTCGCTTAATGTCCCTTGTTCCCAATGCGCAGAGACCAGCGTAGAGAGAAGTAATAGCTCCGAGGTAAAGAACTGCGATCTTGACAAATTCTGGAGGTGTCATTAAGATTAAGCGACCAACAAGGTATACGCCGGCATTCACCATGGTTGCAGCATGGATAAGTGCTGAAACCGTTGTTGGCCCTTGCATGGCATCAATGTCAATTTTGTCTGTGCTTGAAATCCAGATGTGAAGGGGAAATTGGGCAGACTTGCCAGCAGCAGCTAGAAGCAAACCAGTGCCGATTATGGGGCAAACATTTGATTTTGTTAGAGCAAATATTGAGAAAGTAGGATATGACTGAATTGCGAGAGCAAATAATGCAACAACAAAACCAATATCTGCAATGCCGGTTGTTACTATTGCTTTCTGTCCAGAAAGCCCTGCTTTGACACCGTCTTTTCCGGGCAAGTAGTAGTAGAAGCTAATAAGTCCCCACGAGCAAAGGCTTGTTATTTCCCATCCTAAAAAGGTTAAGAGAAGAGAATCTGAGAGTACTAATAGAAGCATTCCAAACAAGAATAGAGAAACAAGGGAATAATATCGGGGAGCATGGCGTGTTTCACCTATGTAGTACCATGAGAAAATAACGATGATGAGGGTGAGAAACGATGAGGAGATTGCTAACATGACTGACCAAGCATCAATATAATAGGCGACGTCAGCTTTTAGGGGACCAAGTTCGAGCCAGACTCCCCAGACAGATTCTTGCACCCTACCGGTCATTGCTTGGGGTAGGAAAATAATTGCTAGTGTTGCGGATAGAAGACTGGAAATAGTGCAGATCAGCCAGGAGGAGAGAGTTTTTGTTTTTCTTGACACGGGGAAGAAGACGAGAATTCCACTAAGTAGGGCACTAATGAGTGGCGGAATTAGGATATAGTCTATCGAACTCATATTATTACCCCCTTAGGAATCGGATCTGATTGATGTCAAGAGTGCCGGTTTCACGATAGACTTTTATGCTAATTGCCAGAAGGAAAGCCGTCAGACCAGCTCCAATAACGGTTGAAATAATGACTGCAGAATGACCGAGGGGATCATTTCCGTTACGGGTGGCGGCTTGCAACAATATGAGATTGCTCCCAGCCAACATCATTTCAATGATGAGAATGATTTGGACTAGGTTTTTTGAATTGATAATGGCAATCAGACCGATTACAAAGATTAGAAGAACACTAATATGATAAATTACAGGGCTCAACATTATATTTCTCCTCCTTCTTGCAAATGCTTTAACACGTGTTTAGGGATAGGCTTGAATTTTTCTTCATCTTGAACGTATTCTGGGGGTTTTCGCAACGCAACTAAGCTAGCGATGATGCTTGCAGCAAGGAAGAAAGCGTGAAAGTAGATTTCTGGAGATCTAAAGATCCAGAGTGTTTCGCTTACTTCTCTAGGAATGTCTTCAATGACGGAAGTGCTCGTGAGATAGGCCATGTCCTTAATGGTTAAGGGGAGAATCATGACGATTCCAAAGAAAAGAGGGATTAGAGTCCCAAGTATCGAGCGAATATTAGGCATAGTTAAGTCTCCTCCTCAGGATTTTCCTCTCGGAATATGCTGAGTGCTGCGAAAAGAATGACACTTGTAGTTCCTGCGTATATCGTCAATTGGAACGCCGAAAGAATGGGAGCATTTAGAATCCAGTAAATTCCGGAAAGAGAGATCATGTATATTACGAAAGCAACGGCCTGTTGGTAGAGTTCCTTTAGTCTAATCGTTGCCAGAAGACAGAGCAACATGATTAGAAGCAGAGCTACTTCAAAAGGCTCAGTTGATAAACTTGAAAAATCTATCATTTGTTAGTCCACCACCAGATTCGATATGTTTTCCTCGGGAAGAGGAATCTTATTCGTCAAATCAATACAATTAACAGGACAGACGTCTTCGCAAACGCCGCAGAAGATGCATGCAGAAAGGTCAAATACGGGCTTTCGTTTCTTCTTATCTGTTCTTCTCGCTAGCTCTTCTTCAGTAAGGGGGACCATTGTGATTACGAATGCGGGGCATTCTCTGGCACATCTGCTACAGCCGATGCATTTTTCTTGGTCCACAACATGGAGACCACGATACCGGGAAGGTAGACTGAGACCTTCTGTTTCAAAAGGGTAGTTTACTGTTACGGGTTTTCTAAACATATTTTTCAAGAGCTCAATTATTGCTAAAGCCATTTTTCTCACCCAATGATAATCAATAATACAACGGTCAATACGGAGATAGGAGCAAGAAGCGACCAAGTACCCTCAAGTATCTGGCTTACTTTTAGCCTGGCCATTGCTGCAGAGAATAGAGAAAGAAGAAAAACAACGACTAGAGATTTTGCCAAGAAATACAACGTGAAGAGAATAGCATGGTATGACGATGGAAGACCCAGAGTAGGTCCAGATGGTCCCCCTAAGAATAAAGTTACGGCGAGTCCGACCATAAAGACCTCTTTCAGTTGTTCCGAGAGAATAATAAAGGCATAGGCACGTCCAGAATATTCTAGCGTCCAACCTCCTGCAATCTCCGTTTCAGCTTCTGGTGTGTCGAAGGGGACTTTTTCAAGTTCTGCTAAAGAGCAGATGAGGAAGATCAGAAAAGCAATGATTCCCGAAACGTGAAAAACATTCCAATTAGGAAGATAGCCGGTAGAACTCGCTTGTGAGAGAACGATTTTTTCTAAAGAAAAACTCTCCGCCCTCATTGCAGGTACGATAGCGGCGAAAACGAGAGGAATGCCGAAGGAAACAAGTTGTAAGCCAGAACGACTTGCTCCAATCAGGGCGAAACGATTTCCACTTGCCCATCCGAGGGTGATTTGAATGGCTGCGAAAAGGCTCAGCAAGAAGACCATGAGATAAAGGTCGCCGGGTGAATTGATAATACCCGCTGTGCTACTAATAGGTATTAGAAAGAGACCGAGTAGAACGGGTAATGGTGCAAGCAAAGGAAGCGTCTTGAAAATCGTTTTATGTGCAGATTCCGGGACAATTTCTTCTTTGCTTGCAGTTTTGATGAAATCAGCAAGGGGCTGTAAGATCCCTCCTAGGCCAGCTAGGCTAGGACCACGGCGTGCCTGAAAGCGTGCGAGAAGCTTTCTATATGCCCATTCGAAAAAGAATGCGAAAAAGACGAGTGTGACGACTCCCGGGAAGATGAGACCTTGAAGAACAAATATCAGGAAATCAGTGGCAAAACTCACAGCAACCCCTCCTTATAGATTTTGATCCCCATATTTCGAAGCTCTTTTTTGGTGAGCATCTTTTGCTCACCAGTGTCCAGATTGATGACAAGAGTACGGTCCGTACAAGAAAAGCATGGATCGTTTGCAGCTACAATTACAGGTACGTCAGCAATGTGGTGTCCGACGAGAGCCCGGACTGATGATGCGAGGTTTGCGTAGGTTGGAGCTCGAACCTTCATCCGATAGGGGGTTTTAGAATCTCTGAAATCCAGATAATGGAAGTTTTCACCCCGAGGGGCTTCTAATCTAGAAATAGCCCGTCCACTTAGACGTGATGGCGGTTTGGCAAAAATATCACCCTCCGGAATAGTGTCCAATGCTTGTTCAATTATTGAGATGGATTCATAGAGTTCTTCAATTCTTAAGACAACCTTGCTATACACATCCCCTTTATCACTTACCGGCACCTTGAAGGAGAAGTCTTCGTATGCAAAGTAAGGAGCGTCTCGTCTTAGATCCCAGTTGATTCCAGATGTTCTAGCTGTTGGACCGGTAACACAGGTTTCTCGAGCCATTCTTTCAGAAATAACCCCAACTCCCCTGCATCTTGCCTTCATAGTTGGATCACTGAGAGCTATTTCCTTGATGCGATCCAGTCGATTGCGAAGTTCAGGAAGTACTTCTCTGAATTTTTGTCTAATTTCTGGAGTTAAGTCCGATCTCACTCCCCCGATTCGATTCATGCCATAGTTTACCCTATTTCCGGTTAATGTTTCGAGAAGATCCATTACTAATTCGCGATCTTTCCACACAAGCAAGTAAAATGTGTCAAATCCGATTTCGTGTGCTAATACTCCGACCCATAATAAATGGGAGTGAAGTCGCTCGAGCTCTGCGACAATCACTCTCAGGTACTGAGCTCTTGGGGGGACTTCGAGATCTGCAATAATTTCGATTCCTTTAGCATAATTTGCTTGATGGGCAAAACTGCAGATGCCACAAATTCGTTCTGCTAAGTAGAGGAGTTTGTTATAATCCCTAGATTCAGCAAGTTTTTCGATTCCTCGATGAGTGTGGCCCAAGATAGGTGTAGCATGGACGACTTTTTCACCTTCAACAACAATTCTGAATGTTTCTGGCTCTTTTAGAGCCGGGTGTTGGGGACCAACATTGATCTGAGTGGAGGGTTTGTCTTCTGGGTTCATTTCTTGCTTCCTCCTGCGTTTTCTTTACGCGGATCGACCCAATCTTTTCTTAGGGGGTACCCTTCTTTCCAATCTTCAGGCAAGAAGACACTGTCAATGTCATTCCCTTTGAAAGTGATACCAAACATTTCGCTAATCTCTCCTTCATAGTAACGGCTATCAAGCAAATCAGCAATGGAGAGAGTTTGCGGGTCATTTCTTGGAACTCTAACCACAAGAACGATGGTTTCGTATGAAAAGCGGTTCATAAAGTAGTACAGGAGGTCAAATCGCTCTTGTTCGTCAATACACACAATGGTTGACAGATGAATATCTAGACCCGCACTAATCCAGTCCTCGATAATCTGACGTTGCGCCCCATTTTCTACAATAATCGCAGGTTCTTTGCTCTTCAGGAGAAATTTCTCTTTCTCTAAGCCTCCAGAAATAGGGAGAGAAGTTGGTAGCTTAATTTGATTCATTCATTCACCTCTTTTCACGAGCTCATTGAAGGGACAGAGACCGATTTTTCTTGAAAAGAAGAAGTTGAATTTGCCATTCTGTCGAGTTTTTCTAGAATTTTAGCTACCCCGAGTATAACTGCTTCGGGTTTCGGAGGGCAACCGGGAACATAAACGTCGACGGGTATGACTTTATCGATTCCATCCATCGTTGCGTAACTGCCCTTGAAGACCCCACCCGTTGCACCGCAAGAGCCAATCACCATGACAAATTTGGGATGAGGCATTTGTGCATAAGTCTGGATCAACGCACTCTTCATTTTCCGGGTAACAGGACCTGTGCAAACCAAAATGTCAGCGTGCCGGGGAGAACCAACTAATCTTACACCAAATCGCTCTGCATCCAGTCGAGGAGTGAGAGCAGCTAATATTTCGATATCGCAACCGTTGCAAGAACCCGTATTCATATGTAGTACCCAGGGAGAACGTTTTCTCGCCCAATTCTTGATAGGAGTGAGCATTTTTGATAGAATTCCTTTTTTTTCCTGAGAGGATTGATTTAGCAGATTAGACCACCTCTTCTTCTTGTTTGGGGATAATTATGAACAGAAAGATGATGATGGAGAGATAAGCAAGTACATGGAGCGATGTGGGATTGATCGATTCACCAGAAAGTAGCCTCCAATTTCCACTAAAGGAAACAATTGCGGTCACAAAAGCTACGACGTCAAAAATGAGAAAATAGATTGCGTATTGGAAAAAAAGGGTGCGAAAGGTAGTTTTTCTCCCGGAGAGTTCTTTCCCACCAGTGTAAGATGTGGTTTTGTATTTTTCATCCACATATGGTTCGCGAATTGTCCCAAGAAGTAGATAAATAGTGATTAGAGCTGTTCCGGCCATAATTCCCAAGAGACCCAGTTTAACAAATGGATCTAGTACACTTATCATAGTAACTCACTCTGATTACAATAAGCACTCCATTTCTTTTAATTTGAGCGGTAGTCTGCAAACATTTTACCAAGCACGCCATGCAATAGATTGCACAAATACGAAAATAAGAAACAAAATTCGGAGTTTAGATGACCCCACTACAATGCTAGAATGGATTACTCCGAAACTATTGAACCAACCGTAAGAAGACACTGTTCACCTAAGGGACAATTATGATTGCTCCTCCATTTCAGAGATCGCTTCAAGCATTTCTTTGGCTTTTTTCTCATCCACCTTTGCAATAGCATAGCCAGTATGGATTAACACCCAATCTCCGGGAAGAATTTGATCCGCCATGAGGCCTAGGCTTATTTGTTTTTTAACACCACCAAGTTCAGCAATAGCCTCATCATTTTCCATGATTTTTAGAACACGGGCGATAACAGAAAGACACATCGAGATAAATAGAAATGACAAGCAAAATAAGGTCTTCTAACATCAAATAGGTTAGTGCATTCTCGCAAAAACGGCTGGATCATTAGTTTACAAGGAGTCGTCCAAAGTGTGGGATTTAGGCCATTTGTTAAGAAACTTGCGGATAGAATGGAAGTTAAGGGATATGTTAGGAACTTAGGTGACGCTGGTGTTGAAATTGGAGTCGTAGAAGTTGACAGAGCTCTTTTGCAAGAATTCATTAAGCATTTGAAAGAAGA
>JALTMP010000116.1:0-21182 GCA_027001645.1 Candidatus Heimdallarchaeota archaeon
TGGAATCAGTATATTCTCTCTCTATGTATTTAGAACCGGATCACAACTCAGCATATAAGCTCAAGTCTCCAACGGGTGGAATATGGGTTCAAATACTCAATTCATCAGAGGCCGATAATATCTTTGCACAGATTCTTCAAGAACTAAATGGCTTAGGAATAAATTTCACTTATTCAGGAGGGTATTGGTATGACTATTACACACTATCAAATGGGACTACTCTTACTCTGAAAAGCATGAGTGCTAACAACTATAATTTAACTCGCGCAGAATATGAAGGATTTCTCAGCAATGCATATTTCACGTTGCATAGCACACTACAGAGCAGTAATATGATTACCACGAGTAACAAGTTTAATTGGTGGGTTGGTACGAACTCAGAACGGAATTATAAATCCTCCCAAGTTAGACTAGAAGTAGACCCCCTATTTGTCACTGTCCAGAATCCTCAGCCAAGATTTTCGCCAGGGAGCGGAACTTGGACCTTAAACTTAACCGATAGTTCAACGTCTCCATTTGGATTTTCTGGCATACCATGGCATCCAGAACTAAAGAAGCTTGTTCTTCGGATTAATACGCCCGTAACCACAGATCTGAATCAGATAACATTTGTACCCTCCACAAACAATGGGTGGGGCTGGGAATCTTGGAGGGGATTAAACCAATGGGCAGAAGAAACCATGCTCTATTGGGGAATAGAAATTGCAACAGATTCTCCGATGATTACTGATGTCTCAGGCAATAATGTGTCTGCGCTTTCAGAGATCAGTGTTCAATACCAAGCAACTTACTTTGATCCCCTAAGCGTTGATAAATATCCTCCCTGGGCAACGTTATATACCGTTGATCAGCCAACTTTTGATCCATTAAATGGTACTGTTAGATTACGAGCGGAAGCATCAGACACCCGAAATTATGTGGAAGATTCCAGTGGAGATATAGTACCAAGGGCAAACTTTGCTCAAAGCGGGATTGCTAATGTTACAGGAATGGCTTATTTCAATGAAGCCCCAGTTAACCATCCCAATTTCCAAAGACCTCTAAGTTTTGTGTATAACTACACGTATGGGGAGTATGAATACTATGATGCAGTGTTTGACACATCCCAGTTTGCAGACGGGTACTGGCAGTTCTGGGTCAACATCACAGACAATGCGGGACTGTGGTCCCAACGAATGATAAACCTACTCATCGATAATTACGCCGATGGAACGACATCGCCACCCACGATTACTTGGGATGCAAACACTCCCGTAAACCACTCATCAGTCAATGGCATTGTGGATCTAAAATTCAATGTTACGGATGATATTGGCGTATTTGCCGTAGTGCTCTGGATCGGTGCTGGTGGCTATGTGCTAGATGAGACAACGGAGGGCTCAGGAATGTATGAGTTTTCGTGGGATACGGCATTTGAGCCAGAAAACCTAGAACAAACCATCATGGTCGAGGTATATGACATGGATGGATTTAGGAGCCAAAGTGTATTGAAACTTGTAGTTGACAATAGACCCATAGGTAACCCACCAGTTGTCACGATAATTGCACCAGATGATGGCATTACTCACGAAGCGACATCAGGTCCACTTCTCTTTGCACTAGATATTGATGAAGATGTTGGAATAATGGAAGCGTGGCTAGAGATAGAAGGCCGAGCACCACTCCTCTTAGACTATAATAACCAGACAGGATACTACGAAGTAAGTGTTGACACGTCTCAGTTCATGAACGGAGTATATTCCTATAATTTCAGAGTAATTGATATGGACGAAAACCAACACGAAGTCGTAACTGACAAAAGAACATTTACAATAACAGGGGGGCTTGCCAGAACCGGCGACCCACCAATTATCAAAATACTCTCAGGACCCGCCCTGCTATCCCAGTCAGAGCTTGATCAAGGTCAAGACCTCCCAGACGACAAAGTCGCCACTGGAGAGGTTACGTTTGTTGTTAGGGTTTCGGATGATATAGGAATTGCTCAGGTGCTGATAAACTTACCGGAGATTGGAGAAGAGGTCATGAGTAGCATAAAGACATATGGCAATGGAACAGAAGACTATAGTTATAGTTGGGATTCTGCCTCCGTCATCGATGGCCCATACACGGTAGTTATCAAAGCGATGGACATCGACGCAGAACAGCACACAACGACACTTGACTGGCCAATTTACGTCAAAAACGGAAGAACTCGCAAAAGACCGGATCTCGGATTGCCTGGGTTTGGATGGATGACTGCAATTCTTCCATTACTTGTAACGTCAATACTTTTGAGAAAGAAAAAAATAAAGCGCGTCAATTGACGAACTATTAGGAAAAAACTCATCTCCTCCCTTCTTTTTCGTGTTTTACAACCATTCAAAACCACGGCACAAAATTAACAATTATTAACGGGAGGATCAAGTCATTTATAGATGCAAACGAGCGTTGAAATGAATGGAGATGTCCTTAGAGTCTGGGAGGCACTTAGTAACGATGCTTTAAGACCTTTAAAAGAAATTGCGAGCGACTTGGGCATCCCCTATTCGCGCGCTCGGCGAAGCATCGAATGGTTAGTTGCCCACGGTCATTTGCAAGGTTATCGTGCGATCTTAAACCCGTTCAGACTTGGACTGCGTCACGCCACCCTAGCATTCTTCAGAACAAACCCCTCTGAGCCCCATATCCGTAAGTATCTATTGGAAATGCCACGAGTTGAAAGAGTCTCAGTTCTTTCTGGGACATATTCACTTATGGCATTAGTAAGATGTGAAAGTCGGGACTCTTATGAAGCAACTCTTGGAAAACTAGATGAATTGGTTGCTCAATCAAGATTCAAGCAAAGCGACTACGTATCGATTATTCGGACATATAAAGAGAATGGCATTCCATTGCCGGCAGAAAACAAAGACACCAATGGCACGGTTAAATTGGATGATAAGGACAAGCAAATCCTTCAAATGATCAGTTTCCAAAAGGTCTCTCCAGATAGATATTTGCCAATGCCGAGCACAGAGATTGCTAAGAGGCTTGGATACTCTCAACCTTCTGTTCATCGCAGAGTGAAGAGATTAATTGAAGAAGGGGTTATTCTCAGAATTAGATCAGAGCCAAACCCAGCAGAATGGAATAAGGACCAGTTCCTTATAGCTCTAAAAGTCGATTTAAAGAACTCAGATCACATAGTTAAGCACTTGTTAGAAGACGATCGTGTCGTCAGTTTTTATCGAGTTGGAAGGGAATATCAGTTTAGAGTATTTGTTTCATCACCTTCAATACTTGATCTTAGAGAATTTCTGGATCGGCTCTATAAGCTGGAAGGGGTCATCGACACGAACACCCAAATAATTTTTGGATCCAAAATTTCATCATTCGCAAATCACCTAATTGGGAATATTACCTAGCAATGTTTTGTGTTAGTATTGACTAACAGAAACTAGAAGTGAACGTGATTGCATGGAAAACAACGCGGGGTTTACCGAAGATGCTGTAATTCCACTATTCATAAATGGAGAGTTGGAGTTTATTGACGGAAGCACACTCTCTACAGTGCTAAGCTCTCCTCAGCCGTCGGATGAAGCCGTCGTAGAGGATGTAAGATCACTGAGAATCTATTCAATCGGCAACAAAGGCATTTCTCAAGTAATCAACGTCAGCCATAACCCTACCTGTTCTACAATTACAATACGTACAGGTTCGGGAAGGAATATCACAATTGGAAAAGATCAAGAAATTCTGGTAAAGACAAAAAACAGAACAGGGTTCATTCCTGCAAGGGAATTACGCCCTCAAGACATGATTGCAGAGTTCAATGGGATTCTACTAGAAGGGAGAGAGAATGTTGAAATTGACTTAATACAAGAATTGATTAGTAGAGCTCCTGCGGAGTTACTGTCAAGAATCCATGTTTCTGGAGTAAAACCTTATCTTTTATCCTTAGGTGACGCAATAGAGAAGATAAAGAACCACGAGGAGTATAATTTTGACGACTCAGGCCTCCCGGACGAGTTAGAAATACCGACTTTTTATTCCTTAGTTCAAAAATACGGCCTCTCAGAGTATGACGATGTAGGAATCCGGTTAACTTCGATAGATGGAAGAGGTGGATTACATCCCATCTTATCTATTGATAATTCTTGGCTCGAGCTATTGGGGATATTCACAAGATTTGGCAGGTATGATGATGAAGAGCTTCAACCAATATTGGTAATAGAGAAGGAAAAATCAGAGAATTCTTTGAAACTCATTCTTGATCTAATTGGCGGACCGATCACTCTGGAGCCCGTAGAGAATAATTCAGACAAAGTAATCATTCATTTTGGAGGACCTCCAGAATACTTAGTTTTTCAATATGTGTTCGGCATTCATAAAGAAATATTAGAAAGATCACTTCCTCGATTTTTGACAAGGGGAGTTTCCGAAGATATCTCAAGGGTGCTTCAAGCATTCAGAGTTGAAATGAGTAGCAATCCTACAACTGCAACCAGAGAAATGTATGTTTTTCCTAATGGGAAAATGGCGCAACAAGCGTATTATTTCATAAGATCCATGGGCAGAACCGTCACCACTATAAGAAGGGAAGAGCAATCTCAGGATGTTCTTCTGAGTTGCACCACTACAGAGTCTTACGAGCCCCATTGGGAAATCATTACAGAGATGGAGGAAAGAGGAGAAAGTGTGCTTACATATCGCATCCAAACCTACAGAAATAGGCCCTATTTTGCAGGATATGGCTTTATTCTAAGAGATAGAATCGAAGGCAAATAGCAAACGGGAGAAATAAGCCCGTTTTTGATCAATCAAAGGACCTTGATACTGGTGTGGAAGAAGAGGAGGGAATCTCGAAGACTTTACCTTCAGTGTCTGGCAGATCTTGAATAGAAGAGGAGGCAAAGACAACTCTTTCTCCATAACTTAGATTCATAATTTTCACGCCCTGAGTGATTCTGCCGACAGTGAGCCGAATACTGCAGATAGGAATCCGAATCATGATTGACTTAGAATTGATGAGAGCAATTGTCTCTTCTTCTCCAACATCAATGGGTACGGGAAAAGCAGCGATGACTGGGCCGTTTTTATGAGTGATGCGGATTGTCTTAACACCTTTTCCCCCTCGATTCGTCTTTCGATAAGCAGGTGCTGGTGTCATTTTTCCATAACCATGCTCCGTTACTACTAACACTGCGGTTTTGGAGATATGAGAGCGAGGAATCGCAAATGCATCAACAACTACATCTCCAGAATCAAGAGACATACCCCTAACCCCGATCGCACTTCGACCAGTTTCGCGTATTTGAGTAGCATCGAATCGTATCATCTTTCCCATTTTGGATGCAATAAAGATCTCTTCATCGTCTCGATCAATAATTATGGCTTGAACAACACTATCTCCGGGCTGTAGCCCTGTACCAATAATTCCGGTTCGGCGAACTTTCTTGAAAGCTGAAAGCCTTGTTTTGTTAACAATTCCCCGCTTTGTAACCATTATGATGTATTTTTTTTCATCAGTAAGCCATGATTCCTCAACGGGAATTATTTTGATCACAGGAGAGGCGACAGGAATGAAGCGATCAATAAGAGTTCCGCGACTTGTCCGTTTCTCACTGAGTGGGATTTCCCATGCGGGAATTGTGTGAATAACTCCCTTTTTGGTGAGCAATAATAATGTGTGGTGGTTAGTGGTAACAACCATATCTAGAATTTGGTCGTCTTCTTTGAGCTTGATAGCTTTAACACCTTTACCGCCTCGTCCTTGGGTTCTGAATTTTTCATAAGAAATAGATCGTATGTACCCTTTCCTTGTAATTGAAAGCATGACGTTTCGTAAGTGAATTAGGGGGCGATCGGAGAGTATTGTATCATCGTATTCTGCAATATCAGTTCGCCTTCTATCTGCGTATTTTTCTTTAATGGCTTCAAATTCTTCTCTAAGGACTTTGAGCAATTCTGATCGATAGGTAAGAATCAGTTCTAAGCGAGCTTTTTTCTCTTCTAATTCTTCTTTCTCCTTTCTTAGCTGTTCCTGCTCGAGACGGGGAAGCCTAGATAAGGGCATGTCTAAGACAGCCTTTGCTTGTCGATCTGAGAAGCCATATCTCTCCTTTAATGAATCATGAGCTTGGGAGCGAGTGTCTGAGGAGCGAATAAGACGGATGATTTCATCGATATGATCCGAGGCAATGATCAAGCCTTCAACGATTTCGAGTCTATCAAGGAGCCGTTTCAGTTCATATTCTGTTCTTTTTCTAACTACCGTCTCCCTATGAGCGAGAAAAACTTGAAGTGCTTGAGAAAGTGTTAGAATTCGAGGCCGGCCCCTTACAAATGCAAGAATTCGGCCATAGAACGTTATTTGCAAACTACTCTTAGTGAATAATTGCCCTAGAATGGTTTTTCGGGACAGTTCATCCTCATATCCCTCTTCCAGGGGTAACTCAATACGAATCTCATTTTTGGAAAGATCTCGAACGTCCTTTATTCCTCGGACGCGGTTATTCTCAATAAGATTGTGGATTTCTTCAACTAACTTAGATTTATTAACCATATAGGGGATTTCTTTGATTACAAGGAGAGGAGAAGAATTTTTTCCGGATGCCGGCTCAAAATCAACTCGAGAGCGAATAACGATTTTGCCGACTCCTTTTGTATATAGGTTTGCAATTCCCTCCTTTCCAATGATTATTCCACCAGTGGGAAAATCAGGTCCCTTAACAAATTGCATTAGCTCCTCAGGAGATGCCCGGGGATGGTCCAGCATGTATATGCACGCGTCTAACAGTTCGCCTAAGTGATGCGGAGGAATGTTTGAGCTCATGCCAACTGCGATACCGGATGCTCCGTTTAGCAAAAGGTTTGGAATCTTTGAAGCAAGAACAATAGGTTCCCGTTCTTCACCATCGAAGTTATCTTGAAACGGAACTATTTCTTCTCTCGTATCAGCAAGGATTTCAAGCGCGATAGACGCAAGTCTAGCTTCAGTATAACGCATTGCCGCAGCGGGAAAACCATCAATCGACCCAAAGTTACCTTGACCATCAACTAAGGGATATCTTAGAGAAAACGGCTGAGCAAGCCTTACTAAAGCTTCATACACACCACCAGAGTGAGGATGAAACTTACCAGTAACTTCACCAACAATCCTTGCACTTTTCTTATATGAGCTCCGAGGCGTAAGCCCCATGCTATACATTGCCCAGAGAATTCTTCGATGGACAGGCTTTAATCCATCCCTAGCATCAGGCAACGCACGATCACTGATTACGTAAGATGCATAATCAGCGTATGCTCGTTGAAGCTCATTGGCGAGAGGTCTCTCTAAAATGTTTTCTTTAGGAATTTCAACGTCACTCATTGTAATAACTCACCCTAAAGTTCATGATCGGTAGGGATCACCGCTTCTTGTCCCACAGTAGGTTCTGCTTCCTCTTCTTCTGAAAGAACGTCTTCTATCGCTGCCTCTGGTTCTTGATCCATTTCTGATGCCAAGTCCCAGAAATATCCTGTCCCTCCCGTTTCGTCTTCAGAAAAGACTTGGGTAACAATAAACTTCTTTCTCTCAGTCACATCATCTCCCATCAAAATGCTGAAAATTTCATCGGTTTGAACCTCATCAACAATTTGAAGCCGCTCAATTACCCTACTACCGGGTCTCATGGCTGTTTCTTCTAGCTGATCAGCATTCATTTCACCCAAACCTTTGTATCGCTGAATCTCGATATTTTTGCTTGAAACCCCAGCTTCTCGTAGGCGAGAAACGAGTTCGTCTTTCTCTTTTTCGCTACGAAGATAGGCATATCGCCGACCTTGCATGATTTCTTGTGGGATGGTTCCTTTGACAGTTACCCTGAACAAAGGAGGTCTTGCAACAAACACTTTTCCTTGCTCAATGAGGGGGCGCATGTAGCGATAAAAGAGAGTTAAAAGGAGCGTGGTAATATGTGCACCATCGACATCCGCGTCAGTAAGAATGATTATTTTGCCGTAGCGACACTTGGAAATATCAAAGTCGTCATTGATCCCAGTACCAATTGCAGAGATAATGCTTCGTATCTCTTGATTATCTAATGCTCTCGATAGCCCTGCTTTTTCTACATTAAGCACTTTTCCCCGTAGAAACAAAATCTCTTGAAACTGGCTGTCGCGAGCCTTTACAGCAGTTCCCCCTGCACTCTGTCCCTCTACTAGGAAGAGCTCTCGCTTTTCGGGATCTGTTTCTCGACTGACAATTAGCTTACCAGGAAGAGTTACACGGTTGCCTGACTTTCTAATGAGATCACGCGCTTTTCTTGCAGCGTCTTGAGCTTTCTTAGCATTAAGGCTCTTTGCAATAACTGCTTTTCCAAAAGAAATATTCTTCTCAAGCCATTCTTCAAAAGCATCCCCAAATACACGAGAAACGATTCCTTCAACCTCCGAATTACCGAGTCGAGTTTTGGTTTGACCCTCAAACTGGGGGTCCGGGACTTTAACACTAACAATGGCAACCAGTCCTTCTCGGAAGAATTCGCCTTTCAGATTTGGATCCTTGTCTTTCAATAGCTTGTGAGCTCGAGCAAAGTCATTTAAGGTCCGGGTTAAGCTGCTCTTAAAGCCAGAGATGTGTGTGCCCCCTTCAGTAGTATTAATGTTGTTCACAAAGCCCATAATTGTTTCAGCAAAACCAGCGTTCCAAGTGAGAGCTACTTCAACAATAACAATTTCTTCACTGCCTTTCACGTAGAAGATGAATTCATCTCCATCTATGAGAGGAGTCTTATGTGCATTCAAATCTCGGACGAATTGGATAATGCCTCCCTCATAATGGTATTCGACAACAGTCGGCGGATCGGTTCGCTCATCAATAAGTTCGAATCGAAGAGAGGGTGTAAGATAAGCTAGTTCTCTAAGCCTTGCAGCAATAATATCAAAGTCAAAAACCGTTGTTTCAAAAACCTCAGGATCAGGTTTAAACGTGATAGTAGTTCCTCTTGACCGGCCCGGAGGAATCGGAAGTTCTTCCACTTCTGTAACTTTTTTTCCGCGCGAATATTCTTGGCGGTATAGCTTCCCGTCTCTAACGACTTCAACAATAAATTGTGAGCTCAAAGCATTGACAACAGCCAACCCAACACCATGTAAACCCCCCGAAACCTTGTAAGCTTTATTGTCGAATTTTCCTCCAGAATGAATTTTGGTTAAAATTACTTCAAGAGTGCTTTTCTTGTACTTGGGATGATATGCCGCGGGTATTCCACGTCCATTATCAACTACTGTTATTGAGTTATCTGAATTAATAATTACTTTACACTCGGTGCAATAACCAGCTAGAGCTTCATCTACCGAATTGTCCACGATTTCATAGACCATATGATGAAGGCCGCGAGAGTTTACCGAACCAATGTACATAGCGGGACGATGGCGGATGCCTTCAACGCCTTCTAAAACCCTTATAGACCGTTCGTCGTATTCCGACACGGCGTCAGTGGCTGTAGTTGTAGTTTTCGGAGAAAGTTCATCTGGAAGCGTCATTACAGTCTACCAAACCGTTTTTTTCTAAGTGACCTAATTTGACATGTAATAAATAGCTTTGGATGTAATATTTAGTGAAACAACAAGTACAAGCGTTCAAGTGCTTCAAAACGGGTACTTGAACTTCAAGCCTAATGGATATACGTAGCGTGATAACCGATTATAAGAATCAAAAGAAGAGCATAGTGATTATTAATATTGTCAATTAGCGATTTAATAATGAAAAAATCATGACAGTTCAGCCAGCTTCTTATCAAGCTTCGGTTTTATTAATGCAACGATTTCTTCAGCAATTTTCTTTCCTTCATCATCTGAGAACATAATGAGCTTTGTAAAAAGCCAGAGCCCTTTTCTCCACGTTTCTTGTTCATCCTTCATGGTAATCAAAGGGGCATATCTTGCAAGAACCTGAGCTTCCCTCTGGTCATACTTGACAATAAGATTCACCAGCCGATCCATCTCCTCAGGTGTCAGTTCAATGTCTAAGGATTCTACAAACATTCGTGCAAACTGCCCAATTCCTTCGTCATATTCAGGAATCTCTCCTACGGAATTCACAATCAAGAACACAGGCGAGGTTCGTGCATAATATGTGATGCGAGAACGCTTCTTCTTAACCTCTCGAGCAGGATAGAGAAAGCCGTGCTCCACCAGCAAATCAACATGGTGGTATAGGCTTTGGGGAGTTGAAATGCCTAGAAGCTCAGCAAGCTCCCGGACAGTTAATTCGTGCCGGCGCTTACCTCCTTCAGGAATACCCTCTCGCAAAAGATGCAATATTTTAAGGCGGGTCTTATCCATGAGAATTTTAATTCTTTCAGCATCGGTAACGATCTGGATGGGAGCTAAATTTAGCGAAGATTGCTCGGAGCTAGAAACTTCTGGAGCATTCTTAGTAGAGTTTTCAGTCATGTAGGTGATCACTTTCATGGGGGCTGTTAAATGAGTTTTCTGCTCGGGGCATTAAATAATTAACCACTTAATAGAAATGAAAAACACATTATTTCCCACGACAAAAGGTCTATTTTCTTGGAGAAGATGTGGAAAAATCGATTATTCCTTTTTGGATCTTAGTACAAAGTAACAAATCAGCACTGACCGAAAGAAAACAATCAAAAACCAGATATCGATGGTAGCTTAGGAAGATCGTATAACACTCAGAGTGAGGCATCATGATTGAAGGAAAAATTACCCGAATTTCAGGCCCCGTTGTCGACGCGGACGGTATGACCGGAGCAACTCTTTACGAAGTAGCTCGTGTCGGAAATGAGCAACTAATTGGGGAAATCATACGAATTGTCGGCGACATCGCTACAATCCAAGTTTACGAACCAACGGATGGCTTGAAACCAGGAGAACCAGTGATTGCTACAGGAAAACCCTTGACAGTACAATTAGGGCCAGGGATTCTTGAGCAAATTTACGATGGTATTCAAAGGCCCCTACCAGTAATTCAAGCCCAAAAGGGCGCGTTCATTGAGAGAGGAATCGAAGTCCCAGGAATCGATTTTGAAAAGAAATGGGATATGAAAATCAAGGTCAAAGTCGGGGACAAGGTAGAGCCAGGAGACATCATCGCAGTAACTCAAGAAACCTCTGCTATTGAACACCGCATCATGATTCCTCCAGACAAGCCCGCTGGAACCGTTAAAAAAGTAGTACCAGACGGCGAATACACCGTAGATGAGGTTCTTGTTGTTGTTGAAACAAAAGACGGTTCAACCTATGAAGTAAAAGGATATCACGAATGGCCAGTTAGGCGCCCCCGCCCCTTTAAGAAACGATTAGGAAGTGAAATCCCACTCCTTACAGGACAGCGCATTTTCGATACATTCTTCCCAATAGCAAAAGGAGGAACAGCAGCCATTCCGGGACCATTTGGCACGGGAAAATGTGTTTCTGGAGACACACCTGTATTATTAGAAAATGGAGAAACCATAGAAATCAAAGACATTTTTGAGATGAGCATTAAGAATGGGATAATCGAAGAAGATAATGAAATAGAGACGCTAGTTAGACTGAATAAGCCTCTAAGAGTAATAGGATTTGATCGCAAGACCGGAACGCAAAAGATAGTTGAGGCAACCCATGCATACAAGGGGTATAGTGATTATCTTCTCCGAATAACTACTAAAAAAGGGAGAACAATAAGCTTAACTCCAATTCACAAACTACAAATGTTTGATGGAACAGAAATCGTTGAGAAACCTGCTGGAGAACTAAAAATAGGGGATTATTTAGTTACCCCTAGACGATTAATTGTTAAACCAAATAATGAACAATCACTGATTGAAATTGCTGAGCTGGATCAAAGCCTGAGAGCAACAAATCCTGAAGCACTAGTAAAAATGCAAGAAGCCATTCAAAAACTGAAAGAAGAGTATGGAACTCTTAAAAAAGTTGCTTCTATCTTAGGGACGGCCTATGATGTATTAATTAATTACTACAAAGAAAGGGCGTCTCCTACAATATTGTTCTTAAAAAGATTAGAAAAAGAGTCAGGAGTCCAAATTCCAATAAGCGAATTAAAGGGAGAACGACAAAGCCATTCTGTTACGATCCCCCAAAAGATGAATGAAGAACTCGCAGAATTCCTAGGATTATTGCTTTCTGATGGAATGCTTAAGGGCAAATATGGCGTTTATTTCTTCAATAACTCCCCTATCCTTCGAAGCAGATTTGAAACATTAGCTTCACGCTTATTCAATGTGTCTGTTACACATTCACTTGAAAATACTGTTGAAACTGTCAGCTTTTCGTCTAAACCGATAAGAGTATTCTTAGAACACTTAGGCATACCAACTCATAAAAAATCGAGGAATTGCAGAATACCAGCTATTTTGCTGAACAGTTCAATCAAAATCGTATCTAACTTCCTAGCCGCGTATATTGCAGGTGATGGATACGTATCTGGATATACCTTAGAAATCTCGACGAGTAGTGAAGGTATGGCTCACGATCTTAGCTATCTGCTTAGTAGGCTTGGCATAATATATAGAATAAGGCGAAATGATGCTAATTACAGACTTGTAATAGAAGGCAAGGAACTTGAGTTATTAGGAAGTTTATTAGAAAATACGTATCCTTACCCAAGAATACAGAGGATATTAGAATACAAAGAAAATAACGACCTACACTTTATCGGGACAGACATAGTACCTATTTCCTCGAACTTATTGCAAGAAATAAAGAGAAAAACCCTTACAACAAAACCATCAGTAAATTCCTATGACAACATAGTTTATTCAAAACAGAATCTGACAAGGAGATCGTTAAACAAACTAATCGATGGGATAAATGATGAAAGTTACCAAGAAGTAAAAGAAAGGCTTCAGCATATTGATAAGATATTGGAAGAATTCTATTTTGACCAAATTGCCAAAATAGAGTTAATTGAAGGTCCCATGGAGGTTTTTGATTTAAGCGTACCAGAGTTACATAATTTCATAGGAGGAAAAGAACCCCTGATTTTACATAATACCGTTTCTCAGCACCAGCTTGCAAGGTGGGGGGACGCTCAAATTGTCGTTTACGTTGGTTGTGGTGAACGAGGAAATGAGATGACCCAGGTACTCGAAGAATTCCCTCACTTGGATGATCCTCACACTGGTTTGAAGCTAATGACCCGAACGGCCCTCATCGCCAACACAAGCAACATGCCGGTCGCAGCAAGAGAAGCAAGCGTTTACACGGGGATTACTTTGGCAGAATATTACCGAGACATGGGATATGACGTCAGCATTCAAGCAGACAGCACGTCAAGATGGGCTGAAGCAATGCGTGAAATCAGTGGTCGTCTCGAGGAAATGCCGGGAGAAGAGGGATATCCAGCATATCTTGCGTCCAGAATTGCGGAATATTACGAAAGATCGGGTAGAGTCGTTTGCATAGGATCAGATGATAGAGTAGGAAGCGTTACTGTAGTAGGAGCAGTTTCACCTCCCGGCGGAGACTTCTCAGAACCAGTAACTCAGAACACCCTGCGTATCGTAAAGGTATTCTGGGCCTTGACAAAGACGCTTGCAGCAAAAAGACACTTCCCTGCTATTTCCTACTTAGACTCTTACACACTCTATTGGGAGCAGTTGGAAAGTTTCTATCGGGAACGATTCGGTCAAGATTTCCCCGAGCTGAGAGCAGAAGCATTCAGAATCTTGCAACAAGACAACGAGCTTCAGGAAATTGTTCAACTGGTTGGTCCAGACGCACTACCGCCCTCCGAGCGAATCGTTCTCGAAGCAGGACGCATTATCAAAGAAGATTTCCTCCAGCAAAACGCATTCCACGACGCGGACAGCTATTGTTCTCCAGAAAAACAATATCTCATGCTCAAAGCAATCATCCTATTCTATGAAAAAATGAGAGAAATGTACGAACAAGGAGTAGACATTAAGGCGATGATTGACCACGACATTGTTGAGGAAATAGCGAGAATGAAGTATGTTGAAAACGAAAAAGCCGGTGACGTGCTCAGAGATCTCATAAGCAGAATTACGTCTCTCAAACCAGAGGATTTTGTAGTAACAGCTGAAACAAGTTAGCATCAGTAAATACTCCTTAATTTTCCTCTCCTTAGTTTTTAACTAAATCATTTCTACCTTTTTCTTGTCGAGAAAAGATTTGATAACCCATATATCATACTGAAATTAGGATGGATGAAAAATCACGCCGGCTTGATGATCTCCGTTTTACTGACGAACAACTAGTATTGCTCTCCAGATTATCAAAGAATTCGAGCATACAAAAAGAAAAATCGGTCGAAGAGGAAAAACTTCGCGAACTTGCATCGTTAGGGATGATATTGGAAACCTCAGATCATATCATGCTAATTCCGGGGACTTGTGCTACAGAAAAAATCTTAACAGAGGTATTACCGGATCTCAGAGAAGCAATTCTAAAAACGATATATGCAAGGAGTAATGCGGGAAAAGCAGAAGATTTGAGTACTGTGGTTGAAGCGGTCAGAGCAGCAGTAACGACACTAAAAGAGGAGCAGAGAAAAGCAATCAAAGAATCCTTTTCTCTCCTAAGGAAGCAAATCGACCAACAGATAGAAAGAACAAAGTACCAGGCAATTCAATCTTTCGCGAACCTATCTAGTGAGTTTTCCACAACTGAGAAACTGCCAGAACTTAATCTTGATATCAATCCTTTCGAGATCAGAGAAAGCTTCGAGAATGTGAAACGCGGAATCAGATCCATTCTCATGGGACATTCCACCAGTTTTGAAGAGGAAATCACAAGACTGTCTTCAACGATTTTAACTAGATTCGAAGAGACCCTTGCAATAGTAATGCAACAAATGGAGGCGAATCATTCTAAGATACTGAGGGGCTTAACGGAAACCAAGGAACAGATAGGGGCAAAGATAGACGAATTACTTAGAATTTTAGTCCGAGAATCAGAAATCTTACAATATGAGCTTGAAAAGGCAATCAAGACACTACCACTCAATGAATTGAGATCCGGAAAGGATGTGTTAGAAATAAGCAAGAGCGTCCAAGAAGGTATTGCCGAGACATTCGATGCCTTAGCAGACAGTCTAATCATCACGATAAGGCGAACAGTTGACCAAGTTTGGAATCAGATTAATGAAAACGTTGTAAATCAACTTCCCAAGATAGAGCAAGTTATTGAGAACGATCTCAAAAGGCACAATCAGGAGATCCAGTTCTTACTTAAAGAGGAAAAAGATGTCTACCGCCGAATTGGATCAAGAGCCGAAAGGGAAAAAGAACTCGCAAAAGACACTGTCGAAGCTATTCCGAAACATGCTCGTGAAATCAAGAATAAAATAGTGAAGATCCGAGACCACCACCATAAATCATCGCTGTCTCTTGCAAGACAAGCAACAAGTATTTTTGAAAAACAAAGACAGTTGATTCTAGAAAACACTAGCTGGAAAAGCCTTGGTGAGGAAACCGTTGAAGCATTATCAGAGGTTATTCAACTTATTGAAAACGGATCAGCGACTCTTGATCCATCCACGCAAAGAATCTTTACTCAAGTCATTGATCTCTTAAGCCAGATGCACTCCTCAGCCAAAGAAAGGCTCGAGGAATCGTCTTCTCTAAACGAAATCCAAGAAGAAACTAACGAATTCGAGACCCAATTTTACACCTGGATTGATCAAATGCAAGAATCATTCAATGAAACAATCCAAGTCACAACGCAGGAAATGGAATCCCTTTCAGAAAAAGCAACTCAGCTTTCGAGTTCATTGGAAGTAACGCATAAAGACCTCGGAAAAGCATTGGAAAACCACCAAAAGACAATCGATATAATTTCCGAGTCTCTCACCAACTGTCAAGTCTCTTTAAGACAACAATATAGCGACTTCAGAAAAAAAATCGAAAATGTTCTTGCCGAAGAATTCGTTACTTTGAGGTCAAGAATGATCAGTCCAATGCAACAAACTGTCAGAGAGAGAAAAAACCAGTTGCAACAATTATTGACTGAGCAAAGTGCCAACTCTTCAGCAAGTCCTCACTCGGAAACACCAGACCGAGATTCTGTTCCGTTAATGGTTATTGTCAAGCCTTCCCTAGATGATTTTCAGAGCGTTATCACTGAAGCCATAAAAGACACAAGATACGGCTTAGAGGGTTCAGTACTTGGAGGCATCAATGTTGTCAGAAGAGCATCAACAGATACGCTGGGACAATTCCGTAAAAAAATCGTTGATATTAAGGAAGAATTCCTAAGAACTAGAGAAGAGATTACCAAAGAGATGAGGAATAGCTTGGAAACCATCAATGAACGCTTGATACATGCGTTTAACCAAATAGAATTAAAACTGGGAAGGGTGATTGACAACCTATTGGAATCGTATGATGCTTTGCTTGGGGCAAATCCCGAAATGCTAAAATCAGCGTTTATGAGAACGAACGAAGCAATAAGCTCGTTACTAGATAGATTGCTCTCAAAACTCTTGGAAGATACTAACGACATTAATCAAGCTCTCATGAAGCAAGAAGCCTTGGTTCGTTTGGAGAATAGCATTTATTCTTTGGAGCAAGAAATTACCAAGCTGAAGTCAAAGGAGGAGCACGGAGAAATTGAAAAACAAGTGAAATCTTGTCTGTATTCTGTTCATGAGGTCATTAGAAATCTGGGAATTATCAATAACAAATTACTTGAAGCAATTGAAACGCAAGAATAAGCATCAGCTTAGATAAATTAGCCCCGCAAGATTTAGATAAAATAAGATCATAACATTGTTGAGTTCAATTCTAGGAGGAAAAACAATGAGTAGTGAATCCGACCATCCAGAAATAGAAGAAGTCAAGTTTTACGGACTTCCCAAAGGAACAGTTCTATGGCCTACCGCAGTTTTCGCCATTGTATTCGGGATATTAGCCAAAATCAACCCAGGCTGGGAAGACAGTTTATCAATCGCATTTCTCATCATTTTCACATTAAATCTGCTGATCTTATACTTCGAATTCTCTCGAGGGGCGGTAATGGGAATCGCAGGGATTATTTTTGGGCTCTTAATTCTCTATCTGTGGCTCCAAGATACACGAGACGTTCCTTCAATTGGAATTGAGGCAGGGCTTCGAGGAGCCTCTGGAGATTTTCTCATAACCTTTGGAGCGATTCTGCTTATCATGATCTTTCTTGGAATCATCATAAAGCGAGCATTCGACTACTTTGTGGTGACCCGAAACGAATTGATTAGAAAACACGGTATCTTAGGAGATGCACAAAGATTTAGCGCCCAGCATATGGTTTTCCACAAACAAATCAATGACGTTTTTGAATCATTGCTCCTTGGAGGATCTGGTACTCTTACAATTATCCCCCCAGGGAAAGCAGAGATATTCATCATCGAGAATGTGCCAAAAATCAATGAAGTAGAACGAAAACTAAGCTCATTATTATCCAAACTTGAAGTGGATATGACCTAAAAGAAGAGAATGCCTTTCGCTTCCTCTTTCATTAACTCTTTTCTCAACCCCTTTCTGAACAGTAGGCAATTTATTTGAATTAGTTTGAGAATCAGATCTTGCCGCTCCTGTCATGGTACGGAACTGACAAGACAATGATGGAGTTCCGACTCCGGAGCGGCATGCAGTTTACTTCAAAATCGATGAAAGTCTCTTACGTGCAAGCACAGCGACTCAACTTGGTCGAAATGTTGCTCGCAATTCCTCTAGAAGTTGTTTTTGTTTTCTGTTTAACCTTCGTGGAATTTCAACCACAACATGAACGTAGTGATTGCCTTGCCTCGTTCTTCCGTGATCTTTTGCCTTAATCCCCTTCTTCTTCAGTGTGATAACAGTGCCTGGTTGCGTCCCCGGCTCGATTTTGACTTTTTCTTCTCCCCAGATCGTTTCTACTTTGATCTCTCCTCCGAGTATTGCGGTCACTACATCGATCTTCTCTTCGGTGACGATGTCAAGTCCATCCCGTTGAAATTTGGGATGAGGTTCTACACCAATATGGAGATAAAGATCACCAGGTGGACCACCCAACTCTCCTGGTTTTCCCCTTTCTGGGATGTGAAGAATGTTTCCCGTTTCAACTCCAGCAGGTATTTTCACATCAATTATTTGACGCTTAGTAACATAACCACTACCTTTGCATTCATTGCATGGAGCAGAAATCCGATAACCTTTTCCACTGCATTGAGGGCATGTTGATTCTGAAATGATTTGGGCAAAACCTTGAGTACGAACAGTTCGAACAACACCTGACCCCTGACAAGTTTGGCAGGTTTGAATGGAATCGGGGTCTTTGGCACCAGTTCCATTGCAGTAATCGCATCGTTGTCGATAGGGAACCTTGATTTTTTTATCAGTACCAAAGACTGCTTCTTCAAAAGATATGCGAAGATCCATATGAACATCTTCGCCTCGTCGGGGACGAGGGCGGCGAGCTCTCTGACGGGCTCTTGTCCCTCCAAAAATCGTATCGAAAATGCTTCCGCCAAAAAAGTCGAAGATGTCTTCAAAATTAATTCCGACGCCAGGACTGCCTTGTTTAGCTGCGACAGAGGGATCCACCCCGGCATGCCCAAAACGATCGTAGAGACTTCTTTTCTCAGGATCGGATAGAACCTGATAGGCTTCGTTAATTAGTTTGAACTTTTCTTCAGCGTCTGGATCCTTATTTCGGTCTGGGTGATATTTGAGAGCGAGTCGTCTGAATGCTTTTCGGATTTGATCCGGAGTAGCAGTTCTTGGGATTTCCAAGACCTCGTAGTAGTCAGGTTTTTCCATGATCCTCATCCCCGAATAAAAAAAAGGGGCTTTAAGAATACCCCTTTTCACATCAATGATTAAGATTACTCTTCATCGATTACTTCATAGTCTGCCGAAACACTCTCAGTTTTGGGTTCTGAGGATGCGGCCTCAGCATATTGTTGTGCGCCGGGAGCACCTGTTGGCGGAACGCCACCAGTGGCTTGATAGATGCGTTGTGTTATCGCGAAGACTGCTTTTTGGAGAGCATCCATCGCGGACTTTATGGCGTTGACGTCTTCAGATTTGATGCTCTCTTCCAGTTTCTTGATTTTCTCTTCTACTTCTGATTTTTCAGCATCAGTTACCTTGTCGCCGAGTTCTTCAAGGGTTCGTCGAGTAGTATGGATCAATGTATCGGCTTGATTAATTGTTTCAACTTTTTCCTTTAGTTGTTTGTCTTGCTCAGCAAACTGCTCTGCTTCTTGGACCATTCTTTGGATGTCTTCTTCGCTCAAATTCGTGGTTCCCTTTACTACGATCTTTTGTTCCTTGCCAGTGGCCAAGTCTTTAGCAGAGACATGGACAATGCCGTTCGAGTCAATATCAAACGTAACTTCGATCTGAGGCACGCCCCTGGGTGCAGGTGGAATGCCTGTCAGATAGAATCTTCCCAAGGAGATATTATCTTTGGCCATGGCTCGTTCTCCTTGAAGCACATGAATCTCAACTTGTGTCTGGTTATCAGCGGCTGTTGAAAAGATTTGGCTCTTCCTAACAGGTATGGTTGTATTCCGCTCAATGATTTTGGTAAACACGCCTCCAAGGGTTTCAACTCCTAGCGATAGAGGCGTTACATCAAGTAGAAGAATGTCCTTCATTTCTCCGGCCAGAATCGCGGCTTGGATGGCGGCTCCTATTGCTACAGCCTCATCAGGATTAATTCCTTTGAATGGTTCTTTTCCAAAGAAATCCTTTACCGCCTTTTGGAACATTGGCATTCGAGTAGCTCCCCCGATAAGCAACACCTTATCAATGTCGCTTGTGCTTAGGCCAGAATCTTTTAAGGCTTGGCGAGTAGGCCGCATGGCTCGCTCAATTAGGTCTCCGGTCATCTGTTCGAATTGTGACCGTGTAAGTTCAGTATCGATGTGTTTGGGACCCGATGCGTCAGCAGCAATAAATTGGAGGGTGATTCTAGTCTTCGGCATGGTGGATAATTCGATTTTTGCTTGTTCTGCAGCTTCTTTGAGACGCTGTAATGCCATGCGGTCCTTTGAAAGATCTATGCCGTGCTTTTGTTTGAAATCTTCAATAAGCCAGTCCATGATTCTACGATCGAAGTCAGATCCTCCAAGGTGATTATCTCCAGACGTTGCTTTTACTTCAACAATTCCTTCGCCGACTTCAAGAATACTTACATCAAAGGTTCCTCCTCCAAGATCAAGCACCGCAACAGTTTGTTCTTCTTCCTGCTTGTCAAGACCGTAGGCTAAGGCTGCAGCAGTTGGTTCGTTAATGATTCGTAAGACTTCCAAACCAGCAATTCTTCCCGCGTCCTTAGTCGCTTGACGTTGAGAATCGTTGAAATAGGCAGGGACAGTAATTACTGCTTTCTTAACTTCTTCCCCAAGATAGGCCTCAGCATCAGCTTTGAGTTTTTGCAAAATCATGGCGGAAATCTCTTGAGGCGTGTATTCCTTATTGAATATTTTCACCCGATAGTTGCTACCCATTTTTCGCTTGATTTCGATAACCGTGTTCTCAGCATTTGCAATAGCCTGTCGCTTTGCTAGCTGGCCAACAACCCTAGTTCCATCTTCATTGAAGGATACAATACTTGGGCAAAGTCTGCCTCCCTCAGCGGTTGGAATAACTACCGGTTGTCCATTTTCCACGATTGCGACAACAGAGTTTGTTGTCCCCAAATCGATTCCGATTACTTTTTCTTTTTTGCTCATTTCTGCCACCTCTATTCTTGTACTTGCGGTTCTTCAATTGATTTTGATTTGGCTTTATATACGGCAACTTTTGCCGGCCTCATAACGATCCCATTTCTCATAAACCCTCGAAAAACAACCTCGGCGATGGTGTTTTCGGGATATTCAGTTGTTTCAATCGTATACAATGCTTCGTGATAAACTGGATTGAATGAAGTAACTCCCGCTTCAATTGGAATTTCTTCAACACCTTCTTGTTTAAGGAGTTGGAGTAATTCCTCATATACCAAGCGGAAGCCTTCTAAGTGGGCCTCTGGAAGTTGATCTCCTGATTTTTCTAATGCCCTTGAAAAATTATCAACAATGTTAAGGAGACGGGTTAGTACCCGTGATCCTTCTCGGTTTAACTGATCCTTAACTCGCTTTTCTACTTGATTCTTGTAATTGATTTTGTCAGCCCTCTCCCGTTTCCAATTCTCTAGGAACTCATCTCGCTCTTGTTTTAATTTTTCAAACTCGCGTTTTGAGATGGAAATGAGATCTTCTTGTGTTTCGTTTTGGTTTTGTGTTT
>JALTMP010000116.1:21192-22466 GCA_027001645.1 Candidatus Heimdallarchaeota archaeon
TTCAACGTCTTTTTCCTTAGATTTTTCATTATTGACGTTAGCTCCATTTGCGTTTGTTTTAGAGTCAGATTTTTTCTTCTCATCACTCATGAAATCACCATTTTCCCGCCCTAAGGTTCACCGAGGAGACATTCTTGAGAGAGCTATGTCCAATACAGAGTAGTTTACCCACGGTATAATACTGATTTGACTCATTTTAATGTTAATCGATAGAGACAAACCAAACTTGTAGAGAATCAAGAAAGACAGTGTATTGTTAGACAGAAATAGAACCCTTCCTAAATTCGGTTTTGCCAATTAGCGCGTTTATGAGAAAAGGTTTGTTATTCATTGCATGAGACTTCGCCTTTCTTAATGCTTCTTGAATCTCGGTTTCACTGCTAACTCGTGTTCCATATGCGCCAAGCCCAATGGCTGCTTTATCATAGTCGGTATGGGCGAGTCTGGTCGCTACATCAGATCCGAGAAGCACCGTCTGGTCTCTCTCAATTTGAGTCCAGCCTGCATCATTCCCAATTATTCCAATAACGCCAATTCTGTGTCTTGCAAAAGTTTCCCATTCTGTAAGAGTATACCCTACAGAACCATCTCCATAGAAGAGCCAAACTTCTGCCTCCGGATTAATAAGTTTCGCTGCAAGAGCAAAACCTCCCCCAGAGCCCAATGTCCCAAAAACGCCAGGATCTAGCCAGCCAAGTGGCTTCCGGGGGTGAATGGTATATGCTGCAGAAGCCACGAAGTCCCCTCCATCTCCGATGAGGACACCGTCTGTGCCAATATTGTTTTCAATTTCTAGCAAGAGGCTCAATGGGTTAATATACTCCGTTCTTTCCATGCTCATATTAATAATTTCCTGGTCACGTTGGGAATCTCTTAATTTAAGGGTTCTCAACCACTCAACCCATTTTTCGGGGTTTGGCTCCCATTCTTCAAGGAGTAGGTTAAAGAATTCATACACATCAGAATGGGCTTTTATTGTAGGAGATACATTCTTGGAAAGTGTCTGTTTACTCCGATTAACGGCGATGATCTTGGCATGTCGATTAAAAGAAAAGCCATAATTAAGGCGAAAGTCAACAGGAATTCCAGCAAGAATGATAAGGTCGGCTTCTTTCAATGCGTTTCTACGTTTGTGTCGGACATGTAAGGGATGGCTGCGGCCTAGTAATCCTCGAGCCATTCCAGACAGATATGTGGGAATGCCTAGCTTTTTGACCAAAGAAGCCAATCGTTCAGCTTTTTGTGGCTGTAGAAGAGCTTGACTACTTATCAAG
>JALTMP010000117.1 GCA_027001645.1 Candidatus Heimdallarchaeota archaeon
ACGTAATGTCCGTCTTGAATGGATAAACCAATGTTCTTGCTTTGACATTCGGGGCATACGATTCCATCTGAAGATTCTTTCACCATAACGACACCAATTTACTACTCCAGTAGTCAAGTCTATTAGTGGTTCGGATACATATTAATCTACGTATTCATCTAATATATATGATTTGGTTTTCCGTTATGTTAGCCTTTCTTCTCTCTTTATACACTTTTATCCTGCCCCGTCTGCGTTACTATATAAATTTAACGCTTAAGTCCCCACCACGGTAGTATTTGATTTCTGTTTAGAGATTAATCTGCTAATGAGGCGTTTGAGAATAACATTTCGGACATAAGGGAATCCGAGAACAAAACCCTGGCTTCGAAACAGCAAGAACACGTACGTCTGATTGGCAGATGGGCTTATTGCACTTAGCACATAGCTCTACTGCTCTCACCTGGGGGTGGAACACACACTTTGCATCCATACGTTCACTCCTGATGAATGATTTTTGTGTGTAGTTGTCGAATCATCATTATTCGAATGACAGTTTCACGTTAAGCTTAGTCGCTCAAGGCTCAAATATAGAATCCAATCACAAAAAAGATCAGAAGGGAGATGCAGAACATGCCAATTGTGTTGCATGCTGGGGGAATTAACCGAAGCAGGCATCCAGCATCATATGAACGCGCTCACCAAGCACAGCACCTCTGTATCTTGGGGAATTATAGTGAAAAACAATGGTTCTGGGGTCATTTCACCATGAAATGAGACTTAACGATAGCCCATTGTCTTTGTTGTTCATGGGCTCAAAACAAAATGGTCAGAACCCCCAAACAGAGGTTATTTTGAAACCTTTCACCATTCTTTTCAATTCCGGAGTCATCCTTCGTGCCTCTTTGTCAAATAGCCAAAGTTTGAATATCTTTAATCGACCAGTAATCCCCAATTTGTCAAGATAGACGCCGTTAAGAGCCTTAGAAAATCGGTTGTAAGTTTCATTCTTGAAGGCATAGAAAATACGGTGTGCTTCTAGGATGGAAGGGTCTGCAAAAGGATAGGAACGGGTTAGACTATCAAATTCTTTCAAGCGTTCTTTGGATACATTACCCTCTTTAATTGCTTTTGCAGCAACCATCCCAGCAAGCATGCCAGAAGTCATTGCGATACGATTCCCTCCGTAGAATAAGGCATTAGCAGTACCATTCGCATCTCCTGCAGCGATAAAATTGTCATCTACTGCGTCATAAATGGGTCCTGTCATTGGAATGGTGCCACCAATATAGTCAATTATTTCTCCTTCGATTTTTTGTTCTTTAATGAACTCATTTAGGCGTTCTTTTGCTCGAGGTCCGTCCATCACTATTCCAACATTGCTTACATCATTTCCTTTAGGAAATACCCACGTATATCCCCGCGGGAATTTTTTGAAATCAAGGTAGAAATCAAAGCTATCAGTAGAAACCCCTCTCATCTTGTACTCTATCCCGTATACTCTTTTCTCAGGTACGGGTCTTCCTAGCATTCGCCCAACCCGGGCAGATGGACCCGTAGCATCGATGACAATCTTTCCAGTGAACTCCACGCGGTTCTTGTTTTCCTTTAGCACTTCGACGAGTATTTGATTGTTTTCTCTCCTTGCATTCTCTACACGGTGACTGGTTCTGACATCAGCTCCCGCTTCTTCTGCCAGCTTTGCATTATATTGGTCGAATTTATCCCTGTGAATCATAAATCCATCAATGTGTAGTTTAACCACGCTGCCATTGGGCGCAAACATTTTGAATTCCTTGACAGAGAGGTTATAATAGGGAGCATCTTCAGCGGGCAGATCAAAAAAATCTAACCCGTGACGGCTTATTCCTTCTCCACAAGCAATTGGTTGACCAATTACGGGGTGCTCTTCTAGCAAAAGAGTTGTTGCTCCGCCCTTTGCGGCTTCAATGGCAGCGCGACTGCCTGCAGGCCCTGCACCAACTACGATAACATCAAATTCTTCTGGCACGGATCATCAATGGATACAGTTGTTTTATAATTTTCGTCTAATTCATTTGCCAATATTGTAAGAGACATTATGCTTATTGCTGAAAATTAAGGTTTAGAAACAAATGCAACAAGTGACTCATGAAAAGAAAAAAGAAGCTTGGGTTGAATACTAGATCAGCGTCGTCGGTAGCGGGAGCTGGAACTATAGCAGATGTCGTAAAAACGGCATCGAGACCATGCGTTTCGACACTCGTATTCAAATTCTGGTTCTCGGGGAGGAACTAGATCAAGAGCGACCGCTTCCAGCACTTGGTCAAGAGTCAGACCCATAAGCGGAGGCATTCCTTCGCTTTGCTTTTTCTCAAAGTATTCCCATGTACGAGTGATCCTAGAGTGAAGCTCGGACATCTTAAGGACCACTTGGGTAAATATTTCTTTGTCAAAAGCAAAACGAAACATTTTCATTTGGAAATTGTTGCGTTCAACGTATAAAAGCGCTCCAGCAATCCCGCCCAGGGCTGCTTGATAAACCGATAGTTGCCTGATGTGAGCCTCCTTAGGCTGAACCTTTGAGGCGTCAGAACAAGTTTTTACATCAATAACGACCTTGTTTCCGTCAATATCTCTTACAAGCAAGTCATAATGACCGGAAATAATGAATTCTCCAAGATTAACTTCTACTTCCTCTTCAGAAGAGATGAGAATCGGTTCTAGTGCTTTTTCCAAGAAGTCATGGATCAATTGTCCCGCCATAGCGGTGCCAACAAGTCGGGTGTCTTCTTCTAATTCTTCGAGTTCCTCAACCCCAAGCAACATCTCAAATGCAATTTTCCGATTGCAATATGGAACACTTGAGGCGCGGTACCTCCCGATCTGAGCACGATAAGAATGACCAGATTCATCAGCGAACGACCTTACCAGTTGCTGGATCTTCTCAAGAAGCGGATCGTCACCGTTATTCGTCTTCTTTGAACCATTTTCATCTAGAAATTCATCAATGGGAGGCGTTTTGGAAGAAGGCATTCTGTCTCAACTGGATTATGAGTGATATTAATTCTTATTCTTTGTTTGTTTTGAAATTGGTTTCTTAAAGGAAGCTGGCGGATCCGAGGGGATTTGAACCCCTGCCGCCGGCTCCGGAGGCCGGTGCCCTTCCAAGCTAGGCTACGGATCCGAATAAAACATCGCTTGCCAAATTCAAGTTTTTCAATAGGTTTTATTTTGATTTCCATCAACCTATGTTCACAATCATTTCTAACCGGGGAAAGAATATTTCCCGGGAGTTAATCGTAGGGACTCATGCTTGGCAACCGCAGAGTATCCTATCAGAACTATTTTAGAAGGGGGATCATAAATGAGCTTGCTATAAGGTGACAGATTATGGAAAAGGAAAGAACGTTTGTAATGATTAAACCAGATGCTGTTCAACGAGGATTAATTGGCGAAATTATTTCTCGCATAGAGAGATCGGGGTTAAAAATCGTGGCAATGAAATTCATTTTTCCAACATTAGAACACGCTAAGAAGCATTACGCGGTTCATGAGGGCAAGCCATTCTATGATGGTCTCGTAAAATTCATTACTTCGGGTCCAGCAGTGCCCATGGTAGTAGAGGGGGAGAATGCAATTCAAAAGATGAGAACAATTCTTGGAGCCACAAATCCCCAAAGCGCAGCACCTGGGACAATTAGAGGTGACTTCGGACTAAACATTGGTAGAAATCTTGTTCATGCAGCTGATTCACCCGAAAACGCAAAATATGAAATGGCTGTGTATTTCGAAGAAACAGAGCTTGTCAGTTGGGAATGGATACAAGAGACTTGGATCTATGAGGAATAAGATCTCTATTTTAATCGCATGACTTGCTTAAAGAGGTGAGAAAATGTCCAAGACGAATAACGTCTCCCCTGAAGAGAAAAAACGCGTGCGCTCTCCCATCGCAGTTGTCCTTGGCCATGTTGATAGCGGGAAAACATCATTGCTTGATTCCGTTCGCGGAACAGCCGTACAAACCAGAGAAGCTGGGGGGATTACACAACATGTCGGCGCATCATTCTTCCCCTCTGAGACAATTCTCGAAGCGGCCAGACCCGTAGCTGAAGTCATGAAAATCAAAGTTGACTTGAAAATTCCCGGTCTACTAATCATCGATACGCCCGGGCACGCAGCGTTTGTTAATCTTAGAGCAAGGGGAGCAAGCGTCGCGGACATTGCAATCCTCGTGGTTGATGCAACTAGGGGGTTTCAAGCGCAAACTTATGAATCAATTGATATTCTGAAGCAAAGAAAAACGCCATTTATCGTTGCATTAAACAAGATCGATCGGGTACCTGGATGGAAAGCGAATCCGGGAGAATCATTCATTGGATCAATTAAGAAGCAGAATAAGAGAACTCAGCAAGAACTCGAAAACAAAATCTACGAGGTACAAGGTGAGTTGTCTGACTTAGGGTTCCTTTCAGAGCGGTATGATCGTATTAAAGATTACACTAAGTCAGTAGCCATTGTTCCCGTTAGCGCACATACGAAAGAAGGCATTCCGGATCTTTTCTTGATTCTCGCTGGAATAACCCAGCAATACTTGATGAAGCGACTTCGCTATAGCGAGGGCCCTGGCGTGGGCGTCGTGCTAGAAGTACGAGAAGAAGAGGGAATGGGAATCACCTTAGACATTGTCCTCTATGACGGCGTGATACGAAAGGATGACACTGTTGTTTTTGCAACGAAACGTGGAGCAAGGGTAAGCCGAGTTAAAGCTCTACTGCTACCTAAGCCTCTAGATGAGATGAGAGATCCAAGAGACAAATTCACCAGGACCAGTGAGATTTTCGCATCCGCCGGAGTAAAGCTATTGGTACAAGACCCTGAAAATGCATTGGCAGGTGCACCAATCTTTGTAGCAAATACTGAGGAAGACATAGAACGCCTTTCGCAAGAAATTGAAGATGAACTTCGTTCTCTAAGGATAGAAACCCAAGATGAAGGAATTATTCTCAAAGCCGACACCCTAGGATCTCTAGAAGCACTTATTGGAATGTTGAAAAGTAATGGCATTCCCATTAGAATCGCTGACGTTGGTGATATTACCAAGAGGGACGTCATGGAGGCATTAATTACTGCTGAAAAATTCCCCCAATACGGGGTAATTCTTGGATTTAACGTAGGCTTTCAGGGAGAAGCTGAAGAGGAAGCACATCTTCAAGGCCTGCCAATTTTCACAGGCAATATCATTTATCATGTAATCGATGAATACTTGGCCTGGAAAGCAGAAACCGAAGAAAGAGAAAGAAGCCAAGTACTTGCAGATCTTCAAAGACCCGGAAAGATCAAAATACTTCCCAATTATGTATTTAGGATCAGTAAACCTGCAGTTGTGGGTGTTGAAGTCTTAGCGGGGATGATTAAGCCAAGAAATATCCTTATCCGTGAAGACAATAGACGAGTCGGAGTTATTCAGCAGATCCAGGAAAATAGACAGAATATTGAGAAAGCAACAACCGGGAAACAAGTCGCGGTAAGCATCCGAGGCCCAACAGTGGGGCGTCAAATCAAAGAAGAGATGATTCTTTACGTTGATATTAGGAAAAGGGATGCAAGGCTACTTATGACAAAGTACAAGGATCAGATCGATCCGAGTGAACTTGAACTCTTAGAAGAAATGGTCAGAATCAAACAGAGAGCAGGATTCAAATATTGGCCCTACGGGTAAATGCGGGAAAATACTTTACTGCTGATTGCGCTTTTTAATAATGAGGCAAGCGAATGGCTCAACGCAAAATCAATATCAGACGCCAAGATAGGAAACTCATTTCTTCATTCTATTCGACCTGGGAGTATAATGGAGCAATTGATCTTCGATTCCGAGCCATTAAGGTCTGGGGCCTAGTGCGAAGGATTCATAAAGGACGTCTTAAGAGGAGACAATCCTGGGCAAACCTCCAACGAACGCTTCACTGGAGAACCATCGGAAATGAAAAGCTTGGGAAAGCAATTAGAGCATATTTGAAACTTAACAGACATCCCATCCGCTGTTTCATGTCTTCAGCTGAATTTCTAGAACCACGAACGTTTTCAAAACGGATGTTGGGTTATCCGCGAATGATTTCATCGGGAATTGTCCCCTTTGAAGAGGACACTAGCTTAGAATCCTCAATTGAAACGGCCAGAATGTTGAAAGACATTCTAAAGAAAGACTTTGATTTCCTCTTAGTATACACCGGAAATAAGAGCATTCATGTCTGGTTACTCAATTTTAATTGGGAAGAATGGGTGCCTAAGAAATGGCTGATCCGAAACCAGCACAGAGCCCCTCTCCGTGAAGTAGGCGAGTATCTCGCTAGAAAGGCTCTGTTTGAATGGGTCAAGGATCAAGCCGATGGTAGAAGTCTTGACAAAGACACTACTGTTGACACGAGGAGAATCGTTCCTATAATTGGGACGCTCAACGCTCAAACAAATAGAGCTGTCAT
>JALTMP010000118.1 GCA_027001645.1 Candidatus Heimdallarchaeota archaeon
TCGTTAGACTAAATACGATGATACCAAGTAGTGCTAGACCACCTATTGAAAACCAAGCATCAAAGCTTAGTGCGTTCCTCTCTGCAACCTTGCCAGGATCATCTAGGTTTTGTAACTCTGCTTTTTGCGTAAAGGTCAAAGTTGCATTGATGATTTCAGAGGACCCTCCTTGGTCGAATAGCATTGTTCCATTCAATGCACCAGTGGCTTGGTTATCTGACAACAGTCCTGTTTCTACTTCATAATCCATTACAAGGTTGAAGTCAATCGAAGAGGCATTAAAGTCTTGAATCGAAAAGCCTTCTGAGAAGGGCAAAATGTCAGCGGTATCTAGGCCCGTGGCATTGGGAAGATAAAGCCCTAGCCTAAGCGTTAGGAGTGAGGTAGACAAGGTATGATTTGCGGTAATTATGGTTTCGTTTCCAAATAGAAAAGCAAGCTGTCCAATGTATTCCCAAGATTCACCAAAAGCGGGAAGAAAATCATCAATTTCTTGGTAAGCCAGCGGCAGGAGATAAGGAACGCCCCCGTTAGGAATGAATACAGTAGCGTTTTCAGTATCAAAACGCTGAATAGTTACGAGCTGTTCCGTTGTATTGTCATCAATCGTCTGCAAATACCGATATCCGTCGTCAGCTAGTTCAATGAATTCGATTTCAATTGACGTACGATTCTCAAAGGAGATTGGGAACGGAATGGATGGGCTGGTAATTGAGACTTTGCTGACGGAAAGATAGGTCACCTTGCCACCTTCCCCAATTCCCCAAATAGTGGATTGAATTTGAGCTTGAACGGAAATACTTGACACCAGAAACAGAATCGCCAATAATGGCAACGTCTTTCGTAAGAGACCAATCATACATTTAGAATCTAGAATTTGTTAAGAAATAAGGCTTTACATTGAAGCTGAAATATAAACTAATGGTGAGAAAAAGAGAGACGCCGGCCAGATTTTGATTTCAAAATTTATTACCTTGCATTTGGATCATACATTAATGGCGCGATTGATCCCGCTAATTATGATCATAATGATAATATCAGTGGTAGGAATAGGAATCGTTCCTGTTCAAAGGATCGATGCTCAAGGGGAAAGAGCGGAGGTCTTCATAAACCGTGATCTCGAAATAATATCGAAACCGTCAGAAGGCAATTCTCTGTTCACGTTCAGTGCGAGTATTACAATCATCAATTACAAGTCAGAAAACATAGAATTGAAATTCCCCTCCTCTTGCACGTTTAAGATCGGAGTTAATGTATCCTTTGTTGATTCTAGGTTGAGAGCCGAGAGAAAACACGAAGATGTGTGCGCACCAGTCGAAACAAAGGTCATTATTAAACCAGGCCAAAACAATTTTAGCGTTGTTGGATCCATCTTGATCTTAGATTGGGCAGATAGAATACTTCCAGATGGAAAATATGTACTCTTTGTAACACAGGATTCTTACACAACACCTACAGAATCAGACTATTCTATTCTTGACCCGGAAATCTTTGATAATTATGGAGTCATTTTGCTCGTAAATAACGGTAAGTATAGTTTTGAGTTTGATGTTAGCCTGGGGTGTCCTTGCGCATATAACCCCAATAATAATACTGCGGATCAAAGCATTACGTTCTCTTCTCTTTTGCTAGGATTCCTCGGACTCGCTGTCATTATGCGTGTCAAACCTTCCGATTCATTTAGAGGAAAAAGGTAGCATTGAAGGTGTAGCACAAGCAAAAACAGAAAGAGATTTGCACAACCAGTTAAAACAGATTGAAGATACCGGAAAGATTGATTTCTTTTCTGGTTAAATGGTAACGGGACCCCTAAAGCATTTAACATGTTATCTAACTGAAAGCATAAATAAGGAGCTAAAAAGCATAAGATTGCTGAATACCGCCGTGACCGTAAGTCAAGCCGGCTGGCGTGACAGCCAGTAGTGAGCTGTGCTCGCGAAAGCTGTCAAGCTCTGGTTCGCCAGGGCCATAGCGGCCGGGTGATACCCGCTCCCATCCCGAACGCGGAAATCACGGCGGTTTTTTTTATGCGCTGAGTTATCCTCCTGAAAATATGACTCGATTAAGTCATTGTTCTACGCATTTACCTTGGAGAGATAAATGTTCCGTGTTCATCTGCGCCAATTAGGACGTTGTAAAGCGCACCATCTCTGTTTCCGTTTATTATTGCGACTTCACAGTGTGCATCAAGAATGGGAAGGATTGATTCTAGTTTTCCTTTCATACCCCTTGTTACGTCTTTGTAAGTGCTTCCACCAACAGAATCAGACTTTATCAACCGCATCACATCGGGAAGTTTCAGGTTTCTTAAGAGTTCTGCATCTGAATGCAGTTTCGGATCCTTATCGTATATTCCCTCAACATCACTAACAAAAATGACTTTCTCAAGACCAAGAAATTTTGCCAACAATTGAATAATGGTATCCCCACTAAGGATGCTTGAACCTTGTGCATAGTCTAGTACTGCATCTCCGTGTAAAACGGGCGTGTATCCTAGTCTCAGTGCATGAAGTAGAGCATGATCATCGAATTGAAACACTTCTCCATTCATAGTAATGAAGATAGCACTTGGCTGGATAGGAAAAGGCCGAAGACCAACATCGAAGAGGGCTCTGGAGACCAATAACCTTAGTTCATCCATTTGTGTACGCAAAAAAGAAAACATTCGGAATTGATGAGGCTCTCGCGTTCCATAAGAGAGCTCGTACTTGGCAGCCACACCATGTCCAAAGGAACCTGCGCCGTGGACTACAATCACAGGTTTCTGAGAAGAAGCGATTTCATCCGCCAATCTCCTAATTGTCTCTTCCCTAGCTACAAACTCCTTATCCTTCTCAGTAATCACTGAGCCTCCAAGCTTAACAAGGATAGGGAGCTCAATTGTTTCATTTGTTGTGTTTAGCATGTTTCAACACCTTGATTAGTGAGAACTGATGTGAATGCGTCAGCACCTGCTTTTATCAGCTCTTGTTTAATTTCACTTGCGTGATGAACGTTTTCAGCGAGAGCAATCATACAGCCACCGCCCCCCGCCCCAGTTAGCTTTGCTCCTAATGCCCCAGATTCACGAGCCACCCAAACATAACGATCCAGTAGAGGATGACTCACTCCAAGGGCATGGAGTATCCCGTGATTAATGTTCATCAATTCTCCCAGATCTTCGAGATCATTTTTGAGTAACGCATGAAGACCTTGCTCGACGATGTCAGAGATAGAGTCGAAGAGGTTCTGAACAGCTTTTTGCTTTCTCTTAAACAAAGACGCAACATTGGAAACCAACGTAGCTGTTGAACGAGGAATTCTAGTATTGGCAATAACCAAAGGGATTTCAGTCGAAAGTTCCTTTCTTTCTGGTTTCTGCCCCTTGATAAAATAGACAAGCCCACCTAATGCGATTACGGTATTATCAATGCCACTTGGCTTTCCATGAGTGAGTTCTTCGCTTCTAAACGCTATTTCCCTTACTTGTAAAGAATCCACTTCTCCATTGAAAGCGGCCAAGAACGCCCCAACACTACTTGTCGCTACGGACGCACTACTCCCTAGCCCAGCACCAATGGGGATTTCAGAGTCAATAATCAGAGTCGCGTCAAACCCATTCATTTCTATCAAATTGAGGACATGATAGAAACCTAATGCTATGGGGTCAAGTGGTGTAGCGTTGCCATTGGATCCAGAGGCTTGTCCCAAGGTACGTAGGCGATCCGACGAAAAGCTTACTTCAAGTCCCATTGCGGGGGATTTCACGATAAGGTGGGAAACATCACTCTTTTTGATTTTAACTTGTGCACGAGATCTGAGGTTTAGAGCAACTGCAATGGCAGGGGTTCCATGAACAACAGAGTGCTCTCCAAAAAGAATGACTTTGGCTGGGGCAGTAGCACACCCGGTCATGTTTGATCCATTATCCGTCATTGTCATGAGGTGATGACGTATACATCTTTATGCGTTTATCGACTAAAGGGGGCAGGTAGATTGAATGATGATTTTTGCAAAGAATTTCTTAAACACTTAGATTAAGCATAAATCAATGAAAAAGTTGGAAAAAAGGGGTACGCTTAGTCCAACGAGAGGACCAAAGAGCGACTTAACGGATTTTCCGCTCGTATTTCTTAGTCCACTTAAGTTTTCGGGGATTACGCCCCATTTCAAGCATTGAAACTTTGCATTTTCGACTGCAGAATTTCAGAATGGAACCGTCTCTCCTAACGTATAAGAAACCTTTCCCAATCGGAATAGTGGAACCACAGAAGTTGCATATTTCTTCCTTGTGCATCTTGATTGCCTCCTTGTCTTATCTCCGCTACCTCTTTCGTAAGTTCCTGGCTTCTCGCTCAGTCTCTCGTAGCATAAGGATGTCTCCAATTCGCACTGGCCCCCTCACATTTCGCGTGATAACGCGTCCCTTATCAGGACCTTCCAAGACTCGAACGCGGACTTGCATTACGTCTCCAACGATACTGGCGCGTCCAACGAGCTGAATTACTTCAGCAGGAGTGGGGGCATTTTCATCCATTTCACTCATATTTGCCACCTTGTTCTTGTGTCAGCACTTTGTTCAGAAGAATTCTTTAATTCTCTGAGCAAGCGATTGCACTTCGGATTTTGCACCACCAGCATCAACGATTGCTGCGGCAGCGGCTTCAACTTCTAGTCCAGCGGCTTCTCCTACTTGTTTGCGAGTAGGAGCAAAAACATATGCAATGCCTTTTTCTTGGCAAAGCATGGGGAGGTGAGCGACAATCTCTGGGGGATCAACATCGCCACCAATTACCACTAATTGAGCGGTTCCTCTCTCAACTGCTTTGGTAACCTCATTGGTTCCCTTTTTGATTTTCCCGGTATCTCTTGCTCGTTCTAGCAGTCCAAGTGCTTCGTTTACAATTTCTTCAGGCAATTCGAGTTTCTTTAACGCCATTTTATGTACACCTTCCTCGGCTTGTTATAGCCTCTGATCAGCAATTTGAAAGCCTATTTGGATCATTAAAAAAGTTCCCATGTGTGTTATTCAAGCACGGGACAGAAAAGGAGGAGATGAGAAAAGAATTACCTCGTAAACGATTAGGCTTTTCTATATCTTCGAGCAAGGATCGGGATCATAGCAAGGGGAATGATGAAGTAAACAGAGGAGAAGGAAACAAAAGAGGTTCCCTCATCTGTTGTTGTGTTTTCCCCGGGTTCACCGGCGGGTTTGAGGGGCGCAGCTGAAACAAGGTTGGATTCAGGGCTTTTACCTAGAAAATTGACTGCGACGATTTTATAATAATAGGTAATTTCCGGGTATACGCTTGAATCAACGAAACTGCTCCCTGTCGTTGTGGCATACAGTTTAAATGGTCCCGTCTCTCGGCCACCCCTTAGAATGTATACCTTTTCGATCGGCAAGCCACCAGTATCTGGAATAGTCCAATTCAGGACAAGTTTACCCTCATCAGGAGTAATCGAGAGGATTGGAGCGCCGGGCTTCGTGAGAATTCCTCTTGAAGTATTTACCATCAGTGGATTAGATTTAACACCTTCGTTTCCACTTGTGTCTACTGCGGTTATTTCGTACCGGTAGATGAGATCTGGCGTTAAGCCTGTATCATTGAAAACAGTTTGAGTTTGATTGGCAACAACGGTGTCATTTCGATAAACAAGGTAATACGCAAGGTCATTTTCAGTGTTCTCATTCCATGTTAGCTGAAATGCAGTGGAATTAAGTACAGTTCCATTCAATCCATGGGGGGAAACAGGCGGGCGGAGATCATATGATCTCCAATCCATATTGAACCATGCATTTACAGGCAGATGGTCTGAACCAACCTTTCCACTAGGTGTTTCTCCTGTAGTAGAATTAATCAACGCATCAAAGAAGTATTGATTCACAAAGATGTAGTCGATTCTGCTTTGATAGAATGGATCAATATAGGTATATCCTGGATTGTAAGGGTTCAATTCACGATACACATCGATAAACTGGTGTTTTTGGGAAGCTCGAGGATCGGAGCTGTTTAGCAAAATGGAGATTGGTTCATCGCCAAGTGCCAAATCATTTGGTGCCAGATCAGGGTTGTTTGTGTCTACGGGGGAGAACGAATTAAAATCTCCAGCATAAATGATAGGAACATCGCCAAGTTCGTCAAAATAGTTGAGAATTCCAATTGTGTCAGCCAAACGTTGTCTTTGAGGAGCTCCTGAAGAATCACTGCAACAACGATAGTGAGTGACAACAACGTGGACGTACATACTGCCTATTTCAACTACAGCATCTAGGAAATCATGCGCAGGCTTTATCTTGGTACCGTCATCAAGGGTTAGGGTCGAGATTTGATTGAACTCAACGATTGGGAATCTGCTGAAAATGGCTTGACCATCAGTGACAGATACTGGTTTCGTAACTCTGACATCGTATGGTGTTTCATCGGAGAAATACGTGTTGAATTCGTTAAGGATCTCCACTAGCTCAGGATCATTCTCGCTGGTCCAGCCACCAGTTTCAACAGCCACAAAAATATCCGGATTCTCCTCTTTGACAGCTTCCTTCCAAAGTGGGTTTCGCCCCGTTTCCCAGATATTGTAGTTGAGAAGTTTCCATACACCGCTTTCATAGTTGGAGTCGACAGTTACCGTAATGGATGCACTGCCTACATTTCCAAAAGCATCTGTCGCCTGCGCTTCTATCGTGTGTTGGCCACTTGTAACGTTGTAAGTATCCCACTGATAGATGGTAACATTTTCAGCAACCACGACGTTATCTATGAGGATCTGATACTCAGTAATGGCGGAATCATCAGTTGCATTGAAGTAAATCGTGACAATGTCGCCAACAGTTTCATCTGCTGAAGGATTCAGAAAAGTGATGGTGGGCGCGGTAGTATCAGATTGCTGCAAGATCGGTGTTGATTGCTTGCTAAAATCAATGAAGCCAACCACACTGGCTCCCGATATTGCCAAAGATAAGATGGTAAGAAAAACCAAGAACAGTCTTGTGTTGTGTTTCATATGGATCACTTAGATTTTCTACAAATCATTTTCAAGATGCATGATGTTCGAAGTGATTTATGTATTTGGAACTAGATGCATTTTTTGATCGGAGCAGAGACCTTGTCAAGTACTACTCTCTGAATTCTTTGTTCCACTCTCGCAAATAATTTGTTGATAAGCCCCAATCCAGTCATAGGCAATGTGAACAACGTATTTCTTGAGATGCGGATAACGCGAGGGGATCACTTCTACTAGATTCATGTCGATTTTTTCCTTAATGTTAGTAAGGGCTTGATCATGGTCCTTCGCAATAAGTACTTGATAAGACTCTAATGTTTTGACCAGATCAGAACGAGTAAACATCCCCACGAGCAGATATTGTTCACTTTCAGGATTAGGAATTACTACCGGTAGTCGCCCCACCCCATATCGATACATTTTATCGAGCGTTTCCTTAACGGTGTCATCTGGAAAGGCTACCACAACTTCCTTTGTCATAATTCGCTTAATGGGTTGTTCGAGATCATTTGCAATAATCGCTTTCCGAATATCCGAGAGAGTTACGATTCCGACGAGTTGATGAGTTTCTCGATCAACCACAGGATAGCCTTGGTGATGATAGGAAACGAACACATCGAACATCACGCTGGCGGGTGTATCTTCATAAATTGCTACGACCTCATTGTGCATAACTTCGCGAACAAGAATGAATTGTAAGATTTCATCAGTAGTTCGTACTTGTGAGGTAATGCCGTATTTCCCAGCTAAGGGCTCAGTGTAAATAGATTCTTTAAGAATGGATTTGTGAATCAGAAAACTCGTGGCAATTGTGAGCATGAGTGCCGGGAACAGAGCATATTCTCCAGACATCTCAGTAGTGATTATGATCATGGTTAACGGAGCACGGGCAACACTACCAAATAGTGCGGACATCCCGAGAACAGCATACAAGCCTGGGTTGATATGAAGTCCCGGAAAGAGCAAGGAAAGGAAAATCCCAAAAGCAGCACCAGTCAGCGCTCCCATGAATAGAGAAGGCGAAAAGACACCGCCAGAAGAACCAGAGCCAAGCGTTAGGCTAGTAATGATAATTTTGATGAAAGCGTATGCTAAGAGGAGAAAGATCAATTTTAGAGCTTCGCTACGAGCAATGTCTGAGCTATAGTTCCATCCATTTAGCGCTTTTTGAATAACAGAATAGCTTGAACCTCGCAATTCCAAAGAAACGGTTACAAGAAAAATGCCAACACCTAGTCCACCAATGCCTGGTTTTGCCCAAGGAGGTAACGAAAGTTGTTCAAAGGTGTCTTCAGTGAATTTCAATGTTTCTTGCCAGATTACTCCCTCAAAAGCAATGACAACTCCCAGAATGACAAAAAGAATGAATTCAACGGGATGGTGAATTTCATAGGGGGGAACTTGAAACACGCTTTCAAACCCTCCAAGAATCACATAGTTAGTCGTCATTGCTGACGAAACACCGATGATCACGGGAATTACTGATCTAAATGTAATTGAAGCCAAAAGGATTTCAATTCCAAAGAGGGCTCCGCCCAAGGGAGCGTTGAAAACAGCAGCAATGCCTGATGCTGCGCCAGTTGCGATTAGAATGTTTTTTTCACTTGAGGTTAATCGCGCTTTTTGGCCCAAGATTGATCCAAAACCCGCACCGATCTGTGCAATAGGCCCTTCAGAGCCGGCGCTATTTCCTGTTCCAATCGTAATCATCGACAATACAAATTTGGCCATAGGGACCCTCATTCGCATGTTACCTTTATCGATAATCATGGATTGTAATACATTAGGTATGCCATGACCTTTAGCTTCAGGCGAGATTTTCCACACACCATATCCAACAATAAGACCACCGATAGCAGGCAAAAGCACTATCGCAATTACAGTCATTCCACGGAAGAGCTCGTGTTGTTGGACATATCGGAGAAAGCGGTTTTGATTCTCTTCGCTGAAAAGCCAGTAATCGATCAGATCAATGCCCTTTCTGAAAAGAAATCCACCGATTGAAGCAACGACTCCTATTGCTATTGCGTACAAGTCTAATTCCACATCATGATGATGTCTCATTGCGTATATCTCATTCATCCCAATCGCCTTGTAGATTCAAGGTTGAAATCCTACGGTCTTCCCATTACAAATAAGGGAAGAAAGGTGAGATAGGCCTTGAAGGTTTTGCCGGTCTGGACCGCGATCATTATGACACGAAGTCTAATAGCCATGCTCAAATTTGCGGAAGATACTATAATGTTTCCGAAATGTGCTTAGATGATTTTACGAGACAAGATTGATTGAACAAGAAGAAGAATGCAAGTTACGAGAAAAAGGTAAAGAGGAGATAGAGGCCAAAACCCGGTAGTATTGCTAAACTTATGTTGTTGATTCTGGCTCGAGTTCAAAGGTTCTCAGTTTACGATAAACAAAAACGGCGAAAACAGCAACAACGCCAACAGAAACAAAGAAGATTAACAGAAAGAAGGGTGAAACGTCATTGTAAGTAGGATCCTCACGTTCAATGAGAATCGTTGCTTCCCCGCGTGCAAATCCTAATCCTGCTTGTTTTGCCTCGACAACGATATCCACATAGCCTTTAATCTTACTTCCATTCGGAAGAGCAAACGAGAGCTCGTGGGTATAATTAGTTGCGGTTGCATTCAACGTGAGATTGTAGCGTGCGAAAACATTGCCAGCTTGGGAAAGCAGAACTTGAACAGTCGCGTCACTTGCGGTTTCGTTCAGGTTTTGATAAACGCCGGTTTTTACCATAATTGTGTCGGATTGGCTGTACCGATAGCGATCAGTAATGGTACTATTCACTTGCAAAAAGCCGTTGAATTTGGCAAGCCAGGGAAGAAGCCGGAGGAAAAAGACATCGTTGTCATTTATCACAAAAGACTGATTCGTGAGGATCAAGTCAGTGGACATTGCAGCAAGTCTTCCTCCAAATTGAAGATCTACACCCAAGAAATAAGTGATGTTCCCTGGAAGTGTCTCGTTTGACTGTCGGACACCATCAGTGTTTGAGTCAAGGAACATATCAGCTGGAGTCTTGAGAATGTCGTAGAGCAAGTATTCTTGTGCAAATAGTGTGTCATTCTGTTTTAACAGGGTTAGATTTAGACCAGAAGCATACAATGAAAGAGTGTTTATGATGCGATCGGTCAGTGGTGAAGCCCCATCTAGGAAGGGAGCAACTCCTTTAATGGTTGTAGCAGAAACTGTGGCGGTTTTAGTCCCGTTCTCACCAACCTTGCCAAATAAGAATTGTCCGTTAGAGACCGTTTGAAGGCCAAAAGTCTCCAAGAGCTTTTGAGCGGACTCAGAAACATCTTTGCTCACAACGAGGAAGAGAGAACCACCATCCCTGACAAACTGACGGTATGCTTCAATTTCATCGTCCGAAAAGTCATTATTTCCAACAACGAGAATGGTCAGGTTATTGTTCTGCAATGTTTCTAATGTGACATCGTCCGTTTGATTGTTCAGAGTTACGCCATAGGATTTGAGAACTGTTTCGAATCCTTTGAGTGAAGCAGCATTGTCAATACCCCTAGTGTCAAAAAGAATTGTTGCATTTGAAACGGGGGCAACAGTGAATCCGGTTCCAGTCTGGTTGAGGCGATAATTGAGCCAATCAGACTTGAGTACCGTTGTTGTGTTGAATTCCACTGATGCGTTTTGCCAAGCAAGGATTCTAAATGAGACAAGAATACTGTCATTAATGTTAATATCGTATCCTTTTGCATCCTCACTATTAAGCTCTTTATACAATTCAAGGACAACGACATTATCCCCGGCGTCTGAGAAGTTTGCTCGAACGCCTCCAGTGTTGTCAAATCCACCGACGTAAGTGTCGTTTTCAACAATTGGAACGGAGTTATCCTTTGTACCATTCATGTAGACAAATGCATCAACAACTGACGAATTGTACCTATCAACCACAATCAGATCGTGAGGAGCGTCAGCTGTCCCATACTCTTTCCGCGTTAAATCATTATCGAATTCGAAAGCAAACCAATCATGAGTTGCATTATTATATGATAGTGGAGAATTTGTTGGAATAGTATCATTTACGGGGATAAATGAAGGACGGGAAAAATTCAGCATGATGAATAGATGTGTCCCATTAATTTGGACAAAGAGGTCTCCATTGAACCCAGCATCACCGCCAACGTTTACAGTGGTCTTCGATGCGTTGACCCATTCAAGCCCGAAGGAGCTTGAGTTGCCATCAAAGGTTGGGGTATTGTTTGCAATGATTGGGATGACAACGGTTTCTGTATCATCTCCCAACACACGAGCAGGACCTGGCGGGCTAAAGAATAGAACTGTTGCAAGCAGTGCCAGGATAGATATTCGGGTGAATAATCGACCTCTATTCATATCACTCACATCTCAACGCAATTATAACGCATACTATGTTTACGTTTTGTGTCTTGTGGATCGCCGTAAAGCAATCTTATAAGAGTTATTGAACTGGCGTTGAACAACAATAGCGATGAAGGAAAGAAATACATCCCACTAGTCGCTCAGAATCAACACCGTATCTTGGATTTAGCGTTGAGAACTTTTCAAAAAAAATGCGTATGGAATATAGAATATCAAAAAATGCATAAAAGATGTTTTTTTCTAATTCTATGTCTATGCCACGACTAGCTGTTGAGGATTCTGAAGAGTATAAGCGCTTGTCATTTGAAATAAAAATCCTCCAACAGCTCAAAGCATACTACGAAAGTGGGAAGAACTTTTATGACTTTGAGCTAAAGGACGGGGTTAGATTAAGAGATGTCATTGCATTCATGGCCGATTTTGGCTTCCCAAGATCTAGTTCTGCGCCAAACATACCCCAAGCAATTAAGAGAATCAATGAAATGATCAAGGAAAGGCAGGACAAGCTAAGTAGCATGAGATTTTCAGAGATCAAATCACGTGCCCTTGATTCTTTACTCATCATCCCCTCATGGAATAGGCTGCTCAAGCGAAAATTCAATGGGTTTTACCTCAATAAGCCAGTAATAGACCTAAAAAGAGACACAATTGTCATGCTTACTGCGGGAACAGCGCAAGTTGCAGATTTTTACGGAGACCCTCTCGCAATCATCACAGGACCAGGGATATTCTATACCGAATTCAGTATTGAGCCGGGGAAGTATCTGACGAATGTTCGAGAAATTAATATGATCATCATGCCCAAGGAACATTTTGATCGCTTAATTTCAGCTCCATCAATAGTCCAAGGGAATATCGATGCAACCGTTAATGAGTTAATGTGCATGATGCCGTTTCATATCATTGAGACACCTTACAGCGTTCAAGCATTAACGAGAGGGGTTGTTTCAAGAAACGTGTTCCATCCCAACAAATCCGCACTCGACGCCTTGTGGCGTACTTGTAAGGACCCCACGTCATATCACCCCTCACGTCGATTTTCGGTGCTTAGTGCACACCCTCACTTTTACAATCGACTCTTGTTATCCCACCCGAGAGGATCTCAAGGCGGCACAGAAGACATTTCCTATCACTTCGCCAGCGCGGGCATAGCTGCAATCTTGGATAACGCCGATCGACTGGTAGCAGAAATCATGTCAGAAGAACAACAAGCAGAACTCTTGAAAAAATTCGTCAAAGTAAAGGAAGAATACGCTTCTTTCGGACATGAACTACTCATGAGCTGGGCGCCTTAGCAAGACTTTACTTGCAAAAAGAGTTTCCCAACCAAGAAACAAGTGGGAAGACAAGCAATTATAATCCAGCAAGTGCATATAAGATATAGAGAGTGGACACCAGAAGCAAGATCCAAGAGGAGTGAGAGTATTGACAGAACAAAAGAAAAAGAAAAAGAAGTCTATTCGCCAAAAACTTGCGAGCAAATTTTCCCAGATAAAGAAAAAGCCCGAAGATGAAAATTTACTTGCAGAAACAATCTCAGAATTAAAGTCAGTAGTCCGGGATATGAAAGAAATTTTTGAGGAAATCGACAAGACCTTTGAGGAGGAAACTGAAAAGGAAAAGACTTTTTGGGATAAGCTGAAGTCAAAGATGCCTCAACGGCTCCAGCCCCAAGACATTAGAAAAGAAAAGCAACAGAAACAAAAGATCAGAAGCAACAAGGAACGACTGGAAAAACTTGAGGATGCTTTGAGTCAGTTTGAAGCGATTAGCACAATGCCAGGAAAGGAAGACATGCTAGCAGAAGAATACTTGAAATTACTTAAGCAAGATATGGGTTCAAAGTTCAAGGATGAGGACTTGGAGAAAGTAATTGACGAGATGAAACTAGAAATTTATCGGTCGATGGAAGACATTAATGCTCAGATTCGCTTGTTGAAAACAGCCCTTGAAACAATCACGGAGCAACTGACAGAACAAGGCATTCAACTTGAGCGCATTGAGGAAAAAGTTGATGTAGTCGACAAAAAACTCGACAAAGCTCAAGAACTCATCAAAAAAGTTGCTCGACGATTAACAGGAAACAATGTTCTCATCTTAGTGCTTGCGGGCTCAGTGCTAAGCCTACTTGCCCTGAGCATTATCCGTTAGAGAAACAATGCGCTCCAGTGAAATAATTTCTTTGATAGAGGGAAGAACAGTCACTTGATTGGGCTTGATCCCGTTTTTCATAAGAACGTTGTCAGCAGTCTCTCTTGAAACAACTCCTGTAAGCACCAAGATGGGGTGAATTCCCGCGACAATACTCCCTTTGATGTCTGTTTCTACCCTATCTCCTACAAAGATCACTTCTTCTTTCTTTAAATTCAATTTTTCTAACATTCTTGTGTAGAGAAAGGGAGATGGCTTTCCACAAATGAGATCTGGCTCTTTTCCGACTGATGCCGTGAGGGCACTAACTAATGCTCCAGCGCCAGGGATAAAAGAGCCATTTGCTTGAGGTAGTGTCAAATCGGTGTTTGTTGCAATAAACTTAGCTCCATTCATGATGTGATTCATTGCGATTTTGAGCTTTGCATAAGTACATTGTCGATCTAAACCAACTACTACATAGTCTGCTTTTTCGTTTTCAGAAGTGATGACTTGTAGATTTGCTCTTTTCAATTCATTGACTAGGCCTTGCTCTCCAATTACAAAAACAGATGCGTTTCTTTTTTCAGAGGCGATGGTCTCTGCAGCCATCATGGCAGAGGAAAGTATCTCATCCGCCCTAAAGTCGTAACCCAAGGCATGTAACTTTTCCAACAAGCTTTCACGATCTCTAGTTGAGTTATTAGTTATTATCCCCACCTTAATTCCTTTTTCTCGCAGAAATTTAATTGTCTCGGGGCCACCTTTGATAGGCTCACTTCCGCGATACAAAACACCATCTGCATCAAATAGACAGCCGTTGATAGATAGTTTTCTCATCTTAAGAAGTGAGAAGTTTCTCGGCTTTTTTTAGCCTATCTGTGGCGTATTGTTCTAGAAAGGAGACTTGATTTTCCAACTTCCCGTTAGTGTAAGTTAAATAGCTCTCCCCATTAGGAGGAGCCTTCACAAGGAATAATGATTGAATGGCCCACGAACCGAAAAGGACATTTACAACGAGCCGGTACATTTCCAATAATCGATCATCATTTAATTCGAGAGGATATCGTTCAAGAAACACTTCCTCGTCATTCTCACGTTGAGCGATTAGTTCCAAGACGGTAGCAACATCAAATTCTAGATGGGCTTGTCCCGCATAATCCCAATCGACAAGCACTGCATTTTTTTCAGAAATGAGAACATTTTGAAGATTAAGATCGCCATGCACGAGAGTTGTTCCGGGTTTTTTTGCAAGAGCCCCATACTTAGAACCAAATAGTGCGAAAGTATCGCTCACGAGGTTAATGGAATGATCAAGCAGATCTTGATGCTCTGGTAGAAGATGGGCAATTTGTTGAGCCCCTATGAGATAGGAGTTGGAAAGTTGTAAAAATCTCAGGGGGGACATTGGAGAACCTAATCGATCAGAGAATGTTCGAGGTATTGTTTGTTGGTGAACTTCAGAAAGCGATTCCCCTAAAAGAAGCAGATTCTCTTGAGAATACGCATCTGAAAGAGAAGTGCCCTTGGCGAAGGAGGTGATGAGAATATCACTTTCATGAAGAGAAGATTTTGGAAGGGAAAGCAGAACTTCAGGGGCAAGTCCTAAGCCAAAAAGAATGCTTAGAGCAGATCGACTCCGGTCAAAACGGGACGAGCCCAGAATGAAATCATCTCCTATTGTGCAATAACTCATAATCACATAATCGTCTCCAACTTGTAGCACGGTTTTTGCATAGCTATTTTCGAGAACCTTTACAGACTGATCTAACATGGCTTCGTGGTATTCTGGAGCCTCGGATTTGAGAATTTCCAGAATGCTGGAGATGATTTCATTTTCAGCCATCAAAGACAAGAAGCATTCCTAAGTAATGTATCTTTTGAATCTTGACTCTTACGTTTTTGAATAATGAGTTGCACCTTGAGGTTGAAAACAGCGAAAAAGCGTAGGACACGCTACAATGAAAAAAAAACGGATTGAAGAGCTTGTTGATTGTTGAGAAGAGACCTCAGAGGAAAGAGTTGTTCATTAAATCGGTAAAAAGTCAGATAGAAAAGCGAATAATTTCGTCTATCAAGTCCACGTGTGAGACAATCATTCTTCGACAGCATACTCTTGTAAGCCCGAGATCGTCTAGGACCTGCTCAGGATTCTCACCTTCGTTTACTCTCTCTACCCATTCTTCCCATTTGTCGGCAACAACTTTTCCACATGTAAAACAGCGAACTGGAATCATCATTTTTGCATTACCTTCGCTCTCAGTTTTCCTATTCTGAAGAATGTTTTAAAACAAATCGGTTAAGGACAGAAGAAGAATCATCTCCAGACTTTGTGTGGTCCGAGTAGTTTATTCTTCCTCATTGTAAGGCGTTCAATCTCTTTTTTCAACTTTCGAATCTTGCTCTCAATTTTTTCGATTTCTAAATGAACGGCGGAGATTTTTTCTTCAACATTGTCAAGTTTTCTCTTGTAATTCAAAAGGTCCTTATCCAGCGCTTTGATTTCTTCTCTTATTCTATCGATTTGAGCAGATTGTTGAGCTTTCCAGCGTCTTTTTTTAAGAATCTGCTTTCTAGTTAGTAATGTTCTCAACTCGCTCTTTATGGAATTCGCAACGTCTGTTAGGGTCTGAACTTCTTTTTCCCGCTCATGTTTTTCGTTTTGAATGGACCGCAAACGAGATTTCTTCTCCTTGATTTCTTGTTCGATTTTTTCAGCATCACGGAGGAAACGGAGCAGGCTCTGGTAATATTTGAATAGGAAATTTGTCGGCTTTTGTCGCTCTTTTGTCTCGGTATTACGTTGATTACCCAATTCTTCTAGAACATGCGGGAGGTCTTCCACAAAAACAACGGGAATGTTATTGATTTCCTGGAATGGCTCTGGCACACTGCTGACAAACAAGGATAGCACTTCTTCTGCCCCAAACTCTTTTCGGATGTGATCTTTCCTTAGCTCCATTTTCTCGACTGCTTTCTCGTAGTAGTTGCGCTTTCTTTCGGAGCCTCCAAAGATCCAACCTGCCCAGAAGCTGTAATCCTTAACTTCGATCAAAATGTATTTTTCTTGCTTTTCAGTGCTTCTGGCAATCATGTCAATCTCAGTAATGACACGATCGTCATCGCCTTCGTTTTCTACCACTTCGTATCTTGTGTTGACAATTTCCCATAGGGGCGATTCTTCAATAATATCTCTTACGGCTTCTTCTGCTAATCTTGCTTTGTCTTCCAGTTCCTCTAGGTCAAATGATTCGAGAAAAGTGGTGAATAACATAAAGGCTTCAAGCCCAATGAGGAAGACAACTTTGCCTTCTTCCTCTCCTTCATAAATTGAGACTTGATGGGCGGGCTGTTCGATTCTCTTAAGATTAACATCACTTAAAGCATACAGAGCTTTGGCTGTTGATGAGTGAATTTTTAGCTTCAGTTTAAATAGAGTTCCGTGAGCAGTTGAGATTTCTGGCATTTCTCGCAACTTATGGCTAAGCCGTATTAACGCTTCAATTTGCTCCGGTGTAAGCATGGTCATCGATCTGTAGAATGTGACAGGTGATCGAAGGAACATCAGAAATGCATTTCTGCGATGCAGTTCTAACACAGAAAGCGGAATATCCCAGTCATGGAATCCTTTACGATAATGAGTTCTTCGTTGTCTTTTCTTTCTCCACTGCAATCGCGCAACGTCAAGAGCGGTTCCCGCTACTTTGACATCAAAAGAATGAATACGACTAAAGTGTCTTTCTCCACGCTCGGTTGGGCGAAGTTCGCCATTGACTTCTTCAAAAAGGCGGTTTTTGATAGCTTGTCTAAGAGTATGGATAAGAACTAGTTCAGAACCGAGGATTGCTAATTCACGGGTGGCACGGCTGATAGGAAGCCCTCTTGATGGTTGGGGTCTCCAGTCTTCCCACCGAAGAATTGTGTGCAATACGACATCGCATCCTGAGAGCATAATAATGGCAGGAAGACGAATCTGCGTAGTAAATTCTTCTCTAATCTTAATGAGTTCCTTTATTAGCTCTCGTTTAGAATATTCAGAGGCTAGTTGATAGATTCTAGTCTTGACATATTTCCAGCGATCCTCCAGAATTTCTTGGGCATTCTTGTTCGACACAAATTGATCTGCACTTATTTTCCGAGGTTCTCGCTCCATTAAACTCTCCAACCTTAGGTCAAATCGTGCATATTATAACTTGCTTATTTTGCACCATGGAGATAAAGTGTTCTGAAATGTTTATAACAATAAATGAGCGAAAATAGCCCGTGGATACGACATGCCCAAACTGTGGAACGATTAATCCGTCGGATGCGGCATTTTGTTCAGAATGCGGTAAGGTTCTGAGCGAAACAAGCACGGATGAAAAAACAGGAAAGGTCACTAACCTCGACACTAGTCCTGAACTAAGGTTTCATTCATCAAAAAGATCTTTGGCCAAAGCGGTTCCGATTTGGATTTTCTTGTTCTTTATTGATTGGGCTACTGGTGAGAAAGGTATCAATTGGGCTTATTGGGTAGTGGTTCCCTGGTTTGTGTTTGGTCCTTTAGCCTCGTTTCTAATGGAGTTATTGGATGTTGAAGAAGAGAAAAGCCTAGTGGACCACTGATTTACACCAATCTTTTCAGAGTTAAAGATTCGTAATGAACACGTGTTATCTTCAGCGACCCCGTATTTTTCAGTGTTTTTCGTTTGCTTACCGCATTGGCAAGAATATCGACGCCATCATCGTGGACGATCCTAAGCGCAAACAAGGCCTAAGCTTAGATAAAAACACCTAGGTATTGGTGAGCTCCGTCTGTTGCTAGTGAAATGTACCTTACAAAGCAGAGAAAGTTCTCACAAGACCTAAGTTTAAGCCATTGAGTCGCTTCTGTCCGGGACAGTCTTCTAAACTTCCAACAGCTCAATGGTAAACGCAGATATGAAAAGAGCAGACGACATTGGCAGAAAATCATACCTCCAACAATCTCGCCTCGAGATAATAAACACCGAGAGTCATCCAAAGCACCTTGGTTTTGGTACTAGAAACCAAGGTTGTGGCATACGAGCAAAGATTGTATAAAATAATTCGTTCACTGCTTCGTTATTGTAATGCATTTAAAGTCGTAGCATAGATCAAGCTTGGGAATGAAGAACCTCCATCAAGAGAAGAAAGGCTTCAGTGCAAACTCCAAAACAGTTCGAGGTTTTGCTAAGGCTAATGGAAAAGCTCAATGTCATGGATGTGGAGGTAGGTTTCCTGTTACAGAATTGAGAGCGTTACGTTCAGGCTTTTCAAGCATTATCGATTATGGAGAAAAAAAGTCATACTGCTATGATTGTTCTTTTCTGTATAGAAATCCTGCACATTGGGTAAGAATTGCTTGGAATCGAGCAACAATCAAGAGAAGGCATGTTTTGCTAGCTTCCTTCCTTGTGCTATTATTTTCTCCAGTCATGCTTGTCTTATACCTGGCTTATGGGACAATACTGCTCACACTATATCTCGCGTTTCTTATTCCAATTATTCCAATTCGCACGATCTGGGATGTTATGGGAAAGTCCAGAAAAGGCACAAAGATAAAGCGAAAAAGACTCACACTTTTTCTAAACCCGGGTATTCTGGGGAAATCGTTACGGGAGAACCATGACCTTTGGTGGCAAGGCAAGCTTGGGGTTAAGGATTGGGGATACCGACGAGATGCAATTGTAAAAAATATCTTTTCATTAGGTGCAAGCATAGTTCTTTTGGGGGAGGTTACGTATTATGGATTAACTAGAACTTACATTATTGATCCGTTTCCAACCCCACTCAATATTTTGGTAATTTTATACATAGCAACAGTGGTTTATTATTGGATACGAGCTGGAATCGCTGAAAAACTCTTTCCAGTTATTGGTGAGCTATTCTTGCTGGGAAAAGTTTTCTACTTCGATCTCAGAGAACTTGGAATCCGTTCTTTTTCTAGTTCTGAACAGCCGGTGATTAGCAATCCTGTCAGATGTGCTCAATGTGGTGAAAGAATAGAGGATGGAGAAGATGCCTCCAAATGTGAACAATGCGGATTTGTTTTTCATTCCAAAGAACTGTTTGAGTTTATTTGGGATAATGGGTATTGTCCTAAATGCAGAAATGTTAGTTTTCCAAAAAGAATCGACGTAGATGATTTACATGACTAATGATCATGAACAAAAACCATTAGATCCAAAGCATTTCTTGCTTCTCCCCTTTCTTGTTGGGGGGCTTGATCTATTATTTCAGTTACCTTTTTGGCCAGCCCAATACTTTCCTGTCTTCATCGTTTCTCTTTTCGCAGCGGCATTCTTCATTGGTGTCGTCATTCGAGACGTAAGATTGAACCTTCCCGATAGAAAAAAACTCATTGTTAAACAAGTAATCGTGCTAATTGGCGTGCTAACTTTGACTGAAGTAATTAGCGGCCTACTATCGTCAAGAGATTTTACTTCATCGCTCATTGATGGGGTAACGTTTGGTGTTATAGTTGGTTTTGTTGCTTGGATCGGCGGAAAACTTGGACAAAACGCGGCTCTTCCGGAAATGGAGTACAAAAAGGAAGTTATTCTTGATGAAAAGAAGAAGCGAAAAAAGAAAAAAAAAGCAGAAAGAACAACTGATAATTAAGAAAAGAACCGCTCCGGTCGTCTTGATTGTTTCTTTTGAAACCGCCGTAAAAGAATCCTCTGCCTTGATCATCAGACAAAGGCATGCATTATTTCATTGCCATGTCAAGCTGTTTCTTCTACAACTCAGACGGTAGATAGACTAGGCTAGTAGATTTCCGAGTATTTCAATTCCTTTTGTTATGTCTTCTGGTCTTGAGGTGCTATAGCTAAGCCTAATCTCATTAAAATTAGTTCTGCATGGAGCAAAGCCAGACAGGTCTTCCTTTAACGCAATGCCGGTAGTTGGATAAAATGCACTACCGGGAACATAGAGCACTCCTGCCTTGAGTGCGTCATCTAATAGTTCCGTAGTGTTTAGGTTTTCATTTTCGCTCGAAAACCAGACAAAAAAGCCACCTTCGGGATCAGTTCTTGAACCCACGAGGAATTCATCAACTGCTTTTTTCATGGCGATGGCTCTTTTCTCGTACATATCAGCAATTCTTGGCAAAATACTGTCAATGTGGTCTCTATAATAATGCAAAGCGATCTTCTGTGTGATTGAAGGCGTACAAAGATCATAGAATCCTTTTGCCTTAATGACAAAATCATTTAGAGGGGAAGGGAGCACGGAATAACCGAGCCTTAAAACAGCTGCCTCTTTACTTGAAGAATTAATGTATGCAACACGAGTATTTTCCTTGTCGAGTTTTTTAATGGGATCTAGAGGTTTTTCTCTTGCAGAACCATATCGGATTTCCTTATAGGCCGCATCTTCTATTAACAATGCCCCCCATTGCTCAGCAATGTTAAAAATCTCTTTTTTACGGTGAAGCGAGAGAGAAGCACCTTTAGGGTTGTCCGAGAAAGGAACAGTGTAAATTAGTTTTGGTAATGATTCACCTCTTCGTTCCAACAATTCAAATGCCTGGTTCAAACCTTCGGGGATAATCCCTCGATCATCTGTGGGGATAGATACTATATTTGCTCCCAGCTTAACTGCTACCCCTAGGAAACCCAAATAAGCGGGGCGAGGAACAATCACGGTGTCTCCGGGATTAAGCATGGCGTCAAGAACACCGTAAACGGCTTGTTGGGAGCCGGTTGTAATTATCACTTCTTTGAACTCTTCACCCTTGACTAAAGGGATTCCGTCTCTTAAGCGCAGTCGCTCACCCAAGACTTGCCTTAATTCAGGAATCCCTTCAGATGGGCCATAATCGAAGACGGGAGTACTGTCAATTTCACTTTTTCCAGTTAGTTCTTCTGATATGATCTTTTCCAGAATGGAGGACATTACTCTTAATGGCAATGCACCCGGTTTTCCTCCAGCAAAATAATACGGGGGATTATAGCGCAGAAGCCTTCGAATTTCCGATTCTTTTAGTTGAGCTGTCCAACCAGCATATCGATGAGTTCGTTCTGTTTTCATTGTATTCAACCAATTTGTGATTCCTCATGCTGAGGGATATGGACCCGAAGATCTTCCTTTAGTTGCCGAAGAACTAGACTGGTAGAGGTTCTCTGAATGTGTGGGATTGCCAGAATCTTATGAATGACTTTGTCGAGGTGTCGTCGGTTAATAAAGCGTCCTAAGGCAATAATGTCGGTGTCACCCGTTACATTGTAGAGTGCGTAAAGCTCCTTTATCTTTGCTAATTCCTTGTTTATCTGGTTTATGTGTACAACATCGATTTTAATGTGCAGAATTGCCGTAAAATCATAGCCTAGAGATTCAGGATCAATCTGAATTGTCCAGCGCTTAATGATACCTTTCTTCACTAGATTCTGGATGCGATTTGAAATTGTGCCAATTGCTCTTCCCGTCCGTTTGGCTAATTCACGGTACTGAATTCTGCAGTCCTCTTGAAGTTCATGTAATATTTGCTTATCAAGCGAATCTAGAGTGATCTTTTTCTTGTGATACGCATTGTTACCATCAGACATGAGTCACTATACTGTTCATTTTTTCACTTATATTATTTTATCCGGTTCAAGATT
>JALTMP010000119.1 GCA_027001645.1 Candidatus Heimdallarchaeota archaeon
CCTTTTAGTCCTACTTTCTCAGGATCAAGGTTCAGTGCTTTCGCATCCCATATTGTTACTTTGTAGTTCTGATCATATTCTTGTTTAAGATAGAAATTTGGAAATCGGGGGCTATTAATTCCAAGTTCTACAGAAATCACTGCGGGTTTGGGAATTGATATTACCTCGTATCCCGTGCTAACACTTCGTTTGACGACGAATCGGGATTGAATTTCGTCGTAATCAATTTCATGACAATAGGTTGCTTGTGTCCATCCTAGCCACTCAGCAATACCGGGGGGAACGTTGCCAGTTCCGCCATCGGATGATTCTTCTCCACAAATAACAAGATCTACGTCGCCCAGTTTTTTGATTCCAGCTGCAAGTGTTAGCGTGGTTGGATAGGTGTCCGCTCCTGCGAAGGCACGATCACTGAGCAAGACAGCATCATCGACTCCCATTGCCATAATGAGTCGCATAAAATCGTCAAAGAATGGTGGCCCCATGGAGATCGCAGTAACTTTACCACCATATCTTTCTTTTAAAGAGACAGCAGTTTCAACGGCATTTTTGTCAGGAGGATTAATGACACTTTCAGCATTAGCCCGGTCCAGGGTGTTATCTTCTTTGAGCTTCACATCTTCTGGTTTTGGCACGATCTTTACGCAAACAACAATATGTAGTCCTTTATCCATTTTTTTTCCTCCTTTATTTGGCTGTGCTATATAGGCGCGCTTTCAAAGCCTCTATTAGCTCGGGAACAACTTCATTCAGATCTGCAACGACGCAGTAGTCAGAGTGATCGAAAATAAGAGCTTCTTCATCTATGTTTATCGAGATTATTGTTTCTGCATCTTGTATTCCGGATACAAAATGAGCGGCACCGCTAACACCAATAATAATGGCTAGCTTGGGCCTGACGGTAACGCCGGTGGAACCAATCTGATGGTCCCTTGATTTTAACCCGATGTCCGCAAGCGGGCGAGTAACACCGATTGAAGCATCAAGCAGTTCTGCAAGTTCTTCAACTAATTCAAGATTGGTACCGATTCCTCTCCCCGCAGCGACTATCCGCTTTGCTTTTGAGATATCAACTGTTTCAACGGGTATTTCCTGTAATACTTGAGTCGTAATGAGATCGGGGGGTATATCCGGAGCAATCTTATGGATTTTCCCCGTTCTAGAGGGGTCTGGCTCTTTTGCAATGAGAACTCCAGGCCTAACAGTTGCCATTTGAGGGCGGCTGTGCTCACATTTAATGACGGCTAGAATGGAACCGCCAAATCCGGGAACAGATCCCACGAGAAGTGCTCTCTCTGGTTCAATGTCTAGTTCAACCACATCTGCTGTTAGTCCCGTGTTTAAACGTATAGCAAGTCTTCCTGCTAAGTCTCTTCCGTTATGGGTTGCTGCAAGAAGTAATATGTTTGGGCGGTGTTTTTCTACGAGATCAGTTACGACTTTGGTGTAAGCCTCCCAAGAATAATGCATCAGCGCTTCATGTTCGACCACATAGACGTCATCGGCACCTCGATGGATGGCTTCTCTTGCCATATCATCAAGATTAACTCCTAACAAAATAGCGGAAACCTTTGTGTCATACTTGTCTCCAAGTTCCCGTGCCTTACCTAGGATTTCCCAACTTACGCTACTCACTTTTCCCTTGGCGTGTTCGAGGACAACCCAAATGCCTTGCCACTCTGAAGCTTTGGGGGATTTCTTTGCTTTGTTCATAATCTCACAACCTTTTCAGATTCACTTTTTCTTCCTAGGGGATGAACCATTTCCCATTGCAGCTCTAACGATTTCAACCACGTCGCCAACGCTGATTTTTGTTCCAGTAGATTTACTACTATCTTCGAAGTTCTGAATGCAGTAAGGACATGAAGTAAGGAGTGATGAGGCACCAGTCTCATTCGCTTCTTGCACACGTACGTCTGAAAGACGTTCTCCGGGTTCGATCTCAAAAAACATTTGTCCCCCGCCACCGCCACAGCATAGAGCGTTGCTCTTCGCACGATCCATTTCAATTAGCTGAACGCCGGGAATGTTCTCAAGAACCGAGCGTGGTGCGTCAAAAACGTCATTGTATCGCCCTAAATAGCAAGGATCGTGGTAGGTGATTTCTTGTTCGATCTTTTCTTTGAAACTGATTTTTTCAGTCATTATTATGTCTTCAAGGAATTCCGTGTAATGTATGACTTCAGCTTCCAGCCCGTATTGAGAATATGTGTTCTTTATGAAGTCATAATCATGAGGAGAGATTGCCAAGATCTTGGTGGCCCCGGTTGAGTTAAAGAGTTCCACATTTTTCTCAATAAGCATTTCTAAGTAGGCCGTTTCTCCTGTGATTTTTATTGTTTCACCGCTTGGGGGCTCAGCTTTGCCCAAGATTCCAAAGTCAAAATTAGTAGACTGGAGGATGCTTACGAGATCTTTTGTTACACGCTGTAAACGGGGATCATATGCATTGGGACCTCCCACGTAGAGAAGTATGTCTGTTCCTTGGGTTGCGTCCTTGAGATTTAGACCAGTTGCCCATACAGCTTTATTAGAGCGAGGGTCACCAGTTGGGTTTCCTTCTTCTAAAATGTTCCATAATACTTTTTCAAGTTCGCGTGGGACGAATCGTTTCTGGAATGCGTAGCGTCTCAGACTGATAATGCTTTCAACGATTTCCACTTCTCTCGGACAACGTGTTTCACATTCTTTGCACGTTGTGCATTCCCATACCAAGAATTCAGGCTGTAGTCCTAGTTGGGCGAGATGAAACAATTTGCGCACTGTGAATTTTTCTGTCTTCACTCGGTTTAGCGGGCAAGTGGCGGTACATGTTCCGCATTGATAGCACTCACTTGGACTGTATTCTTGTTCTAGGAAGTGATTTCTCAATTCAAGATCAACTTTTCGTGGTAATTCTTTCTGGATCATTTTAGGAGCCCTCCGTTTTCTTTACGGCTTTGGAGGATGATTGCGCGGTTTTCTTTTCCTCGTGTTTTTTCCCGTTGCCGTTCTTATGCTGCTTTAGCCGCTTGAGCACTTCTTCCATTTCATAGAGTTTCTTTGCAAGAACGATTCCTTCAGATGCAGAGACCCATTGGAGTTGAAGACGCTCAGGTTCTATGCCCCGGTGGGTCAGTTTTTTCTTCCACTTCTGGAAACGTTCAAGCGTATGCTTATTGGCAAAGTTGTAGTGACAGTCAGAACCCTTCTCAGTTAATCGACAACCGGTAACTAACACGGCCCCCACGTTCTTTTCAAAGGCATATTCTACGAATTTACCCGAAACTCTTGCTGAACACATTGTTCTGATAATTCTTGAAGAAGGAGGATACTGAATTTTCGAGATCCCGGCAAGGTCGGCACCTGCGTAAGAGCACCAGTTACAAGCGAAGACCAGCACTTTTTCTTCAGGTTCTTCAGCAAGTGCTTGATCAATTTGAACCAAGATTTGTTCATCAGTAAACCCGGGCATCGTGATTGCTCCCGTGGGACATACTGCTGCACAGCTTCCGCAGCCCATGCAAGCCGCTTCTATGACGCGATGGGCTTCTTTCTTTGCCCCTTCGATTGCGTTGTAAGTGCAGACTTTTGCACATCTTTGACATCCAATACAGATTTCGGGATCGATTTTTGCAGTTAGGGGTTCTTTGGTAACCGTGTCTTTCGCTAGTAAATCGGATGCGCGAGATGCCGCGCCAAGCCCTTGTGAAATGGCCTCTTCAGCCAACACAGGCCCTCTTACGTTGCCAGCCATGTACACCCCATGAACTGCTGCATCTAATGGAGCAAGCTTGGGATGTAGCTCTAATAAGAAGTTGTCTTCAGTCTTTGATACTTTCAAGATATCTGCAATGTCGTGATCCGCTGGTGGGCTAATACCCACAGCGAGAACCAGTAAATCCGTCGGAATCATGATTTCCTCATCGATGAGCTCTTCCTTGAATCGGACATAGCCATCCTCAAATTTCACGTGTTCTTCGGGGTTGACATCTTGAGGCATCTGGGCAAAGACTACGCCTTTTTCGCCAGCTTCATAATATAGTTCCTCAGCGTGTCTCGAAAACATTCGGATGTCTTTGTAAAGAACTGTTACATTCTTGCCTTGATCCCGTAGTTTGACGGCTTGATGGATCATTGATGCACAACAATAGCGAGAACAGCCTTTGTCATCGAATCGAGACCCCACGCACCCTACAAAAGTGATATTTTCTTCCGGTCGGTTGTCGATGCTTTGTTCAAGCTCTAAGTTTGTGATCACATTTTTTCTCTTCCCGTAATCAAAGCCTTTGGGTGTATAGGGAGTGCCGCCATACGCAAGAACTATTGCCCCTATATCCAAGGTTTCATCGTTTGAGAGTGTAACGTGAAAGTTCCCAACCACACCACCTATTGTTTTGACGGTTGTGTTGGTGTATACTTTCACACCAGCTTCCTTAACATCCTTAATCATCTTGTCCAAGACTTCTCTCGCACTGACCCCGAGGGGAGCAAGTTCATGAAGTCTGCGTAACATACCCCCAAGTTCGGGTTCCTTTTCGACAAGATGGGTTTCGAATCCTTGCTTGGCAAGATTCCAAGCAGCAGCCATTCCAGCAACGCCCCCTCCGATCACCAGTGCAGTCTGTGTTACAGGCAAATCAGATTCTTTCAGAGGCTCAAGTTTCTTGGATTTTTCAACGGCCATTCGCACAAGATCAACGGCTTTAATAGTTGCTTCCTGAGGGAAACTCTTGTGAACCCAAGAATTTTGGTTACGAATATTTGCCATTTCAATAAGGTACTTATTTAGACCAGCTACTTGGGCGGCGTATTGGAAGGTTGGGCTATGAGTCTTTGGAGAACATGCTGCTACCACTAATCTGTTCAATTGTTTTTCTTTTATTGTGTCAGCAATGCGTTTCACAGTGTTTCCGGCACATGCAAACATGACTTCTTCCGAATGAACTACACCCGGATCATTCTTGACGATTTCAACGACTTTTGGAACGTCAACAACTCCTTTGATGTTGGAGCCACAATCGCAGATGAAAACTCCGACTCTTTCTTCTGCATATGGATCAATAGTCTCTTCAAAATGTTCTTCGGGCCAATATCTTTGTTTTGCATATGTCATGGCAGCCGCAGCAGCAGCACTTGCTTCAGCCACACTGTCAGGAATATCTTTGGGACCTGATGCTGATCCACAAACAAAAATGCCCTTTCGAGTAGTTTCAATGGGATTTCCTCTATTGGCTCTCGTAGCAATAAAGCCGTCAATTCCTATGTCAATACCCATCAATTCTGCTAATTCCATGGTTTTTTCAGAGGGAAGTAAGGCTGGAGCAAGCACAACTAGGTCGAATTCTTCTTTGTGGAGGATTTGCTTTTCAGTGTCCTCGTAGATGACTACGGGTTTGTCTCCATCAACTTGTATTTCTGACGGTCTGCCGCGGATGTATTTTACGCCTTCCTTCTTGGTTCGAGCGTGGAATTCGTCAAACCCTTTCCCATAAGCCCGGATATCCATGTAAAGAACGGTTACATCTTTCACTCCGTGGTCGATTGTCTGATAAGCTTCTTTTATTGAGTACATACAACAAACTCGAGAACAGTAAAACGCGTATCGTTGATCTCGAGAGCCGACACAGAGAATAAATGCGATTTTCTCTGGGTGTTCGTGGTTGCTGGGCCGGATAATGTGTCCTTCAGTTGGGCCAGCTGAATTAAGCATTCGTTCGTATTCTATAGAGGTTAGAATGTCAGGATGTTTACCATAGTTATATTCTTGGAGAATGGAAGCGTCGAGCATGTCAAAGCCTGTTGCAAGGATGATAGCGCTCACATTGATTTCTTCTTCTTGGTACGGTTCTTGCATGAAATCTATTGCTTGAGGAAGACAAGCTGTCAAGCATCGATTACACGGCATGTAGTTTGGAGGGTTATTCAAACACGCATCAATATCGATTACGTAGGGTGATGGTTCTGCTTGCTGGAAAGGTGTGTAAATGGCTTTTCTAAAGCCTAAGCCATGGTCAAATTCGTTGGGTCGGATTTCTGGGCAGACCTTCACACATTCGTCGCATCGAGTGCACGCATCAGTTACGTAGCGAGCTTTTTCTCGAACCTTGACCTTGAAATTCCCGGCTCTGCCTGAAACACCGATTACTTCCGTGAGGGTTCTTACAGTGATGTTTTTGTTTTGCATTACTTCGCTCATTTTGGGAGCCTCAATGCAAATGGAACAATCAAGAGTTGGGAAGTTTTTATCTAGGGCAGCCATCACACCGCCGATAGACGGTTTTTTCTCAACAAGAATAACGGGTACTCCTGCTTCTGCTAAATCAAGGGAGGCTTGGATTCCCGCAATGCCTCCGCCAATAACCATGACCGGTTTGACTTTGTTTTCTTCAGGCTTCAATCTTACCACCTATTTTGCTTCCAATTTCATATCCGCGTTCGAGTGCCGTTAAGTTGAGTTCTTCAGTGCCTTTGGGCACCAAGTCTAGCAAGGCTTTTCGCAAGGCCTCCTTTGATACAATATTCGTGATTTCTTGAATCGCACCCATCATGACCACGTTAGCCACGACTTTCCGCCCTAGCTCATTTGCTACTGTTAAAGAGGGGATTTTGAAGAATTGGCCCTTTCCGGTTTCTTCTACCTTTGCCAAGAAATCATCGTAAATCACTAAGCTGTCTACTGTTACGAGGTCTTTGTTTCGTTCCCAACCATCAGTATGCATGAGAACAAGGATATCAGGATGTTCGATTAATGGGTAGTCTATTTCTTCATCTGAAATGATGACGTCGGCTCGTGCAAACCCACCCGTGATTTCAGGTCCGTAGGCCTCAGTCATGATCACGTATTTTTTGTCGTAGATAGAAGCGGCTCGCCCAATGGCAAGCCCCATTGTGATAATGCCTTGTCCCCCGAGTCCTGCAAATCTGACATTGAATCTCATTTTGTGTTTCACCCCTGTTTCTCATCCTTGTGGAATATTTTCCACTGGTTAGACAAAAAGTCGATACGGCCCCCATCGGCAAAGAATTCTCCAATGGGTAAGTCTTCATCAGGATGCATTGAGGGGGCATGGTCGGTCAAGTCGTGCTTGTCTCCAAGATAGCTATGCTCTTCGAAGTAGCGGAGCTGGTGAATGCCTTCTCGGAATTTATTTTTTTTACCAAACCCTTTCGGGCAAGGAGACATGACTTCAATAAAGGAAAAACCTTTGTTTTCGAAGCTCTTTAAGATCGAATCAGTGATTTGTTTAATGTGTAATGCAGTCCACCTAGCAATGTAAGTAGCTCCAGCTGCTCTCATCAAGAAGGGCATGTTGAAAGGATATTCGTAATTGCCATATCTCGTAGTTGTCGTTTTAGCATGGTGGGGAGTTGTTGCACTGGCTTGCCCCCCAGTCATGCCATAGTTGAAGTTGTTCACCATGATCACAGTGATATTTACATTTCTACGTGCAGCATGAATGATATGGTTTCCACCAATTGTTGCTAGATCCCCGTCACCGCTAATCACGGTCACTTCCATATCTGGTCGAGCTACTTTAAGCCCGGTTGCAAAAGCAATTGGTCGCCCATGAGTTGTATGGTAGGAATCCACGTTTAGGTATCCAGCGGAACGACCGGTGCATCCGATGCCTGAAATTACGGCGTGCTTATCAACGGGAATACCAGACTTTAACACCGCTTCCCCATACGCCCCAAGTACTTTTCCTAATCCACACCCCGGGCACCAAATGTGGGGTAGGCGTTCTGTTCTCAAGAGTTTATCTCTTGGGTGTCTTTCAGTGATGATGGGTTTGATTCTTGTCATTTTGAGGCCTCCTTTTTGATTTTCGCCAATATTTCTTCGGGCTTATGAATTGTGCCACCAGCGTGCGGAAGGGATACAATTTCACAGCTAGGATCGGAGTATTCTCTGATAGGATGGATTAATTGGCCGAGATTGATCTCCGCTACGATAATTTTGCTCACACGCTTAGATAACTCGTTAATTTCCTCTTTAGGAAACGGCCAGATAGTTTTGAATCTAAAGATTCCAACTTTGATATTCTCTTCACGCGCCTTTTTCACGGCGTTGAGTACGGACCTAGCCTCACTCCCGAAACAAGCAATGGCGATATCAGCATCTTCCATATACCTCTCTTCAACTTCAATGATATCAGAGAGATTCTGCTCAAATTTGGCTTTCAATCTCCTCATTAGTTTTTCCTGGGCTCCGACGCTTACATCTGGGTAGCCTTTTTCATTGTGAGTCAAACCAGTCATGTGAACCTTGTAACCCATTCCTGCAATAGCCATTGGCGGAATAAGTTCTTTAGAATCATAGGGTAGATAATCCTCCAAACCTTCTGGGGGGACTTTCCGATCAATGATTTCTAGTTCTTCCTTGTGAGGAACATAAAGATCACTCGTCATCAGTCCAAGGACTTGATCACCCAGAATCATAACTGGAGTTCGATATTTTTCAGACGCATTAAACGCTTTAATCGTAAAATCAAACATTTCTTGTACCGTTGATGGAGCGTAAGCAATCATGTCATAGTCCCCGTGTGACCCCCATCGAGCCTGCATAATGTCGCCTTGAGAGGTTAAGGTCGGCATACCTGTAGAGGGACCACCTCTCATGATATTGACAACTACAACGGGTACTTCCATCATGTAAGCAAGTCCGATATTCTCAAGCATTAGTGAAAGACCTGGTCCTGATGTCGCAGTCATGGCTTTTACACCACCTACAGAAGCACCGATAATAGCAGCCATGCTAGCGATTTCGTCTTCCATTTGAATGTAGGCTCCTCCAACTTCGGGTAGACGCCAGCTCATTCTTTCAGCAATGGGAGACGCGGGGGTGATAGGATAACCTGCAAAAAATCGGCAACCAGCCATCAAGGCCGCTTCTACAACCGCGTGATTCCCCATCATAAAGTGCTTGCCAAGATAATATTTTTCAGCCATATTAACCAGCCTCCGTAATTCCTTCCTCGTAGTCCGTAGTGAAAATAGCGAATTCGGGGCAAATTTCAGTACACATGCCGCAATTCACGCAAGCGGTTTCTTTTCCTTCTGCGATGGTTGGATAGTAATAACCATGGGAATTCATTTGATTCGATCGAGTTAGGACATCTTCAGGACAATACTCCCAGCAGTAAGAACATTCCTTACATCGCTCGGGTATGAGGTATAGTTGCCCAACAGGTTTGAGGGCCTGATCCAAGTTTATTGGTTCTCGTTGAATTTTTTCATACATAATAGCTAATCTTGTAGCAGTTAATGGTTGAAGAAGTATTTTTTTCGTCTTGATTTTTTTTCGTTTAGTGCGAGAGACGTGCTTTTTTGTGCGGTTATCGGACTTCGTCTTCTTTTGCATTACTAGGGGTGTACTATTGTAAGATTAATATACTTTTTTGAGGCAAAAGTTCGGATACTCGAACAATAGAAGAAACCAGAATCCATTTCGTTTTGGACAATCTTCAAGCGATGAACACAACAGTATGCAGAAAACCGAGGAAACCAAACAGATCCATTCTAGAGTTTGGAATTTTTAACTTTGAATCACGCAAAAGATAAAATTCCTTTTTCAAGACGCCAAGGTAAAGAATCCATATGAACAAATGCCCAACCCACCAGTTGTTCTTGTGCAATAAACCGTGCATAAGTATTGCAGTAACGGGGGATTCGAATAAGCACTAAAAGTGCACACGTGGAGACTCAAAGAACAAGGCTTAACAAGTATGCTCCAATAAAACCCAAAACTAGAATAACACTTATCCAGAGTCCAGAATAAAAATTATCAGTAGCAATCGTTTTTCGAAGATGATATTCGCGAAGTAATCGATTTAGTTGATCGATTTCAGACACAACGCTTTCTAGATTACGAGCGATAGAAGGATCTGCTTTGATCGTATCATTGGATTCCGCTATTGCTCTAAGACCAATGATAAAACCACGAAGTAATTCCTTGTCACTCTCGAGACCTTCCATGTTTGCCACGTACTGTTCCAGTTTGACAAGGTCGTCAGGGTTGGGGCGAGAAACGTAATATGTTGGAGCAACATTTGGGTGAGAAGAAGGCGATGCTGAGGCAAAAACAAGATATTCCAATGCTGGTTGAAGACTTTTTTCGACCGTAAACGGAATTTCGATGGGATTTTCTCCTTGTACTTGAAAGACTTTTACATCTAGATCTTCGAGACGATGAGTTTGCTCAAATTTCAGAGGATCTAACACAATAGCAATTGCTTTGTCAAACATTGCTTGGTACGTCTGTTGCGTTCTCACATCCGTGGGCGACATAAAGGCTCGAAGTCCGGGATGGGTGTGCCACCATCCGATGATTGAGATGTCATCGTTACGGTTAGCAACCCGAGATACAATTTGCACAAGTGCATCATCTGTTAATTGAACATGAACAGCAGTTGCTTCTTGCTCCCCAACATCAATGTCTTCAACATAAATAGTTCCATCGGGTTGTTCTCTCCCCAATAAAAGCCCCGCACTCTCCTTCCCGGGACGCTTGAGATCAAAAGCGATCATTTTGGCGAGGGCTTTTGCCGTAATCCGAACTTTAGGGGTCATCAATAAATAGTTGGCATGTTTGAATTTGAACCTATCCCAATAGGTCGACTGTTTTCAACTGCCTTGCCAAATTCATGTCTTCCATTGGCTAGAACAAAAATGCGAGTGTAATGAGAAAGAGCCAGATCACATTTCCCAGCATGGGAGAAAACAGCATAGGTTCACCTATCACTTGCTAGAAATGAGCTCAAGGCTTTCGGCTTTCTGTTAGACTCAACAAGGGTTAAAAGGAAGACGTTCTCGAGTATTTATCCAATTTCTTGTTGCTCATTAGTGAAAAAGCAATGATACATGCTTGCATAAAAAGATCGATTCGCCTTAAATGTCCATCTGTTAAGAAACCGACGGCTCCATTCCAGTTCTTCATGTTCTTCTCCCCAGCCATTTGATCGATTAGCAATCCTAATTCCAAGGAATGATTTTCAAGAAGCTCATTATATACGTCACTTGGAATTGGGCATCTTGCGGTTTCAGTTACAATAGTATAGTCTGTTTTGGGTTCCCATAAGCGGACGACACCAAAAGTGTAGAAACACCCCTCAAAGGATTCAACACCTCCTTCTAGTGCTACGTAGTAGTCTGCAGTTGGATTTTTTCTAAACATCAAGTTGATTCGATCTTTTGCAAATTCATGGGTTTGCAATCGAGACAAGGGTTGTTGTTTCGATGGCTGTACAGGACAAGGGGTAACTACAGCACTTGGAAGAACCTCAAGAGTTGCCGCTTCAACAGCTTTGATTTTGCTAAGATTCTTCGAAGCAACAAGAACCTTTAACACGATTAGATAATTCGTCAAAGCGTACTAAAGCTTATCTCAGTTTAATCTACAAATTGATCCAATTTCCCGGTCTCCGCTCTCTTTGCCGACACATGTCTGACCCATGAGAGATATTCTTCAGAGACAAGATCTGCGTTTGTAGTGATGATCTCGGGTGTTTCATATGGATGGTTGGCCGAGAGCCAAGAGTGTATCTCTTTTGAAGTGCTCGCTAAATGCTTGATAAGCAAGAGATATTCTCTGTCTTCCTGTAGCTCGTTTTCCCAAACATAATAGCTTTCGATAGGGAAGATTTGGACGCACGCGGCCATTCCTCGATTAATGAGAGCTTTTGCGAGAGCTCTTGCTTTGGATTCTTCTGAAACGGTCGTCATTGTTATGCTAATACTAGTAGTCATTATGGTTTTGAAGAAAAAAGGTGTTAATTAAAATCATGTAAACAACAGCGTACATAACAAAAACGTCAAAGATCGATAAGAAACTAAACGTAATAGCACTTGTTTTTGAGTGCAACGGGGGATATTTTTATCAGTCTAAAGGGTGTAGAGACAGTAAGAGCAACCCTCCTTTTATGGCTTACAAAAACGCCAGTAAGGAGATTTAAGAGGAGTGCTCGTTAGGGGTCAGGCGAATGGGATATCCAGAGTCTAGAAAACCGTTGTTTGACGGGGATTCAACGCTGAGAGTCATCAGAGAGACAATTCGTAGGCTTAAATCATCAAGTATCGCCAAAGAATCCGGAGAGGCGTTATTGTCTAATCGTTTGAAGGAGTTACAGCAAGAACTTGAAGAGTTCTTATGGAATCCCCAGATCAAGACGTTTGATAAGGTTGAGGTCATTCGAACGTTTTCAAGACACTTGATTGATTTGAACAACGAATTGGTAGGAGTGAATATTTCAAATAAGGTATATGCGTCTCTCCAATCAATTAGTGCCTTGCTGAGAATTCGTCTTTTTAGCACAGATATTTTAACGGACGTTCAGGAAACCGAGGGAATCGCCGTCCTATTAGCAGAATTATTAACTGAAAGCCCGTATTTCAAAGAGAAGATCCCTAAGATAAGAGCAACAGACATTGAAGGGCTCAAGTCTGTGTATAATTCCTTAGTTACATCTGCAACTCAATTCTTTCTAGTTGCAGATCGTCTTCCGGCAATCAGAGAATCAGATTTTGTCGAGTATATGACAAAAGCAATTGAGCAGTTTGGAAGGGTGCTAGAGCTAGAACGTTCGCAATTCAAGCCCCGATATCTGTATGAAGCAATATACGAAGAACGGCTAGTGGACAAAGAAACATTTCTAAGAACAGTCACTGCTTTTTGCTCTGTTCGCGGACAACTAACATATCTTATCAAATCCTTGTTGTTGCATGGGCGTTATGATGAATATTCCATTAATTTAGAACCAATCGGATATCAGCGGGAATACTCGATGACGGACCTCATTGCCTTCGGAGATGATATGGCATCAAGCATTGACACATTCCTAAAGTGGATAATTTCAGAACTCAACAAAACGGAATACTTTAGAGGAAGCATTGATCTTCTTTATTCTCATCCACCAATTAAGAGACAACTTGACTTCGCAAGGGTTAATCGGTTAGTACTTAAGAATTATCTGGATATACTTGCCCACCTCAACGGGATTGATACTTCAAAAATGCTTGAAGAAGTGACTGCAGAAGCGTTACAACTAATTGATGTGTACACTACCAGGTATAAGCCTTGGCATGCTCATTATCAACAAGCAGAAGAAGAGAAACACCTAGTTCTCATTGGCGAGCTTGCAATGTTGATAATGCGAAGTCAAGCAGCGTTGCTACTGACTTCTGGAAATAGGACCAGCGATCATTTAATGGTCACTTGGCTGAATTTGAAAGAATATCTTAACGACCCCTTGGTTGCATTCAGAGTAAGTGATTACACGATCTACGGCCGAGCATTAATCGCCCACGGCCTGAAGAATAAAGAAATGAAAGATATATCGCGCGGTTTGGCACACATTAAACGAACGCTATCCAAGTTTCCTTTGAAGATTCTTGCAGAAGTTAACCTTGTTTTCCTTGACACATTGATTTCCTATTTGAAAAATGAAGTAGACGCAAATGAGGCCATGGAGGAGATTTCTAAATTTTTTGAGGAGAAAAAAATGTTCCTTCCTGGTGGACCGACGGGACGATTAGCAAATGAGATAAGATCACAGATAGAGAGCATCAGGAATTCATTAGTTTTTGGCAAGTCAAAGAGAGATCCAAACCTTGAAAAGCGAGCAGAATACTTCAACCCATCAGACACTGAGACGTGGATCGACTTCGATTTTTCCCAATATGGGGGAGCAATCAAGAACGTGAAATTGGTCTCTTTTGCTCATATAAGAGACAAGATTTACGAATGACGCTCGTGTTACTCCAGTTGTAGATTGTGCCGTCCTCGGATTCCTAGAACTCTGATCCCTATTTTACTGGCTCTCCGCTTAAGCCGAGAATCATTAGTTACTAAAATTGCGTTTTTTTCTCGACATAAAGCAAGTAGTGCATTGTCAACATGTTTCGATTCTGGAATTTCAGTGGTAAGCACTTTGAATTGCCTTGCCAAGGAAAGAGCAAATCGATATTTTTGGTGCCCATGTTTTTTTTCCAGATATTCAAGTTCTGAAAAAATAAAGTCTGGGACTACGATTTCAGCTGGCTGTCCAAGTGCCTCAAGCACGGCCTCTGAAATATTTAAGCGCATCGAGAAGGGAAGAATGAGGATATTACTATCCAAGATTACAAGGGGCGGTGGCATTTACCTAAACCTTTCAGTCTAGAATTGCGTCTCCATAACCAATTAGCCTCCATCGTTGGCCGAATTGTCTGGAAATGGATACTTTGAGATCGCTGTCAACCGGTGTCGGTGGGTTTAAAATAACTTCAAGAACATCAGAGGTAACTTTTACGGGTATTCCGATAGTCATTGAAGTGCCAATATTTAGCATGAGAGGTTCTTTTGTTTTGATAGGTTCTACCTTCTCCATTGCTTCAGATCCAACAACGGTTTCAAAGAGGGTATATTTAATCTTAAGGCGATCCATAATTTCGGGGGAATGCCCTTCAGCGGAGATTATAGATCCCGCGAGGTTATCACTACGCGTCATTGAAGGATCAAGCAACGTTCCGATTGCAACTAAACCGCCTGGGCCAGCTTTATCCGCAAGAGTACGTGTTCCAACCACTACAGAGGCGACAGTCGTTGTGATGGGGATATATTCGATTTTTTTGTCTTTACCCCTTCTCTTCAATCCGGGACGGATTTCTATGCGATCACCAACTTTTATAGTACCTCGGGCAATGGAACCCCCGAGCACACCACCTTTTAGATCTTCGGGCAGAGTTCCGGGACGATTAACATCAAAACTTCTTGCTGCAAGCATCCGAGCTGGGGCGTTAGGGTCTCGTTTTGGAGTTGGGATGTACTCTTCAATCGCTTTTAACAACACATCAATGTTTGCTTCGTGCATGGCGGAAACCGGAATGATAGGAGCGTTTTCAGCAATAGTTCCTTTGAGGAACTCCTTAATTTGTTGATAATTTTCTAATGCTTGCTCCCAGCTGACAAGCTCTACCTTGTTTTGAACAACGATTACGTTTTTTATTCCCAAGGCAGTTACAGCGGCCAGATGTTCTCGAGTTTGTGGTTGTGGACAGGTTTGATTGGCAGCAATGACTAAGATAACTCCATCCATTAGCGCAGCTCCTGAAAGCATCGTTCTCATGAGGATCTCGTGACCGGGGCAGTCAACAAAACTGACTCTACGACGAAGTTTTGTCTTGGAACCGCAATGCGGACATTTTTCCTTTGGAGTAAATTTTTGGGGATCAGGACATTTTGGACACTCGCGAATATCAGCATCGGCATAGCCTAACCTAATCGTTATTCCTCTTCTAAGCTCCTCCGAATGTTCATCAGGGAATTTTCCAGTGATTGCTTTAACGAGGGTTGATTTTCCATTGTCTACGTGTCCGATGGTACCGATATTGATTTCGGGTTGAATGACTTTCTTTGGTCGAACAAGATATCGATCTTGGGGGGATTCCCTTTTTTTATCTGATTCTTTTTGGATGGGAGGTTCTGGTTCGGTTTGCTTCACTTTTTCCTCAACGACTGTCTCTGTCTTCTTCGCGCTCTTCTTGGTAGTCTTCTTGGAGACTTTTTGTTTTGTTGAGGACTTAGATTTTGAAGTTTCTTTTGCAACTTTGGTTTTTGTTGATTTTGAGGCAGTTCCCTTTGCTTTACTTTTTTCCGAAGATGATGTTTTGGTTGATTTCTTTTTAGGGGATTTTTTTGCTTTTGACATAAGCACGCTCCATTACTATGATTTTAGGAATGTATGAAAAGGCCTATGTTTGAACCCTTTTTTGTTGCTTAAATCCTTTTTGTTAGCCCGTTATGAATTCTTAGGGCTGAGGGGATAAAAATAGTCGTTAGAAAAAAAGAAGATCAAGAAGGGAAATTTATTCAAGAGGGTCGGTGCCTTCTTCAACAACGACCATATTAACTTGGGCGATATCTTGGGCGATTGTGTTGCCACGAACTCTTTTTCTTCTTCTCAGACCCTTACGATCGGGCCTGTATCCAGGGCCACTTGCCAGTAATAGCTTGGGTCGTTCGGTCCCCTCTACATCCCAGCGCATGGGGAAGCCGTCATGATCACTACCCCCGGTGATTTTCAATTTATAACCATCGGGTAAACCAATTATTGTGCCATCAATTATATCTCCGATCTTTTTGCCGTAGAGCGGGGTGCAGTCATCATCTTCCAGGATTTTCTTCACGGCTTTCCCGGATTTGGTACCGATGTTGATGAACATCTTTGCCATATCTTTCAACCTCTATATTGTTGCCAACTGACGTAGAAATAAAACGGTTTCGTTGAGGAACAGCTTGAACTTGAGAGTGAAAAAGGAAAAGAGGAGTATGTGATTGAAGGGGTCGCTTAGGAGTTCAGTTCTTTCGCAATTACTTCTTTTGCTTGAGAGAGAGCATCCTCTAGTTTCTCAGCTTTTGGACCGCCGCCGATGATTATGTTACCTTGTCCACCGGCTCCCCCTCCAACGATTTTGGCCATAGTTCTGATAACGTTGCCTAAGTTGATGTCGACATCTTTTGTTTTGGCACCGATGATAATGGCCGCTCCTTTGTCTTCGGAACCCAAGACCGCAATGATTGAATGGTTTTGAGCAACAATAGAGTTTGCAATATCTATGAGTTCTTCCCTTGATCCATCCAGATGAAGGGATAGCACCTTGATCCCATTGATTTCTTCGGCCTCAGAGATCAAAATCGGAAGCCTTGCTTTCGCTAGTTCTTTGCGCAGTTTTTCAACTTGTTTGTTAAGGGTCTTCCACTCTTCAAAGAATCGCTTGGCAGTTTTGGGTAAGGCTTCGTGTTGGACTCGAAAGACTCCTGCTGCGGCATCGATAATGTGTTGTTGCTCTTGGATGACATCTATGCTTCTTTCACCTGCAGTTAGAGTGATCCGGACCACTCCGTCTTGTATCCGCTCAGAGCCAGTTATTTTTATGTACCCCAGCTCTCCGGTTTGCGAGACATGGGTCCCGCCGCAAGCTTGCGTGTCAAAATCTTCTATTTCCACGATACGGAGAAACTTGCCCGGGGCAGCTCCTCCCTGATAAATTATGAAGCCAAATCTTCTTTCAGCTTCTGTTCGGGGAAGCTCGTAGAATCGAACTTGTCGGTTTTGAATTACCATTTCGTTAGCAATTCTTTCGATTTTGTCGAGTGTTTCGCGGGAAAGAGATTCCCAATGAGAGAAATCTAAACGCCCTCTTTCAGGAGTTTTATCGGCGCCTACTTGCCAGACATGTTTGCCTAGTACAGCCCTAATGGCTCCACCAACAAGATGCACCGCGCTGTGATGACGCATCAGAGCAGATCTTCGTTTCCAATCAAGTTTTAGGTGAACCTTTTGCCCCTTTTTTAGACCTTCAACTGGTTCAGCAATTTGGTGAACAACCGCTTTGTTGAATTTCTTGACATCGATAATGGTGTATTCTTTGTCCCCAGCATAAAGCCAGCCATGATCTTCTGCTTGGCCTCCTCCCGTGGGGTAAAAGATTGTTTGATCCAAGACTACATGCCCCGTTGGGAAGATTTCAACAATTTTAGCATCACTTTCCGTGAGGTACTGATTTTCGTAGTAGAGTAATCGGGTTTCATGATGGAGTAGCTCTTCTATAGGAACCTCCGTTTGTTCTGCAGCTTCAGGTTTATCTGTAGCCTGTGATTGTTCATGGCGAAGTTCTAGCTGCTTATAAAAGTCAGGGGGGACATCTACTGTTTGACCAAGGTCACGAGCGATTTCTTGAACGATCTCAGGGGTAATGCCACGCGACTCGTATAGTTCAAACAGTTGTTCGGGTGTTAACTGCTTTTTCTGGGAAAGAACTCTTTTCACGTACTTTCTCCCGGCACGAATTGTTTTTTCGTATCGCTTGCGTTCGATGTCAAGAATTGTTGGTACAAGCGTTTCAGCGTCACGTATTCGGGGATAACTACGTTCTAGGAAAATCATATGTCGATAAGCTAATTCAGCGAGATCAAGATTGAACTCGAAGCGTTCGAGAAGAGAAAACGCTCTTCGAAGTAGGAGACGCAAATTGTAACCCCCCCCAACATTGCTAGGAATTGCGCTATCTGCGGCGGCAAAAACGATGGAACGTATATGGTCTTCAATAGCATAAAGCGCCTCCAGAGGGGCTAATGATTCGTTTAACTCCTTAAGGCTCATACCCATCTTATCAGCAATAACCTTGCGGGCTTGGAGGATATTGACTTCCTCGTTGATATCTAAAGTTCCAGAGAGCTTGCCATACTCGAGTAGAAAATCATAGTCAACCTTGATTCCTGTTTCCTTCAACACCCAGTTATGAACAGGTCCGAAAACGGCTTCGTAAATGGTGGGAGTGCCACTCATAAACCAAGCTACTCGGTCGGCACCCCAGCCAACGTCTATAGTTTTCACATCCATTTCTCGATAGTTAGTACCGTTGTAGATCTCATATTGCATGAATACAGAGTTGACAACTTCTAATCCGCGCACCATCGATTCAAGGTTTGGTCCAAAGTTTCCCCCTCCAGCCCAGATTCCTTCTACGTATTTGAGTTCCTCAGGTTGCACACGCAGACGTTCAGTGATGAACTGATAATTAAGATCGATGCACTCATCCATCCAATATCCGCCTTGCCAGCCCTTTCGATTGAATGAATGCTGACCAAACATGGTAAAACAAGTAAGGTGTCTTCCCGTTCGACCAATGTTGTCAAGATCATTGAATTCTCCTCCAAACCGAAGGCACGGCTGAGGAATAACGAGGGGATTGGCGGGAGGTTCCAAGATTCCTTTTACAACCCATGGCTGGAAGACAGCGATGGATGCAATCGTGAAATCAAGATCGTCTCTCCAGCGGGCAACTACTGGATACGGATCGATCGGTTCGTGTCCATGCTTTTTGAAGAACTCGGATAACTCACTGATTGCCTTGTGCAAGTCCCATGGCTCGGGTGTGTCCTGGCCAATGAACACATAACTTCCAACACACTTTGTATCTCCACAGACTTTACTATCAGCATCTAGTGTCCAGTAGAAGCTTCCACAGGATTCACATTGCTTCCTCATGAAGCCTTTTTCTTTGAAGATCTCAACTTCGTAGTTCTCTTTTTTGAACAAACGCTTTAGGTCGCTTTTTGTTAGAGTCAAGACTCTATCCTCCACATTATTCTCCGGATCGAGACGAGGCAATTATTAGGGATTCTATTTGTAGACATGGGTGGCCTCACAACGTCCGATGATCTTTTAGTCTCTTTCTATGATTAAAAGTATAGAGAGTCAAGGTAGATTTGAAAATAAGTGCATAAAAAGGTGATGATAACACGTCTAAGCAACTCCGATTCATCCCATGGTATCCATTACTTCGCCCAAAAATTGGCGAGATAAAATTATCCAAGTTAGAGGAACTAGCTAACCAGTTACTGAGCCGATATGTTAATGGAAAAATTGAATACTTGAGAAAAGAGGAACACGAAGAGGCTGGAGAATACAAAGAAAGAATTACTAGAGATCTCTTAGGACGCTATTTCTTACGAATGGCGGCAAGCAGAGATCAGCGATTGATTGGATGGTTAATTGAAATGGAGGGGGACGAGTTCTATAAACGATACGAAGTAGCTCCATTCGATGAAAAAATATCAGTTTTGAAGATCTTGTTTAGTGAAGATTCAGTGCTAGCGAAAGAAGAGTTCGAAGAAACGTATCAAATAAGTTTGAGGGATAAATTTGGTTTAGAAGAAAAACAGATGAGCGTCAAATTCGTTCAAGAAGTCAGATCCATTGATTCTAAGAGAAGAGCACACAAAATTAGAAAAGAAACGAGAGTTGACAACACGGGCATGAATCGAATCATAGCGATTCAGTTCGAGTATGTTCCAGCCCTAGTCAAGGAGAGAAGAGCCTTGCTATTCAAAGGCTGGGCAATCGCGTATCTTGCCCAATTTAGGGGAGAAGTGAAAAGAGCCTTTGAAGATCGATTGAGAAAAGAAATCATTAGACTTGGGCAAAGAGTAGACCAAGATGTGATTATGAAGGCCAGCGTTGAAGCTTTTGCAAAAGAACTGCAAAAACATGTGAAAACCACGAGCTACGAACCCTCAGACCTTGGACCCGGAGCCTACAATCAATTAGACTATTATCCACCGTGTGCATATGATTTACGAATTACTTTGTCTGAAACAGGTTATCTCCCACACATGGAAAGAGTCCAGCTGGGACTAATTTTGAAAAAGCTGGGAATGGATGTAAATACGCAATTACGATTCTGGTATGAAATTGCGGTTGATAACGTGGGTATGAGTTATGAACAGTTTGTTTCGAAAGCAGGATACCAGATCAAACATTTGTATGGTCTTGTTGGTAGCGGTACAGATTATGATGCACCAAAGTGCGATACAATAATATCAACCATGTATTGCACTTTTAAGAATAGGGACTTGACAAGTTTGCGACAAGTCATTCTAAGTAGATTCGAAAAAAGCATCAGCAAAGAGGTCTTAGAGCAAAAAATTGCACTAATTATTAACGAAGCCCATGCGGGTAGATACCAAAAAGCTTGTGCCCAGTACTTGTCATTACTTACAGGCTTTGAGCCAAAAAGACCCATTGTGCATCCCTTACAGTTCTTCAAAATTGCTAGGGAATCGAAAAGAGCCAAAGCCAGAAGACAGAGCGGGAAAAACGAACAACAACCTGACAACAAGGAATCGCAAGCAACAGATTCAGAAAAGAAAACAGATGTGGAGAGGAAAACAGAATGACAGAAGGAAAGCAAATTCCACTTCTTCAGGCTCTAAGAGAATATTACAACACACATTTTTCACTAGATCAATATGAGCAAGTTGTAGCAACACAACCATACGGGAATAGAGAATTTGGGTTCTTACTTCCAGGTAACGTCTTTATTAGAAATCGATCGTTTCACTCAAAGCAAATATTGTTAGAATATTTCCAAGTTAATGTTCCCCTAAGTGCATATGCGGGAGCGGTATATGATCAGCCGCTTTCACCAACGCTTCGTATCCAGAATGTTCAATGGATGGGTCATGAGTTAGTATTTGACTTAGATATAAATGAATACGATTCTGTTCGGGTGTGCGGTTGTAAAGGAAGAGAATATTGCCATCAGTGTTGGGAATTGATTCAAGAAGCGGCTGAAGTTATGGATGAAACACTAGCGGAAGACTTTGGGTACAAAGAAAGGATCTGGGTGTTTACAGGCGGGAGAGGTCTTCACTGTTGGGTTAAAGACGAAAAAACGTTTTCCTATTCTCCTCGCCAAAGAGATGCTGTTGTGAGCTACATGCAGATGATCCATGATCCCAAGGGGCAACAGCGAGTCGATTCCCTACCAAGCGCCCCCAAGCTTCTCGTTAGCAGAATTTACTCAAAAACTCTCATCTCTTTCCTCACCCGTATGGATGAAAAAGTGATTGCAAAGGCGACGGAAATGAGCAAACAACGAGTTCGACGACTAGTTAAAGAGGCAAAGGAGTACCAAGAAGGCACAAAACTGAGCAAGCCACTAGGTAATTGGCTGAAAAAAGGAGAGGAAGAGCGGATTCTGAAAGCAGCAATCTTGTACCGATACCCGAGGATCGACCACAAGGTGAGCATCGATATCAGAAGAGTTGTCAGAATGCCGGGAACGGTTCATTCTTCGACTGGATTAATTAGTGAGATCATATCGAACCCTACCGAGTTCTACCCCGACGATGCAATGTCAGTATGGGAAGCAATCAAGTAAGAATGGAGTCCTAAAAACAAAAAAACTACTTCCTGTTTAGTCATGGAAAATCACTTAATGGGTCTAACATAGACGAAAAATAATGAAGATAGGTCTTATGCCCGCATTCTTAATTGCTAGTGGCATGTTGTTAATTGCCATCCCATTCCGATCTTTTTATCCTCCCCTATGGTGGGCAGGACTTGTTTTTAGCGGTGGGTTATACTTCAGAATCGGTGTGGCA
>JALTMP010000120.1 GCA_027001645.1 Candidatus Heimdallarchaeota archaeon
TAGTTTGGAATCTATATTGTTATCTGGATTGGGATCATCCCCTTTTGGTTCTGCGACTGCACTGATGCTGTAGAACCCCAGTTCTTGCGGGGCCCAGTAGAATCCAAGAGTTAGAGATTCTCCAACGCCTAGTTCGTCAGCATACATTGAGGAGACGATTTTGTCGTTGATAAAGAGCTGGATTTCGGCTCCTTGCTGTGTTGCCGGCCCATTATTTGTTACCGTTGCATAAATGATTGTTGATGATCCCGGATTCAGCTGGTCAGGCACTTCAAGAGTTGCTTGCAGATCATTCCCTCTTGGTATGGTAAATGAATAAGCCCTCTCATTAACGAAGCTGAGGTCTGTAAGTATCATGCTGTAATAAGAGAGATCGAGCCCATAATTCAGTCCCTTGGTCGAAACGTCATCTTTGCCCATGGAAAGATATTGGAACAGGATCGAGCCGTCTGGAAATAGTACCACCTCAAAGGTTCCTGCAATTCCTCCGCCCAAGTATTCTATCTGGTAGAACTCGATAACTGCGAAGTCGGGTGTGACCCACGCATAGATGTTGTCAAAGCTTATCAAGTCATTCCAGAAGGGGGCGATGGTGAATGGGAACTCGGCGGTTGGGAACTCGGGATGCCAAAATTCATACGGATCTTTGTCATAGAATGACATCCACCCGTTAGAGCTGATATAAATCGTGTCAAAAGTGATGCCGTAGAACTCAAATTTGAATGGGAGTGCTAGTGCTGCGTAAGCATCGTCTCCAATGATTCCAAGGCTTGTGCCATTCCCGTAAGCATCATACCAGTAAAAAGAGGAGATAGACATGACGTAGTTTTTGGGTGGCGAGACTTGGAATTCCTTAAAGATTTGATTGTCCTCGATGTATGTCTCGCCCGGTGCTAAATTCGCGAATAATGCAAACGTGTAGTAGCCTGGGCCACTGACATTATACTGTGCAAAGGCAATAGCATAGTCCCCTGTTCCCTGCTGGTAGAACTGGGAAAATATGGTCTCGTTGTTTACTAGCAAGGTTACTGTTGAGTTCTCAACAAACTCTCCCGTATTCTGGACGAAGAATACCAGATCAATGGTTTGGCCAATGACTGGCAGAACCGGGCTAATGAACGAAACTCTGAGGTTGTGGAGGTTTAGGCCACTGGGGAGGACTGTAGTGAATGCCATGTCGTAAATTATTGGGGTATAATTGTAATCTCTGATCGCCATGAGAACACCGTCAGACTTACTGAAGTAAACCAGTTCAGTTCCATCATCAACAATCCATACTGGGATTAATTCACCATAATATTCGACAAAGTCTTCTCCAACGACAACTGCTGCGTCACCATAAGAAAAGAGATCAACAGAGTCTCCAATTGAAACATTTGGGTTAATCCAATAGGGGAATAGGTCCCATATTGCGGACACCTCCCTGGTGTACGGGTTGAGTGTCATGACTTCGATCAAGAAATCATCGTAAAGGAATTGATCGAACGCATATAATTCTAGAATGTACTCCGTGGGGCTGTTCATGCCCGCGACTACCCATTTGATGTCGTAAGGATAGTCCGAACCAGCCGGCAAGTATCCCAGCACATCTCCCACTTCAGGGAATATCTGCTGAGGTACTGCTTTTACCATCACTTGAGCAATATTGTCTATGGTCACGTTTTCTCCAGCCACTGGTAGAACAACGGCAGTAAAGTTGTAAACTCCGTAACCTGGCGGGAAGAAGTCGTAATAGAGATCAAAATTGTCCCCTGAAACCAACACGGGAATAGTTGCGTTTGAGACTAGCGTGCCATTAATGTATAAAGATAGGGCAACATCTGTCTCATTGAACAGTCCGACGTTAGTAACTCTGGCCGCTACAGTGGTAGAAAAGTCCCCAGGAATTACTTTTGGAACAATAACTGATGCTCTGAGGTTGTGGTCCTGGAGACCAAAAATGGCATTCGCCGCATCAATACGACCCCAGCCATAATAGGGATCAAATCCTGGATCTCCAAGATCAACTGCGGAACTAAACAAGAGTTGTTCTAGCTGATCTTTTGTATAGGTTGGGAACGCACTCTTCAACAAAGCTAACAACCCGCTTACATGAGGGGTTGCCATTGAGGTTCCAGAGAAGTAGTCATACCCCCACGGAACTGTGGAAAGAATGTTTACTCCCGGTGCGGCCACGTCAACCCAATCTCCAAAATTGGTGAAACCCGCTGGCTGATCAAATTGATCTGTTGCCGTAACTGCAATAACTCCCGGCAACGCTGCGGGATATAAGGGCTGGTTTGTTGCTTCATTTCCGGCGGCTGCTACCACAAGAACGCCTTGGGCTGTTGCATTGGCTATCGCGTCAGCAAGGAGCTGAGAAAAACCGTACCCTCCCCAGCTGTTACTTAAAATGTCTGCTCCAACAGAGACGGCATGCGCAATAGCAGCTGCTGCTCCAACGTCTGAACCGAAGCCTCCTGCATCTAAGAATTTCTCTGCAAAGAATGACACGTTCGCCATTCCCGCGACTCCTAGCGCGTTATTTATTGTGGCCCCAATGGTGCCCGCAACATGGGTTCCATGACCGTTGTCATCCATTGGGTCCGGATCATCGTTTGCCCAGTCATAACCAATAGGTAGATAGTTGCCCAGATCGGGGTGGGTGTAATCAATTCCCGTATCAATAACCGCAACAACAACGTTCGTGTCACCGAGTTCATAATCCCAAGCAAACTCCATGCCAACAATTTGAGGCCCCCATTGGTCGAACCACATGGGATCATTAGGCGTGTATAATGCCTTGAAATAATAGCTGGGTTCAGCATATTCAACGTCTCTGAGTGAGTTAAGGGTCTCCATCACCGCATCCATTTCCGCTAGCGGAACAGTTATGACCAACGTATTGATGATGTCGACGTATTTGATGATTTTTCCATCCATCGAAACAACAATTTGTTTTACTCTTTCTGGAGATCCATCGCTTGCAAGTTTGACCGCGATCTCGATGAATTGCTTGTTATCATAGAGTCTTACAAGTCCATCTGGACTCAATCTAGCAAAGGGAGATTTTTCTCCAATTTGAAGTCCCATGCCAGAAAGCCCTGCATCTCCTGCCCTCATAATGACACTATCATCAAGGATCGCAACGACTTCACCCCTTGATTGTGGCGGAATCCATGCTGATGCCTCTGAGCTCCGAGATATTTGAATATTAGCTTCCGGGGGATTCACCGGGGCTGAATTTACCGCTATCGGCGCATTTGCGATATCATTGGAAGCTGGAGTCGGTCCCATTGCGGACGATATACTTTCAATTTCCGGTCTATTGTCGAGCGCGTCGGTAACGTCTAGCATTTGTTGTTGGCCCGATACGTTGGGACTCATTTGAGATGTTTGAGTCTCCATGCTCAGCAACAACAATAGTGCTATAACAAAAACAGATAGTCTTCTATATTTCATTCTTCCTCACCTATTCGGTGCAGATTTCTTCTAGCTTTCTTATTCGAAGGGGTTGTTTCCTAGACTACCCCCTATTGTTACGACCTTTAGTTAGATATAAACCTTAATTATTCTCGTAAAAACTATAAGATCTGTCTTTTGATTATTGTTTTAATAAATGTGTTTAACACTGGTTTGGCAAAAAAGACGAAGTTTGTGCAACACGCAAGCGGTTTGCTGGAAAATTATTCTATTTACAAAATATGAGCCCTTTCCTTCCTTATTGCTTTGCTCTTGCTCGTCCCGATAACTCAATAATAACGGAACAATATAAACATATTCTTTCAAAATTGATGGTTTCAAATTCTTACAATACTGTTGGTTTCTGTTCTTGTTATTCTTTGCTTAGAAAAAATCGGGGGGGTTCCCATCTTCAAAGGTCGGAAATATTTTATAATTATAGATGTGGGGAGGGGGAAAGTCGGGAGAGTTACCTAGTCCGAAAGCGGAAAGTGGCAAGCCACCCAGTGGTTTTCTCTTATTTCCCTTAGAAGTGGTTCCTCGTTCGAGCAAATTTCTTGAGCATACTTGCATCGAGGATGGAATCTGCATCCCGAAGGAGGATGAACTGCGTCAGCAACATCTCCTTCTGGAAGTTCATATTCTCGTACTCCCGGAACAGGAACGGGTATTGCTTCGATCAGCGCGTTAGTATAGGGGTGAAGCGGGGATTCAAAAACTGTGTTAACATCACCGAGTTCTACTAGTTTTCCGACATACATCACTCCAACACGATCTCCAAAATGCCTAGCTGTTGCTAGGTCGTGTGTGATGAAGAGAATGGCTAAGTCGTGGTTTTCTCGCAACGTGGAGAATAGATCTAAGATGCCTGCTCGAAGGCTTACATCGAGCATGCTCGTTGGTTCGTCCGCAATGAGTAGTTTTGGCTCCAGAGAGATTGCTCGGGCAATTGCTACTCGCTGTCTTTCCCCGCCGCTGATTTCGTGAGGGAACTTATGATAATACTGTTCTGGAGGATGGAGGCCTATTTCTTCGAACATTTGGAGCACTTGATGATCTGAGTGGTTGTTCTTTTCACGACTCGCGTAGACATAGTTTCCCGTACCCGCGACAATGAGGGTAATGGCAATGATGATGTAAATCCAAGATTTGCTGATTGATCCTAAGCCCCCAAGGGAAATCACTCCGTTTGTGAAAGGAAGATAGACGAGGATTGTGAAGAGAATTGCTAAGAAATATGCCATAACTAAGGAGATCTCGGCTATTCTCATTTTTCTAAGAATCCTTCGGGTCTTCTCGCTTTCCACTCTATCATGGATTACTAGGGGGTGCAAAACGGCATCTCCTAGCTTCATTCTGGGATTTAGTGAGGAGTAGGGGTTTTGGAAGACAATTTGTGATTTTATATCTCCGATTCTAGGTTTTAGCTCTGCATGGGTGACGCTTTTTCCCTGCCACTTGAAATCACCGGATGTTGGAGTTTCAAGGCCAGCGAGAATACGGGCTGTAGTAGTTTTTCCACAACCGCTCTCACCAACTAAGCAGAAGATTTCTCCCGGGTAAATCTTGAACGAAATACCATCAACGGCATGAACGTATTCTTCCCCGGCTCCCGTCATTCTTGCTAGGAACCCACCCGTTACAGGGAATAACTTCGTAAGTCCTTCGACTTCGAGTAGAGGAGCCTCGCGTTTCTCGGTTTGCGTTACCTGCTCGTTTTTCTCATCAGAACTTTGTCTTATACTTGTCTTCATATTGTAAACACCTCACGAAATGGTCTTGGCCATGATGGGTTCCTATCTTCAGAAATGCTGGTGCAACGACTTTGCATTCTTCGATTGCAACTGGGCACCGGCTAGCAAATCTGCATCCTTGAGGGGGGTTCCGCAGATCCGGAGGGGTGCCCGGAATGGCTTCCATCTTTCGCTTCTCCTTTTCCTTAATATTAGGAATTGCTCTTAGTAATCCCTGAGTGTATGGGTGAGCGGCTTTTTCGAAAACAGTTTTGGCATCTCCGATTTCAACGATCTGGCCAGCGTACATTATGGCAATTCTGCTTGCGGTCTCAGCTACGACTCCAAGATCGTGACTAATGAGAATCATGGTGAGATCAAACTCCTCCTTTAGCTCTCTTAACAGCTGGAGAATCCTTGCTTGAACTAGTACATCTAGGGCTGTTGTGGGCTCGTCTGCAATGATTACTTTTGGTCTGAGCAAGAGCGCGAGCGCGATTACGATGCGTTGTTGCATTCCGCCTGAGAATTGAAATGGATAGTCTTGAATGCGGTGTAGGGGGATGTCGAGTCTTTCGAGGATTTCCTCTACTCGGTAGAAATCCTTTTCAGGGTCTAAATCATTGTATTTCAGGGTATCTATGAAGTGCCCTCTTACTCTTTGTAGAGGATTGAGTGCGTTTTGTGAGGCTTGGAAAATCATCGAAACCTCGGATCCCCTGACAGATCTCATCTCTTCCTCCGAAATGCTTGCAAGGTCTTTTCCGTTAAACTTGATAGTTCCTTGCTTGATGACCCCTCCTTTTAGTAATCTGAGAATCGCGAAGCCCAAAGTACTTTTACCGCATCCTGACTCTCCGACCAAGCCGAGGACTTCTCCGGGGTATATTCGTAGTGAGACATGGTCCACTGCTCGAATATTTCCTTCCTTGGTTGGGTATTCCACAACTAGGGATTGAATATCGAGTATTGGCTGATTTGAATCACTTGTTTGCAAGCTTTTTGCTGATGAGTGGGTTGAACTTGTCATTTAATGCATCTCCAATTAACGAGAGTGAAAATGATAGTAGGAAGATC
>JALTMP010000121.1 GCA_027001645.1 Candidatus Heimdallarchaeota archaeon
AGCCTACGACAAGCACAGCATAGGGGGAATCCCTGGAAACAAGGTAACCCTTCTCATTGTCCCAATCGTAGCGGCAGCGGGACTACTCATTCCTAAGACAAGCAGTAGAGCAATCACAAGCCCTGCGGGAACAGCAGACACGATGGAAGTATTGGCTCCAGTAGAATTCAGCAAGGAAGAAATTGAAGAAATGGCACCAAAAGCCCGAGGAATGATTATTTGGGGGGGAAGCCTAGATCTTGCTCCCGTTGATGACATCCTGATCAAACATGTCAAGCGACACATTGGCGTTGACCCGAAAGATCAGATGATGGCCGCGATCATCGCCAAAAAACTGGCCCTAGGAATTGATAGACTAGTAATCGATCTGCCAACAGGAAGAGGAGCTAAGCTCACAACTGAAAAAGAAGCAATGGAATTCGGTCATGACGTGGTAAACCTCTGCCGACGCGTAGCAATACATGCAGAGGCCGTAATCACGCACGGCGAACAGCCCCTAGGTCATGCCGTTGGCCCGGCCATAGAAGCCCGAGAAGCGCTAAATACCCTCATGGGCAAAGGCAGTTCAAGTGTTCTTGAAAAATCCGCAGAAATCGCGGGGATACTTCTCGAAATGGGGAATGTTGCTCCCCCGGGGAAGGGCTATGAACTAGCTAAGGAATACGTGAGTTCTGGAAAGGCATTGAAAAAATTCAAAGAAATTATAGAGTTTCAAGGTGGGAACCCCGACATTACTCCTGACGAAATCCCATTGGGACCATATAGAGCAACATACTTAGCTCATAGAAATGGCTACATCAGCAGAATCGATAACCGGATCATCTCACTTGCAGCAAAAGCGGCAGGAGCACCGGAGAGCAAAGGGGCAGGATTATGGATTCATAGCAAGATGGGGGACTTCGTAAAACAAGGCGACGTTGCGATAACGATCTACAGCGACAGTGAACACAAGCTCTCACAAGCTCTAAACATCCTAGAAACCTATCCTCCTTTCTCAGCTGAAGGATCAGTTATTTATCGCATCTCTGGGTTGAGAGGAGAAACACAACCAAGTAATGTAATCCCCTTTGAAGAGCCAATCTAAGCCAATGGATTCTTATTGTAAAGAGAAAACTCAGCAAACAGCGATAACTTGCAGATGCCCTAAGAGCAATTCGTAGCAAGAAAGAGCGCATCTGCAACATTCAATGAATTCAAAGGAGGAGATCATAAAAAAATCCATAGTCCAAAATCCCAATTACTAACGGAATATGTACAGACTGATTTTTTATATGTTTGGAGATTAGAATACCTGCATGGCCCAAGAGGAAGTAGAGCTTGAAAACCAATTTTGTGTCCAAATCAACTCATCGAGGAGAGGCATAGCTACATCATAGAGGAGTCCCTTCAACCACCATGGAATGCCTCTAAATACTTGGCTCATTGCATTTGCAAATTCTCTGTTTCCAAAAGTCCAGTGCTTGTAAATGTAAGATCTGATCTTTCCCTCGGCCTTGTACCCAAAAGTGTTGAGGAATGCTTTTGTATAGCTATTATAGAGACCAAGGGGTTCTAGCAAGATCTTTGCTAATGTTTTGAATAAAGTAACAAAGAACTTTGCGGCAGTATAAGCCATAAGAAATTCTAAGGCAATAGATTCAAGTGTATAGCCCAAAGTTGTTATTGCGCTAAAGGAAGCTTGGGCCATTGGAGCTAGGTAGTAAAGGAGTAAGGCAGTCAGAGTGATTTGTAGTACCGGAACAACGATTGCGCTCCACCACCATCCAAAATCAATTAGTTTTAGGATAAAGCCAATCAGTTCATAGACAAATCCCCATGGGGACATACCTCCCTTCACGATGGAATACGTAAATACAGAAAGCCCTAAGACAAAAGATGTCAAAAGATACATCGTATTGTAAGTAATCGTAATCTTGAGATGAGGCGTAATCCACTCCCACCAAGTAGTTATTTTCCCCTGTATCGGTGCCAAAGGCAAGATTTGGAGCTTTCCATTAAGAATCTTATTTCCAGTGCTAATCATCTGTTGAAGTGAGTTCTGAGTTAAGGGGGATGAATCACCGTAGACTGAATAAAAAATGGAAGTGGCTATAAATAATGAGGCTAGGCGAGCGTCAACCACTCCTTCAAAAGATATGTCTATGGGTAAATATTGTGTCAATTGGGAGCTATAGCAAGCCGCAATATTAATGGAGGGGATATTGTATCCTTGTAGGCTCTCGGCAAGAGTTTGCCATGATATTTGCTGACCTGTTTTGGGATCAATCATGCCCGTGGGTGTTCCGTGTCCGATAATTATTAGGATCTGAGGAGAAAACCGAGATAAAGCCTTAGAAACAGAATAGGAGTCGATTGATAATGACTTCACAGATAAAGGACTATTGTACGAAGATACGCTCAGAGAAGGTACGAATACTGTCGTTGTAGCGACATAAGGGGAAATAACCGGACTGAAAAGCTTTCTGGGTAATGGTTGTGCCAGTTCTTTCAGCAATGTTTCTTGAGCAGTGTCTAGCGCGAGGTCTTGGCCAATAGTGAGAACAAGAATGTCTGTTTGGTTCTGAAGAGCTTGAGGAGGATTAGCAAGAGAAAAGCTCATCATTATGCTGATTAGTATTATTACTAAGAAACGAGGGAATAAAGTTCTTTTCAAAGGAATAAACACCTCATCATACTTTTTGAGACATGTCTTTAAAAAGACGAAATAGTCTCGCAAAATGCGAGTTTTATTTCAGTCTCAATAAACTAGAAATTCAAATACATAATGGATCATGCTTGCTTCCAGGGAAAAGAAACAAAAGAAGAGCTAATGGGGGTGTTTGGAGTGAGAAGGTGGGCGCAATCAATTAGATGGAATTTAGTAAATTGTATACACCAATGGTTTATTTGACTCGCTCTTCAAGGATTTACATGGGCAAAGGTGTCCAAAAAGCCATCAATTCTTCAATCACCACAAAATGCTCGCATTAATTGATTTTTGTGGCTAATTAACATCTTGATCTTTTAGAAAGACATTGCTTGCAATGGGGCTACCTATTTCTGAAGAGATGCCATTAGATGTTCCTCGGAAGAAAGGGCTTCTTGGTAACAACCTAGCATCAATATCCGAGTTGTAGCTTTGCATGTTTTTTGAGTGAGACTGGCCGAAAAGCAATGATATAATCATTCACCCCGTATTTCTGCTCAATTCATAACTGTACTTCGCATGATCGAAATATTGCAAATCGTGCAGGCAGATCCATAAGAACAGAAAATAAGCAAAGTTTTATCCACTGCTATAAAATTCATCTGTTGTGCATGCTAAGAAGCTCATGATGAGAATAGAAATCAGAACATGTAGTGAAAAAGCGGAACGGGTTGTGTCTAGATAGTCAATGCCTAAGAATTTAGGTCCCCAACTAATAAGAGATCGCCACCAGGGATTCTTTTGGATTCTAAGAATTTCATTACCTTTATGATCTACAATGCTGTCTCCACAATTCAGTTGTTTTATAGCAAAAAAAGTATGTTTAGAGTTAGAATGTTCTACTACAATGCTAGTTACTGGAACTTTAGTAGGTTTACGTAGGAACGCCTTTCGCTCTAATCTCTTTCGCAACAAAGGGGGTGCTGAACTCAAGGGAAGGAATGTTTCAAACATTTTCCACTTTTTTCCGTCCACGCTTTGCCATTGCCTAGCCTGTTTTTCGCCTAACGCACTAATCCAAGGGATTGTTGTTCGAAAAAAGCTACTAGTTATCCAGATTCCTTTTTTATCAAGCACAAAAATATCTGGTTGCTTTCTTTGCCGTTCTTCTTCTTTTAGGGGAAATGCTAGAACTCCTCCAACTAGTTCCGGAATAATTGCAGAATCATATTCTGTGCGTCTATAAATTCCTAAGGCAGCCTCCCATTTGTTTGGTCGGATATGCTCTCTACCAACGAAGAGCGGGCTGTGAACGGAAAGATCCCTTAAATATACATTATTTGCGTTTCGTTCCAAATTCTCCAAGAGCGAACGAACCCACTTCTTATGGCGGAAGCGGTCGAAATTTTCCATGATTTAGCATGGCACTCTTGCATACTTGTTTCTTTTTATTCCGAGCCGCTCAAATAATCATATTCTAGCATATAGGCTTGAAACGATTAACAGTAAACCAACAAATCAACACCCAAATTAACAGACAGCAAATACAATCATTAATTGACGTTCACGTGTGGGGTGCCTCTCTTCGATGCCTGAAGGTAGCTTTACTCATTTGAAGAGTTCGCCCTGCAATCCCTAGAACTTGGTGCGATCCCTCGTTTGTTCTCAAGTTTTGGATTTCTGATCTCAAGTATTCTCTGAGGTTTTGTTTTTTTCCAAGATGGGAAACTTAATTTGGATTCTTCAGCAAAGAAGAGCTTGGATATACGACTGGTGATCTTATGGAGCAAAAACTAACACCATTTTCGAAAGAAGAAATCGAAGCAGAAACGGATCGCTTATTCGCGTCACTTGGAAAACTAGGTTGGACAAGAGAAGACTGCGAAATAATTGCTCCACTTACTCTCGAAATTAACCAATTGAAGAAGGAAAAGAATGCTATTATTCTTGCTCACTCGTATCAGCGTCCCCAGATTGTTTTTGGCATTGCTGATTTTGTTGGAGATAGTTATGGCTTGAGTAAGGCCGCGATGGAAGCTGATGCTGAGACCATCATTTTTTGTGGAGTCAAGTTCATGGCAGAGACTGCCAAGATTCTCAATCCTGATAAGAAGGTCATTTTACCCAACCTTGAGGCTGGTTGTTCCTTGGCTGACTCCATTACTGCGGAAGATGTTTTGAGACTAAAGGAACAGTATCCCGGTGTTCCCGTGGTTTGTTATGTGAATACGAGCGCAGAGGTCAAGGCAGTTTGTGATGTTTGTGTTACTTCTTCAAATGCTGAAAAGATCGTGAATAACCTTCCCGGTGACACTGTTATTTTCATTCCTGATTACCACATGGGTCGTAACCTTGCTGAATCCACGGGAAAGAAAATAATTCTTTGGAATGGCAAGTGCATTGTTCATGATGAGTTTACAGAACAGCATGTTGAAGAAGTTCGGCAATTGTACCCGGATGTTACGATAATGGCTCATGCGGAGTGTGATCCGAGCGTTGTTTCCCTCGTTGATCTTGTTGCCGGCACCCAAGGCATGATTAATTACATCAAGGAACACGGAAAAGGCACCTACATGTTGGTGACCGAGTGTGGTCTTGCGGATCGGCTTCAAGTGGAATTTCCAGAAAGCAAGTTCGTGGGCACATGCATGCTTTGCCCGTATATGAAAAAGATCACTCTGAAGAACACGCTAGATGCTTTGAAAAACCCAAGTCCAGAACAGATAATTGACTTGGATCCTGAAACTATTGAAAAAGCAAGGCATTCCTTGGAGCAAATGTTTGTGGTTGAGAAGGGGCCCGTTTCCACGTTCTAGCCCTTGTTATGCCCCTTTTGCCCTATTTTGCTTTCTTAGTGTTTTGCTCATGGTTATGAGCTCATCTCTCAGGTCCCACCCGAGTTTTTCATAGAAATCAATTACTCCTTGGTTTCCTTGGACCACTTCTAATTTGATTTTTACAACATTCATTGCTTTGAATCTTTTTTCTAATTCGTCCATTATTTTTTTCCCTAATCCTTTTCTCTGATGCTTGGGTAGAACTGCTAAGTGGTGCACCCAGCCTCTTCGTCCGTCAAATCCCCCTAGGACCGCTCCAATGATTTCTCCGGCTTCCTTGTCTTCCATTACTAAGCAAAGCCCCGGGTTGTGATCTATCATTCTCTTGATTTCCGGCTTGGTGTCTGAAAGACCAATATCTATTCCGGCTTCTTTCCATACGCGTAAGACGCTATTGTAATCTTCAATGGTCATTTCTCTGATTGTGAATAAATCTTCGTTCCGAGTCATTGAGACCAACTTCTTTAGAGCAAGAACCTCTATAAAATTACTGAGGGGAGAATCACGCATAGCACATGTTTATGCAATGGGTTTCAATGTAATGCCTCAAACTAGGATTATTATAAGGCACCTTTCAAAGCGTTATTTGACAATAACTATGCCTGGAAACGAACAGCACTCATCACCATTGAAGCGTTATAGTTTTACACTTCCACCAAATATTGTTGACGCTGTGGATTCTGCTTCTGATTTATTAGGAATGAATCGCTCAATGATTGTGCGAGAAGCTCTTACTAGCTGGCTTTCCGCCCAAATAGGGTCAAATGATTTGCGCGGAAC
>JALTMP010000122.1 GCA_027001645.1 Candidatus Heimdallarchaeota archaeon
GATTAGACTTAGCCGCTCTGGATCTACTCATCATGGCAGGTTTTTCTTCTCGCTGTAAGAAAGATTCTTCTTCCATCGCTTCCTTAGGCCGTGGAGGGGGCGGAGGGGGCAGTGCTTCGCGTGCCTCAGTGGACGGAGCTACTTTTGGAGGGGGGCTGGGTATTTCTACTTCTTCTTCCTCTTCCAGATCAACCGTGTCGGGAGAAGCTAACGCTTCTTGTTCAAGTTTGAGTTGAAGCCGTTCTGCTGCAGAAAGGATTCTAGCCATGGCTTCATCATCAACTTGATCGCGACTCTCCACCCATTTCATTGCTTCTAACTGGATGCCCAAGCCTCTTAGAGCATCAGCAATCACATGTGTATCAATCTCTTCTTTTCCACTAATTTCTGAAATGCTAAGCTGTTCGAGAATAGTATAGATACCAATGTGCTCTTTTCCCCTCGCCTCATCATTCATTAACCACCAGCGACTAATAAGAGAGGGGTCCCTTAAACGAATGGTGAGTTTCGCAGTTCTCTTATTGCCTCGAACGTCAGTAAGCATTATGGTGATCTCAAACGCTTCTGTCAAATATGCGACGAGATTAGCAGCTTCTTCAGGAATATCATGAATTCCAGACGCGAAGTTTAAGGGGGACATTGAAACACCTTCTAAGTACCCCGCTATTCCTTCAGGTATTTCGATCTTAGTATACCCTTTTTCTCTGAGCTTTGTTAAATTAAACACAATAACGGGGTTTTTGGCGGATATTGGGACTACAAAAACATTTTCGGAGGACACATTCACACCTCTTGTCATAGTAAGTTTAAATGAGTCGTACTTACTGCTGAGTTTGACTAGAACTGCTTACCTTAAATGGATTTTCCGAGTTTTAGTGAAATCACTTCTTAGATAAGGAAAAAGATTAAGACAAACAAAAAAAGAAAAGATGCTTGAAAAGATCGGGTCTAACTGCAAAATTAGGGGATAAGAGGGTCAAGCCCTATTTCTTCCATAATGGTTGAGCCCCAGACATACTTACCGCCTGCTGCTCCGACCAAGATAGTGATTAGTGCCATTAGCAACAGAAACAAGAAAAATAGGTACTCAGATTTTCGTGCAGAGAAACTTAAAGGGATGGAAAAATCTGATCCGAATATTTTTTTACCAGACCTTAATTGCTGAGTCTTTATTATGACAAGACTTGTCGTTAGAACGAGTAGAATCGTTGCCATAGTGATTTTGTAGATGATCAAGTCATTGCCAAAGTCATCCCGGTTATCTGCGTCGTTTAAGCCTAGGAGACCAGCAACAAGTAAGCCAAGCCAACCAATAACCAGAGTATAATAGCTTGCAAATTCAAATCGATCTATGATTGTGTAAAGCTTAAGCTGTTCTTCCTCTGAAAGAGTATTGGAAGCGACTCTCCTACTGGTCCGGACGTCAAGTATTAGTGCGATGAATGCAGCAAGAAATGAGCTTGTAAAGCCAGCAATGGGAAAATGTACCACTAGTTTATGTAAACCATCAATTGCTTGAATTGCCATTTGTTTTTCCTCCATTAGTTGTTCTTAAGATATTCCCAAGAATCTTGAATGCCAAGGGATTCCACCCGAAAGTGTAGAGTCTTAGTCAATTCTGGGAGAGAATATTGATCTCACAACAAGGAAATATAGAAGAATAATAAACTTTTTTGTTTTATGAAAGCAAGTAACTTTTTTTTAACCAGAAAAAACGTACTTCAGCATCCCATGAAGAATAAGGCGAGATAAAGGGTAAAATGAAAGAAATTTTGGGAAGATTAGATTATCGGCGCTTTCGAAGGAGCACAATTCCAGAAGCAAACAAGGCTAACGAAGAGATGAAGAAGGTAATGGCACCGAATGAGCTATCACCATCTCCTCCAGACTCGGTTGCACCCGTAAATAAGTTAACGGTGATTGTACCTCGGTTGCTTGGTTCGTGTCTTACCGTGATGTCATCACTGGAACCAATAGCCCAAATCACTTTGATTTGCTTGTTCTCAAGAGCATTATCCCTTGAATCCCCAGTATTTAATTTGCGGGAAAACTCAAATGAGGTCTCACCGTTCTTCTCGGTAACAGCGAAATCGGTAATATCGTTCTTTCCACCCGCATCAACATCAGCAGGATGAGGGCCAGTTGGGCCATCACTATAAGTATCAACTGCATTCTGCTGGTCTCCGTCTACATATCCGAAATAGATGTCGGCTTTATCCATGCCTGTTTGAGCATCAAAACCAACAGCAACCCACCCAGTCGTTGCTGCAACGATTCCCACGTAGATCATAGAGTTGTTTTGATCTATGCTCCAATAAAGCGTGTAGACCCCAGCTTTTGTAACAACAGAGTAAGCATATTCACTTGCATTAACAGTTCCGTCAATGGTTGCTACGCTTTGAGCACTAATTGTAGTGGATGAGAAGATTGCTCCAAATAAAGCTAGTCCAACAATTAAAGTCATTATTCTTGATTTTATCATCTTGCATCCCTAATTCGTATGCAGTAATAGCAAGTAACTTTTTTCTCTTGTTTGTTTAAATATTTCTATTAGATCAGCAGATTATACATTAATACGAAAAAAAGAATATAATGATAAACAATTAACTACATAGTTCAAAAGTAGGTGCAAAGATTCACTTTGAACCCACCCCCCGTCCTAGTTAAAAAGCAATGACTCATGTAATTCGGCTTAGAGAGACTGAAGTAATCAGTGTCGTGATTCACATGAACCGTGTGAAAGACAAAAGGTGGTCAAGACGCTGGAAGGTGAATCATTTCACATATTTGACTAAACAAGGATTTTGAGGCATCGTGTGTGCTACAATGAGAATCTCTTTTAATGTAATAATGAGGCGAAGGGTCAAGAGATGTTATCCGCGTAACATACCCGAAATATTCACATTTCTTAAAAAACTAGAAAAATAGCAAGTGTTAGGCAATGAAGGGATTACCCAGCGAAATGGATAGAATAAACTTTGAGTTTGAGGAGACGGAAATTGAAGTCGTAGCACTTCAGTCTCATGAGCTGATAATAGTTGATGGTATTCACTTCCAGCTCAAGAAAGGAGCTACAACAAAGGTTCCTTACTGGGTAGCAAGGGAATTGATAGATATGGGGGTTGCGGAGTTGCCGAATAAGGCCTTTGTATCGGTTCCAGTTTTACACTCATTGTTTGAGAATGAGGAAGCAGTAGAAAACGCGTTGCTTGATGTTAATCGTTTCTTATTTAGAAGAGTAAGAGAGGAAATCAAACGTTTGGAAAGCCAAAGGTCTGGTTCTGCGATTCAGTTGAAAACAAAGCTTGAAGGGATATTTCAACAGTTCTTGCAAATTCGCTTGCGCAAAATATTGAAAAATGCAGGAAAGACGAGCCCAGATAAAACATCAACTGTTAGAAATATGACCGAGGAAGAAAGATGGTTGTTTACTGAATTAACTTCCTTGGTAATTGAATGGAAAGAAAAACTTGGCATGAAAAGTCCTGCCTACGAGGATATTTCTGACGATTTTGAGATTATAGAATAATGGTCATATAAGAGGGAATACTAAAATGGAAACTGCTGAAAGCTTCAATTTGACAGATCGGTTTTATGAATTCTTCCGAGATTTTGTAGACGAAAAGGGGGAACGAAAATATTCCGAGCTAGTTAACAAAATGACCCTTGAACAAAGAAGATCTCTCTTTGTGAGCTATGAAGATTTGGTGCTCTATGATCCTTACTTGGGAAGGGAGCTAAGAAAGAATCCAGAATACACTTTGAACCGAGCAACTGAAGCTTTGGAACAATTCCTCTCAACGATTGATCCCGAGTATTTAGACTCGATAAAGGCTGAGCGAGACCGCCTGTACGTGAGGATTCATTCCCTGCCTGAAATGATGACGCTTCGTGATTTGCGCGCGGTTCATGTTGGACGGATCATTCAGATTTCAGGTATTGTTGTGAGAACAACAGAGATCAAGCCGCTACTCCTTGAAGCTCATTTCGAATGTCTCCACTGCGGAGATATAATGATAATTGAACAGGAAAATAGCCTTTACACCCCACCGTTCGCTTGTTCCAATCCGAATTGCAACAATAAGAAAGATTTCAGGCTGTTATTACCGGAATCGAAAATGACTGACTGGCAGACGATCACGATCCAGGAAAGACCTGAGGATCTCTTGCCAGGAGCAAGCCCAAGATCCATGCGATGCCGGCTCATCGATGACCTCGTGGATGTAGCAAGGCCGGGGGATCGGATTACCGTTGTAGCGATTGTCAAGACAAAGTCAACAGACAGCTTGCGCAGAGGTTCCCGAGTAACATTTGATCCCTGGCTTGATGCGGTCCACGTATCTTCTTCAAGCAAGGAATTAGACCAACTAGAGATTACACCAGAGCTTGAAAAGCAGTTTCGCGAATTTGCCAAAAGTCCCTACGTACATCAACGAGTCATGAAAGCGGTAGCACCAATGATCCATGGCCTTGAAACCGAGAAAGAAGCAATAATGCTGTTTCTCTTTGGAGGAGTCGACAAGCCGCTGTCTGAAGGGGTGAAGCTGAGGGGACAACCAAACATCTTGTTAGTAGGGGACCCGGGAGTTGCAAAATGCGTTGCCCCAGGGACAAAAGTATTCCTAGCGAACGGAACCGAAGTCGAGATTGAAAAGATTGTTGAAGAGAAACTGGCGAAACAATCTGTTGAAATAAGCGATGGATACTATGCTATTGATGAAGAAGAAATTTTGACCTTGAATTTCCAGGGCCAAATCCTCCCGGCCAAAGCCAATGTTTTCTGGAAGCGAAAAGCTCCAGAAAAAATGTTTGAAATCAAAACACTTCATGGAAGGACGGTTACTGTTACTCCCACTCATCCTTTCTTCATAATGAGTGATGGTCACATTTTCGCCCGGAGAGCTAATGAAATCGTAGTAGGGGATTATATAGCGACACTCGATCCTTCATTGTTCACTCCTGACGAGTTTGAACAGAACTCGATAGAAATTCTCCCAGTGATTAAGACAATTCCGGGAATTGCTTCACTTCTTCGAACAGTGCGCGAAGAAAGGGAGTTACCCCTTCCGGAATTAGAGTACTTGTTACCGAGGTATCTCAAGTTAGAAAAGGGTGAAGATGTTCCTACGGTAGATGGCCTTTCAGTTCTCTTGTCGAGATTAAAACAACACGGGGTAACAGCGACTCTTGAACAGTTAGAAGCAATCATAAAAGCAGACATCCTGTGGGATCGAATTATCGATATCAAAGAGATTGTGCCGCCCTTCAAGTGGGTGTATGATTTGCAAGTACCGCACACTCACAACTTTGTTGCAAATGACATTGTTGTTCATAATAGTCAATTGCTACGATACACACAGCGCATTGCACCCCGGGGCATTTACACTTCAGGAAAGGGAAGTTCTGCAGCTGGGCTTTGTGTCGCAGGCGACAGCGATGTTTATCTAGAGCAAGGAACCATTAGAATTGCTGATCTTGTTGAAGAAGAATTCAGGAAAGGCGGGCTAATTATCCAGCACACTAAGGAAATGGAGTCAAAAGAGTGCGTAGACACATCAAAGAAAGTCTTGCACTCGCACAATTTAAAGGTCCACAGCAGAACAATTGAAAGGGTCTGGAAAATTAAGAATCCGGGAACTCTTGTCAAGATAGTTGCAGAATCCGGAAGAACCATAAAGACAACACCAGAGACCAGCCTTTTCATTCAGCACCCAATTTATGGGGTTGCTTGGAAACCAGCGAAAATGATTGTAAAAGGAGATAAGGTCGCGACATTTCCGACTACAAATCAAAGAGCCGAGGGTAGAAAGCTATCGGCGGCAGTTAGCTGGGAAACCATAAAGGAGATCTCCACGGTGAGTTCTGAAGACGAATTTGTTTATGATTTGACCATTCCTCAAACACATAATTTTGTAGTAAACGGATTTGTCGTTCACAACACAGCAGCAGTCATCAGAGACACAGATACAGGAGAGCTGACGCTTGAAGCGGGAGCCATAGTTCTGGCAGACCGAGGGATTGTATGCTTGAGCCCTGAAACCACAGTCATATCAAATGACGAACTGGTATCAATCGAACAATTGTTTGATGAAAATAATAGCTTGAAAGCTATTCCGGGAAATGAAAAAATCGAGATTTCAGAAGTAAACGTCAAGGTCAAAGCCCTTGAAAATCCAAGTCATCCAGATTCTCTTCACGAAGCCATTGCTTCCAAGGTGAGACGAAAATGGTACGAGGGAACATTATTGAGAATCACTCTTTCTTCTGGACTGACCCTTGCTCTAACACCCGATCACAAGCTCATCGATGGAAAAACGGGGCAGTGGCAAGAGGCACAAGATTTCGTTCCCGGTGACTTCATTCTTGGGATACAAACCATCGGAATTGATCCAGAGGAGAGATACCTCGTAGACATTATTCCTGATGATTGGACGCTACTATTAGACGATGCTATTATTGATAAGATGGCCACAATCAACAGAGAAATTGAGGCAAATTCTTCGAATGTCTTACCTCATGGGATATTGGGACGCATATTATACTCAAAAGAAATAAGTGCGAAAGTCGCAAGGAAAATATTCACTCTACTGAATTTGCCCGAATCTGAGTGGAAGAAAAGCGTTCGTGGATTTAGAATAGAGCAGTATGAAGAAATGCTTCCCCACCCTGTGATTGATTTCCATTGGGGGTATTTACTTGGAATACTTTACGCGAACCAATGCTCAAACGTGCATAACCATGAGATCAGCTTGAATTTCAGCAGAGAAGAGATTTTCCATGCTAGAAGAATCAGAAATTCGCTTAGAATGTTATCGGACAAACCGATTTATGAAACAAAAGATTTGATCTATGAAAATGATTCGGTTTCTCCGAGCTCCGAAATGGTTACAATTACCATGAAGTCGCGAGTGATTCGTCTCGCTCTTGACTACTTCACGAAGGATCATTTTAGAAGATTATTCGGAATGCCAAACCAAGTTATCTATGGTTTTATTATTGGAGTATTGGAAGAGAGTCTTAGAAAGCAAGAACAACAAGAAACATCCGATCGAGATGTGACGCTAAACCTTCCGGTTCTGGACAATCCCCGAGATTTACAAAATCTCTTACTTTTGCTAAGAAGGCTCGGAATCAATGGAACCATTAGTCAAACAGGGAACACCCATGAGTTGAAAATATCCGTAGACGATTTACTCTTGATTCAAGAAGCAAATCCACTCCGCGTTCCCGCACTGTCTTTCATCGCTGGTAAAATTGTTTCAAGCGAAAATCACGAAAACAACAACGAAGGAGCCCAACACCTCATCCTACAGAAGACCTCAATACTAGGTTCTTTCCCAAACCCACAAAACACGATGTGTCTTGAAAAAATTGTTTCGATAAAAGAAGAAAATTATCGAGGATATGTTTATGATCTGTTTGTTCCAAAGTATCATAACTTCGTTGCGGAAGGAGTGATTGTTCACAACTGTATTGATGAATTTGATAAGATGAATGATGTCGACAGAACGGCAATCCATGAGGCAATGGAGCAACACTCCTACCATCCTAGTTTTGAAATAGAATTGCTTGAGGAGGGCAAGGTTAGGATCGGAGAGTTTGTAGAAAAACTATTTCAACAGTTCCCAAATAGAATTATTAAAGGAAAGGACTGCGAAATAATTCCCACAGAGGACTTTGAATTTCGAATAAGAACAACGGATTTTGAAGAGTTCTTTGACATCAATGTAAATAGGGTGAGCAGGCATTTAGCTCCTGAGTTCTTTATTGAATATGAGGTTGATAATCATGGCTCAATAATAGTAACTCCTGAGCATCCCGTGTTTGTTTTCGATTCAGGATTCATTGATTTGCTCGAGGCCACATCATTAAGACACGGCATGTTTGTCCCAGGAGAAAACCAACTTCGAGACAAGTTAAGGGCTTCAATTTCACCCCTAGTTCCCCGATATATTTTGTGGATGGTAGAATTGGCAGCGCAAAAGGCCCGACTATCTCATAATTATCCGTTTAAACATCACAGAATCCCGCCGGGGGAAAACTACATTGCTGAAGCAAGAATACGAGTAGAAAAAAGGCTCATAGAGGTGCTAGAAGAGCTAAAGGCAAGAGATCCGAATCTTGCCCGTTCCGCAGATAGAATTGCTAGTTCAAATGGTACCGTCTCCATACAAGGAGCGACTAAACAAACAATAGAATCAGATTGGAGAACAGCACGAGAAATCTTAGAAAGTGTACAAAAGCTGTTGAAGTTCAGTTGGTGGCAAATAACACGGGTACAGAAACGCAAGAACGAAGGCAGGTTAAGAACACAATGGGTTTACGATGTAACCATTGAACCGACTCAAACGTTCATTAGTTCCGATTTGATTATGCACAACACTGTTTCAATCGCTAAAGCGGGAATTGTTGCAACTCTGAATGCAAGAACGGGAATCCTTGCTGCTGCTAATCCTAGATTGGGTAGATATGACCCAACCCGATCTGCTGTTGAGAACATAAATCTCGGCCCCACAATTATTTCTCGTTTTGATCTCATCTTCATCATCCAAGATGTCCCAGACACAGAAATGGATCGCAAAAGAGCGCAACACATCCTACAACTTCACAGGAAAGGGATTCCAGACGAAGCAGAGCCAGACATAGATCCTGAGTTTCTTAAGAGGTACATACTTTACGCAAAAGAACACTGCCACCCTGTTCTGTCCAAAGAGGCAGCACAAGAAATCGAGGATTTCTATGTAAGTATGAGATCAATGGGACAGAGTTCAGAAGATGGAATTGTGCGCGTCCCCATTACCGCACGCCAGCTAGAAGGGATCATTAGGCTTGCCGAAGCAAGAGCACGCGTGGCCCTTCGAGACGAAGTCACTCGCGAAGATGCTAAAGCCGCTATTGAGTTGGTTAAAGCATCCCTAAGACAGGTAGGCTGGGATGAGGAAGCAAAACAATTCGACATTGACATCTTATCTACAGGTGTCAGCGCGAAACAAAGGAGCGCGGTTGAACGAGTACTTGACATCATTTCTGATCTTAGCGGGCCTTCTAAAGAAATGGTTGAAATCAAAACGGTCGTTGAGTACGCCACTCGCGAAGGACTCGAAGAGCAACTTGTAAGAAGCATCATTGACAGATACGTCCGGGATGGGCTACTATACCAACCAGAACAAGGAAAAATCAGAAGACCATGAAAAAGTTAGGAAAAATCAGAAAGGCAATTTTCTTAGAATGCTTCTTCAGAGAAAAAATGGTTACTACTCTGATTCCAAGAACTTAAGGACAACTTTTGTCATTACTTTCACACCAGCTTCGAGCGATTTGGGCCCCAGGTCAAAACGAGAGGAATGATTACCGAACGTATAACCTTTCTTTTCGTTTTTCACACCTACCCAAAACATTGCAGCGGGTATCTTACCATTCGCCCCAAATTCAAAAAAGTCTTCTGCGCCCATGATTGGAGGAATACTATCATCGACTTTGTCTTTGCCAACAGTTTCCTTGGCCGCTTCAATGATAAGATCCGTCAAACCATCATCATTTATTCCAACGGGGTATCCACGGATCATGTCGTTTTCGAACTCTATGTTGTAAAGATTGGCAAATGTCTCGATCGTAGTTTTCACTCTTTCAAATAGATAGTCTCTTGTCTTCGGATCCAGAGCTCTAATTGTTCCATCAATGAGAGCAGTGTCTCCAATGATGTTGTGCCTCGTTCCAGCTTGAAATCGACCAACAGTAATAACTGCTGAGTCAAGAGGGTCTACTTCACGTGAGACAATCAAATTGAGGGCTTGAGTTAGAAGCGTTCCGATCGTTACCAGATCTTTGGTCATATGAGGAGCTGAGCCATGACCACCCGGACTTTTCAGAACGACATGAAATTCATCTGCGGAGGCGGTGAATTTTCCCTTCCTGATTGCGATCACCCCCTCCTCGAAATCACCAGCGACATGAAGTGCAACGGAGGCATCAACCTTGGGGTTTTCAAGAACGCCTTCATTCACCATTGGTTTAGCCCCTCCAGGACCTTCTTCAGCAGGTTGAAATACGAATTTCACGTTTCCTTTGATCTGATCTTTTATTTTCGCCAAAGCTTCAGCGACACCTAGAGCGATGGCGACATGTGCGTCATGACCACAAGCATGCATTACTCCGTCTACCTTTGATTTATATGGAACTTCATTCATTTCTTGAAGCGGTAGAGCATCCATGTCCGCACGAACAAGAATAGTTTTTCCATTCCCTTTTCCCCCTCTCAATAATCCGACTACTCCAGTTTTAGCAATACCCGTTTGAACTTCCAAACCAAGAGACTTCAATTTTTCAGCAACCAATTTGGCCGTTTCAACTTCTTCAAATCCTAGCTCTGGATGCATGTGAAGATGTTCGCGAATGCGAACAACTTCGTCTATGATTTCTGAAGAAATGATATCTTCGCTCATTAAACAGAGGGGGTATTAAACGATCCTTAAATGTTTTTGAGAAAAAAAGGAAGAGTATACAGAATTAAAAAATAGATGCCCTCTCATAAGGAGAGGACACTTTCATTCAACATTAGAGAGTACTACGTTTATTTTTTGCGCCGATAAAGCACGAGAGCGGGTACAGCAAAGAGAACCGTTAGCATGGCGAAAATGTCTAATGGTAGGAAGCCTCCGCCGCCGCCGAATTGTGGCGTGCTGAAATTATCGTTTAGGGTGAGAGTTCCACCGGACCAACTACCAACGGTTTCCAAGGTGGTCTTTCCTTGATCATCTTTGAGGAATTGCCAGATCACATAGGTTCCTCCAAGAATGTCACCATTGTCGTCAAAGGTGATAGTGCCAGAAACGCCTTGATAATTCGTACCAACAGTCTTAATTGCGGCTTTTACATCATCGCCGTCAACGCTATCTGCTTCCAAGATTGCCTTTGCCATGATAGTGGTTGCGTCGTAAGTTTCAGGAACGAAGATTGTGGGGTCATAACCATATTCGGCCTTGAATGCAGTATTGAATTCGTCTGTTCCAGTAATTGTCGGGGCAGTTCCCATGACTCCAAGCATTGCTTCTTCCAATCCGGCACCTTCAAGCATGCTGGAGGACGCAATACCGTCAGTGCCAATAATGGGAACCCTTACGCCTTGGTTAAAGAGTTCACTGATGATTGCCTTTCCATCTTCCACGAAGCTTACCATGAAAACACCATCAGGATCGGCGTCTTTAATTTGAGTAATTAGCGCGGAGAATTCGGTCTGGGTTTCCTGATCGTAAGCAAGGTTCTTTACAATTTTGTAATCACTTCCCTTAGCAGTGAAGGCATCAGCAAAGGCACCAGTAAGCCCCTGACCATAGGCGTCACTAATGCCAATGATGGCTACTCGCTTGAGCCCAAGTTCATCTGCGAGGTCAGCTCCAGCTTTTCCTTGGAAGCTGTCTGAAGGAACAACACGGAACAGAAGTCCGTTGTCATCTGCGGTGGTCAATGCGGGCGAGGTTGAAGCATAGGAAATCATGGGAATATTGTTGGACTTAGCAATCGACAATGCAGCTAGAGTGCTCGAAGAGGCAGCTGCACCAATAACTCCAGCAACACCAGCAGTTGCAAGGGCAGTCATTGCGTCTTGGGCACCAGATTGAGTGGTCTTGGTATCCTGGACAACAAGTTCAAAGGTAACGTCCGATTGAGCTGCATTCATGTCTTTGATTGCTAGTTCTGCGGCGTCTTTAAACGTTGGACCTAACGACTGAAGACCACCGGTAAGTGGTGTCAGCAAGCCGATTTTCACCGTTGATGGTAGTTGATTAACGGTCACTTCGTTTGCTACTGTACTGCTTCCAGCCCAAACTGAAAACATAAGGGCTGATAACAGCATAATAGTCAATAAGTTGCGATATTTCATATTACATCACACGAGTTATGTGTGATAGTATTTTTCACAGATCGTTTAAAAATTCTATGCGAAAAATCATGGCTTCAAAATGATAAGGAAATAACTCATAAGAAGTTAAAATCACTCACATACTGAATTACATCGCAAAAAATCTTTGAAAAAGGAAAAAAATCAATAGAACAAATTTATACCATTGCTATACAAGGCACCAAATTCATACCATACATTTAAATCGTATTCACCAACTCTGATTAATAATGCAAGATAGCCAAAAAGAACCTTTCGGCAAAGACTCAAAGATAGACGAATCGTCAGCCGAACGATTCACTATCAACGAGCTACGCTTGAAGGCGCAAAAAGCATGGAGTGTGCTCACTTTCGAAAACGTGCGCTTTCGAGCAGTATGGGTTTCCATAGAAATTACAGTTCTAATCATAGCTTGGCTACAAATCTATTTTCAACGCAATCAAAAGTATGCTGAGATTACCTTCAACTTCAGCTCGATTGTTTTCAGCACACTTTTCTGGGGCTCTCTATACTTAGCCATTGGTCTTGGACTTACCTTCACTTACAAGCTATTGAAATTCCCGAATTTTGCTCACGGAGAATATTTGGTTATAGGTGGGTATACGGCTATCTTCATTCAAACGGTTGAACCCTTTAGATCCGTCTCCACCAGAGGCCCAGATAATCAAATAGACCTCACCCTATTCCTTGCGGGTATACTCCTTGGAACCATCACAGCAGCATTCGCGGCGATTGTGATTGACGCGTTGGTCTTCAGACCGTTACGCAAAAAAGGCGCGACCTCTCAAACCCTCATGATTAGTTCTCTCGGAGTAGCATTGTTTGTCAGAGGCTTGATCTTTATCCGCTTCGGAGGGGGAGCAACCAGATTCATCCCCGAACAAGACCTAGGCAACGCCGGGTTTGATATTCCCACGATTCGCCTAAGGCTTAAACTTGGAACTTCCTTCGGCCTAGAAGTTCCTCCTGCGAGAACAGCGACTAGTCTGTTGTTCAATATTCAAATCCTAAAACTAACATTAATACTCCTTGTTTCAGGATTAGTGCTTGCTCTCATGCTTTTCCTAAAATACACAAAACAGGGAAAAGCAATCAGGGCGGTTTCAGATAACCCCGATCTAGCAGCTGCTTCCGGAATCAATGTTGAAAGAGTATATCAATACTCATGGATTATCGGAGGAGGACTTGCTGGAGCGGCGGGAGCAGTTCTTTCCGCAGCAATAAGCTTCACGCCGGAAACAGGATTTATCTATCTACTCCCAGCATTTGCAGTCATTGTTTTGGGTTCTATTGGGTCAGTTGGCGGAGCGGTTATTGCAGCTCTAATAATTGGCTTTGCAAGAGCAATCAGCGAGCCCATTACGTCGGGGTTGGGAGACCCACTTAATCGGCCCGCTATGTCAGCGTACAGAGACATTGTTCCATTCCTTTTCCTCATTGTAATCCTGTTATTCTATTCCGAAGGAATTGGACTAAAGCTTGAGCGCTGGAGAATTGAAAAAATGAGAGAAAACATGGAAGAAGAGGAAAACAACACTGCTAAAGAGGAACAAGAGGTGGAGCAAAAATGAAAAACCGCGCTTCCTTGAAATCTAGGGTAAAGACATTAATTACCAACAATAGGGTGAGCAGAAAGTTAAAAGAAATGATCGAACCCTCCATTGAAGCAATCGACAGAACATTTCATGATCGATTCCCAGATGGACGAAAAGATCCGCGTTTTTCAAACATACTATTCTGGATTGCAATGGCTTTACTTACACTCATATTGATTCTTCAGCCATCTGCAAACTTTGAATCAAAGAGATTGCTAATTTATTCCGTCATCACTAAAATGGTCATTTTCGCAATTATGGCGATTTCATTGAATCTTCACACGGGCTATTCAGGGCTCGTGAACTTTGGAGTCATCTTTTTTGCTGGAATCGGAGCAGTAGGTACCGGCTTATTGATTTCGGCTTACGGAGTTGACCCCCTATTATCAATCGCGATTAGTGTGTTAATAGCAGTGGCAATTGGGTATCTACTTTCTTATCCAACGATTCGTTTGCGAGCAGACTACTTTGCAATCGTCACGATTGCGCTAGGTGAAATTCTGAGATTGGCCTTAATCGTAGATCCCTTCCTTAAATCAGGAACAGAAAAGGCAAATATTGAATCACCGGGGATTGCCAACATTAAAGGGCCATTTCAAGACTGGTGGGAATCAACTGGAATTACGCTAATAAGACTGCGGTGGACAGGAATGGGTTTCAAAATCGAGACTTACCAAGAGACCAATTATTTCTTCTTCTTAGCAGTTTTCGGGATCATGCTCCTCATTGCAGTGTATGTCTTTTCTGAATATCTAGTTAACTCGCCATATGGGAGAGCACTCAAGGGCATTCGTGAAGACGAAGAAGCAGTGGAGAGCTATGGAGTAGATGTATTTCACACAAAGGCATGGATTCTTGGGATTGGATCTGGAATAGCAGCCCTTGCTGGGGGACTTTGGGCATGGGCATTAGGCTTTATTGGACCTAGTTTCATGAATCCAGCGGCATCCACATTCCTCGTCTGGGCAGCATTCATTCTAGGGGGGAAAGCCAACAACAAAGGAATGATTCTCGGGGCTTACATCATAGTGCTTTCGGATCAGACATTCCGAGGACTAGCCACACTCAGTGGAGCTGAAAGGCAACAAAATATATTTCTGAGAGTCATTGATGATGTCTTCCGCTTCTTCGTAGTGGATATTGGAGGTTTTCTCTTTGGAAAATCCAGCTATGAAGAAACACTTGGACCAGCAAATGCGATAGTGGTTGACGTCAATTTCCTTCAAATCTCTCTTGTAGGACTCATCATCATTGTTTCAATGATGTGGTTTGAAGAAGGAATACTTCCAGAAGTACCTTACAGGCCAAGAAAGATTGTTGAGGAAATCACGGGAAAAACAGAATTTGAAAGCGCACAAGAGGCCAGTCAGAAAGCATTCCTCGAAGCAAAGCAAGCGGAGAAGCTACATTCTGAGAAAGAAAAAGGCGGAGCGAGTGAAATATGATGTTTGCAAACTGCCCTTCCTGTGGTCAAAAAGTAACAGACGTCATGATCGAATGTCCATCATGCGGTGCAGATCTACATAAGGACCCCAAACTTTGGAGCAAAAGGGATAATGGAATGGAAGTCAAGGCTCTCGAAGTGCAAGGCATCCACAAGAGCTTTGGGGGATTTCATGTCCTCAAGGGAGTAACTCTTGATGTTGAACCACATGAGATCGTTGGGCTAATTGGTCCCAACGGGTGTGGCAAAACCACGACATTCAACGTGATCAGTGGATTAATCCCTTCTGATAGTGGTTCAGTAAAGGTATTCGGCATTGACGCAACAAATCTGAAACCCTACCAGATCAATCGAATAGGGTTGTCAAGGACATTTCAAAACACGCGTTTATGGAAAGACATGACAGTGTTGGAGAACCTTCTTGTAGCTCCGAAAGATCAAGTCGGTTTTCGAATTCGAGATGCGATTCTGAGACGAAAAGCACTAAAGGAACAAGAACGCCAACTGATCGAAAAAGCATTTGACATCCTAGATTTTCTTGAAATAAGCCATATAGCATTTAACTACGCGTCAGAGCTTTCAGGAGGTCAGTCCAAACTTGTTGATCTAGGCAGAGTGTTAATGAGTGACCCGAAGTTACTCCTCCTCGATGAGCCGGTAGCTGGTGTCGCGGGACCATTAGCCAATAAAGTATTCAATAAAATTCACGAGCTCAGATCCCGGCTAGGAATATCAGTTCTTATCATCGAGCACAACATGGACTTTATTCTGAGAAAGGGCGTTGATCGCGTTTTTGTTATGAATCGGGGTGAAGTACTCGTCAGTGGAACACCTCTTGAAATCAAGAAGAGCAGAGACGTGATTGAAGCATACTTGGGAGAATAGGTGAAGAAAATGAAGGATATATTAACGGTAGAGCACCTTTCTGGAGGGTATGGAAGCATCCATATTCTCTATGACATATCTCTGCATCTAGGCAAGCAAGAAATCGTAACCATCATTGGGCCCAACGGTTCTGGGAAATCAACGTTTCTCAAAGTGGTTTTTGGACTAGCAACACTCTATGACGGAAGAATTGTTTACGACAGTCAAGATGTAACGGGCTTTAGAACGGACCAGCTCGTAAAAATGGGAATATCATACGTTCCTCAAGTTGAAAACGTTTTCCCAAACTTAACTATTCGCGAAAACTTAGAAATCGGTGCCTACAGAATCGATGATGATATTTCTGACGACATGGAATTTGTATTCTCTATTTTTCCTGAGCTGAAGCGTCGCCAATACGACCTAACAGCAACGCTTTCAGGGGGACAAAGACAAATGCTGGCCCTTGGAAGAGCACTAATGGGAAGACCAAAGCTCCTCCTCTTAGATGAACCAACAGCAGCTCTTAGCCCAGCGTATATTAAACTCATTCTTGAAAAGATACGGGAATTGCGAGATAATGGAGTTAGCATCTTACTCGTCGAACAAAACGCTCGGTCAGCGCTCCTTAGCTCTGATCGAGGGTATATTTTCGCAAGTGGAAGAGTCGTGCACGAGGCACGAGCAAAAAGCCTCCTTACCGATCCCAAAGTAAACGAGTACTTCCTCGGAGTGGTAAGCGAATAAGTGGGGCATACCAATCAAAGAACATTAGGAGGGACTTCCCTCTCCTTATTCACTAACTGGGAAAGTCCCCCGTATCTGGACCTCAAAAAACTTGAAGGGATATCGTCGTAATCCCCCATTGAAATCAAACATCATTCTCCTCGAGCTCTTTGAATATCCGTTCAATTTCGTATCTTTTCACCAGAATAGGATATTCATTCAACAAGTCTTTGGATAACCCCTCACGAATCTTTTGAATGGCTTTCTTTCCTGCAAAACCTTCAAGAGCTACTAAGGTATCATATATTGGCTTGAGAATGTGCTTAATCGCCTTCTTTCTTTCCTCCATGGTCATAGGTAGAAAAACATGAGCAATGCGATCAAGAGGCTTTGTTTCATTCTTTTCGAAATTTGGCAACAATGGAACAAGATGGGAAATCTGGCTAATCTTTTCCAACAGAATCTTTATTCCAGTGTTTCCTAGTTTCTTTTTAACGCTCTGATAAAAATTGAGATAAACTAATTGAATGAATTTGCCCAAGACATAGACGTCTGGCATGGGTTCAATCATCTGGGCAAACAAAAGTTCACGGAGTACATGTTCGAAGTTTTCGAGCGAGTGTTTCTTTATAGCCTTCTTTAAATGCTGTTTAACCTCTCGTAGTGTTTTTTCACCATCCAGTTCACCCAAAAAGGGAACGGCAAGCGTTTTCCAGTAAGGGATAAACTGTGATTCTTCCTTGGAGAAAAGGGCTTTCATTCCAAGGGATGTGAGCTTAAAGATGAATTCATCGTGATAGCTTTCCCTCAATAAGATATGACCTGATTTGAGGAGTCGAACAACAATTTTGGTGAAGGAATCCCATGGAATGGAGAGCTCACTAGAGATTTCCCCAAGCGTTGTCGTTCCGTCAACTAAGGACAGAAAACTCTGAGCTTCAGCAACAAGCTCCTCGTTAGAGGGAGCAACAGAAAAGAGGTCTTTAACATTCCCCGTCTTCTTAGGAATCAGATATCTATGAATACCTTCAACGTGAAATTCGTCATAGACTTTTCCCTTGAATTGGTCAATACTGGACTGAATCGTGGGATCATCAAGAGAGAGAGCATCTAGATCATAGTTCTCGGTCTGTCTTTCGAATTCATCCACATGACGCCCGAACTTCAAGAGGAGAGAGGAATTAATTTCGGTCCCAACAAGAACCCCAATACATCGCTTTCCCCGGTAGAATTTAATTTCTAAATCTCCGGATTTAATCTCTCCAACCTTCTGAGGGTTTTGGTTATTGACCATATCTGCCATGAAGGGCTGAATGGCACCAATGAATCCAGAAAATAGCACCTCATTGACATCAAGACCGCCAGCAAAATCTATGGAAACTATAGGAACGCCTGAAGTGGATATGAGCAGAGCGTACTTTAGTCTCATTGGTTCACCCTTCAACGAGCCGATAAATATTATAGACCGCTAGGACCAAAAGAACAGCGGCTACACCTTCGACTGCCTCAGCGATTGCTACATTTCTACTATCATGAAGTAAGATCTCCAAGAAATGGTGGATTCCAAAGACAAGAGTTGCTAGTCCAGTAAAAAACATGGCTCGGCTCAAATAACCGTGAAACCCTTCCTTTCGCAGGAACAATAATACCAGTAGAAACCCAAGCAGATTTAGAAAAATTGCAGTCCAGAAGATAATGTCAACACTAGCACTCATTCAATAGCACCTCCAAGTTCGCGAATTGATTGATTAGCAAAATAAATCGCAAAAAATAAGGCGATAGAAGCAACGAGGGCTGAAATGGCATAATAAATCTCATCAAAGTTAAGAACCTCAGTGAGTGCGTGGACGACAAATGTCATGCTTTGTAGAACTAGAAAGCCAGTTGCAAAGTATAGCTTTGATCCTCTGAGATGAGTCATGAAGCGAAACAGTATGAGCACTATCGCGATCGCAGACAATAAATTGATAATTGCGATTAGTCCACCAACAGAAAGCATTATCCTTAAGCATCGATCCAGATTTATATTTTTTATTTCCTATTCAATTTGAAACTATTTATTTAATAAGTAATTTCTTTGAAAAACCTCTTTTTTTGAGTTCCTTGGTGTTAAAAAAAGAAGACAAGATCTAACGCGTATAGCTTATTTTACAGAATTGATCCAAGACGCTTGATTTGGAGGCAAGACCAGGCGGATATGATAGACCGGAGATTTCTTTTCGGGGATTATTATTTATCCAATAGAATAAAAGGGAAGAATGAGATGGAACAGTGTTGTTATGCGTGTTGAGGCACTACCCGTGGATGAAGCAATTAAAGAGCAGTTGAGAAACGAGGGAATACTAGAGCTTTATCCACCACAAGCAGAAGCAATTGAAACGGGATTTCTGGAAACAGGAGAAAATCTTGTTGTTGCCATTCCCACCGCATCAGGAAAAACCCTTGTTGCAAAGATAGCAATAGCGCAAAGATTGCTTGAACAAGGGGGGAAAGCAGTTTATCTCTCACCATTACGGGCGCTTGCAAAGGAGAAATATGATGAATTGAGAAGATTTCTGGAACCTTTAGGGTTCAGAACTGTACTTACAACGGGAGATTATGATTCGGATGACGGCTGGCTGGGAGGATATGATGTCATTGTTACAACTAATGAGAAATTTGATTCAATCTTAAGAAGAAAACCGGGATGGCTTGAAGCGTTATCGATTCTCATAAGCGACGAGGTTCATTTCATGGGTTCTAAAGATAGGGGACCTGTTCTTGAAATCGTTCTAACCCAGATTCAGAAGAAGTTTGTTAGCGCTCAGATTCTCGCGTTATCTGCTACGATTAAGAATGCAGATGAAATCGCAGAGTGGCTCAACGCAAAGCTTGTGTACAGTGAATGGAGACCCGTAGTGCTTAAGGAAGGAGTCTATTTTGATGAAATCATCTCATATAGCAACGGAGAAGAAATTGCTTTGGAAAATGAGTTCGGAGAACCATATATCACTCTAGCTGTCGATGCCTACAGATTAGGAGGACAGGCATTGGTATTTGCAAACACTAGAGCCAGCGCAGAAACAAGTGCAGAGAAAGTGGGAAGAGCTTTGAAAAAAGAACTCAGTCCCAAGGAGCTTGCAACTGCTAGAGAACTTGCCAACGAATTGGAAAAAATTGGGGAAGACACTCAGCTGAAGAAGAGACTTGTTCGTTGCGTTTCGATGGGCACAGCGTTCCACCACGCAGGTCTACATTACAAACACCGAGAATTAGTCGAGAATGCGTTCAGAGAGAATAAGCTGAAAGTGATTTCAGCCACCCCAACACTTGCTGCAGGCATTAATATTCCGGCAAGAGTAGTAATCATTAGATCGTTGACACGATATGAATTCGGTTATGGAAACACTTGGATTCCCGTCATGGAGTATAAGCAAATGGCTGGGCGCGCGGGTCGCCCGCAGTATGACTCAGAGGGAGAAGCAATTGTGGTTGCTCTAAACAAGAGAACTCGAGATTTCATAATTGACAATTACATCAATGCAGACGTCGAACCAATCGAGAGTAAACTGGCCGTCGAATCAGTTATGAGAACACTGATCCTCTCCCTTGTAGTGACTAAAGATGCCCAGAGCATCGAAGAAATAATGGATTTCATAGAAAGAACATTTCTGGGATACACATTTCAGTCAGCCATTAGTTATTTGGAATCGCAAGTGGAACGAACCGTAAAGTTCCTCAAGCAAAATGCACTGTTGAAGCAATCTAGCCCCCTGGAGGCCACAAAGCTTGGCAGAAGAGTTTCAGAACTGTACTTGGACCCACTTAGTGCGATTACTATAAAAGAAGGCTTAAAGCGAGCACAAACCCTTGTCGAAGTCCCTAATGTCTCTTACCTACATCTAATCTGCTCAACTCCAGACATGAGAACCTTCTTCACAAGAAAGAAAGAAGAGGAAGTCCTTGACGATCAGTACCAAGAAATGCTCAGTTATTGGCTAGTAGATTATCCGGAAGAATCCAAAGATTATGTCTTTAATCTTCAGGCATTGAAAACCGCTCTAGTATTGGAGGAGTGGATGGATGAAATCAGTGAAAACAGTATTATCCTCAAATGGGGTGTGGGGTCGGGAGATATAATTTCCGCGGTTTCAACTGGAGATTGGTTGCTGTATGCAACTGAAGAGATAGCGGGCTTACTGTCCTATGATGAGAGCAGAAAACAAGTCGAGATAATACGCGAAAGGTTGAAAGCAGGGGTGAAAGAAGAATTGCTTGACTTAGTTCGCCTACCAGGCATAGGACGAGTCAGAGCAAGAATTCTCTACAACAACGGGTATCCATCTCCTCATGAAATCGCTACAGCACCTGTGAAGGAAATAGCAAGATTACAAGGATTCGGAGTAAGATTAGCAGAACAAATCATTAAAGCTGCAAAGAAAAGGCTAGCAGATGATGGGCACACAGACATTAAAGAAACAGAGAGAAATGATGAACTGGTCCCAATTGAAGAAGCGATAGGAGGAAGGAAGGAATCTATAGGCGAGCCGATTCTAGATGACTATTTCTCATCGGGTTGAATAACATAAAACAAGGGGTATTGATGTGGCGAAAAAGATAGGCGTGTACTATCACGAGGACTTCTTGAAACATTTCATGGGAAAACACCACATGGAGCAACCTCGAAGGGTCGAGGTGTTAGTGGAAGCTCTGAAAAAATCAGAATTTCAATTAGAATGGCTTTCGCCAGATCTTATCACTTTCGAGGAATTAGCCAAGGTACATTCGCCAGAATTAATTGAATTCGTAGAGCATGCTACAAATGAGGCCCCCGTCTGGATTACACCAGACACCCGCACAAATGAACATACCTTTTCGGCTGCGATGAGAGCAGCAGGAGCTGCAAGAGAAGCCGCTTTGAGAGCATGGGACAAGAAACAACTCACCATCGCCTTGACGAGACCTCCTGGACATCATGCTACTGCAAAT
>JALTMP010000123.1 GCA_027001645.1 Candidatus Heimdallarchaeota archaeon
TGACTTGATTCGTCGTGGCCAGCCCGCGGTTCATGCTAAATGGGATAATAATGTCGCCATTCTTGCTGGAGATTGCATGTTAGCACTAGCATTTCGCCTCATTCAGAACACCAAAACGACAGATCAAATACGGACCTGGCTAACCAAGCGTTTCACCGAAGCATTCGTGTTGTTGTGTGAAGGGCAACAAAAGGATATCTTGTTTACTGAGATCGACCCAACAAGTCTCACGGTACAAGACGTCTTAGACATGCAATTAAAGAAAACTGGTGAATTATTTCTCTCCGCTGTTCAAGCTGGAGTCGTAATTGGCACTCAGGATCCGATGACTCCTGAATTGGAGCCACTATCCACGTACGCGGAAAAGGCGGGAACTGCGTTTCAAATCCAAGATGATCTCCTGGGTCTTCTTCAAGATACTGACAAAATGGGCAAGCCTCAAGGAAGTGACATTCGGGAAGGAAAACGAACGCTAATTGCGATACACGCGTTCATGAATGCCACCCCAAACCAGAAGGAAATTTTGCTAAAAGCGTTTGGAAAGCCACGGGCAAAGCCGGAAGATATCGAGCAATTCATGGAAGTAATTAATGAAATTGGAAGCATTGACTACGCAAAGTCACTGGCAAAGCAATTAGCTGAAGAAGCGATCGAAGCACTAGATAAAGCACACCTCTCTTCCCCCTACAAAGAAATGCTCGAGACTTTTGCAGAGTTCCTCGTGAATAGAGAATACTAACGCTACGAAATCTTCTCCTGTTTTTTGTTTTTCATTTTTGGTTGTTTGGTGGTTCTCCCACAAAGGTGCCGGGAGGAAATTTTTCCAAGAATTCGGCTTGTAAAATATCCATAATGATGACATCATGCCATTTTCCTTCATTAAAGACTTGTTCTCTCATTCTCCCCACTTGTTTGAAGCCTGCCTTTTCATATGCTCTAATCCCTCTTTTGTTGTATTCCATCACGCGTAGGTAAATGGAATGAAGGTTCAAGATGTGAAATCCATACCATAGCATCACTGTAGTTGTATCTGTCCCGTATCCCATGCCAAGTCTTGCTTTGTTCATTATTGCTATTCCGAATTCTGCCGTCCCATTATGAAATCGAATACTCTCGAGAGATGTAGTTCCTAGAAATTCGTGAGTATTTTTGTCCTCAATTGCGAAAATGACTCTGCCATCTTTGAAGGGGGAGGATCTAACTGCGTTGTGTAACCATTCTTGTTCCATTACTCGAGACATCGGGATTGGTAGAAGTAATGTCCTGCGAATTTCCCAGTCATTCCAGTGTTTCAGAATATTGTCCAAATCGGATTCTTCGAGCGGACGCAGTTTGACCTTTTCACCATAAAACATTATTCTTCACTATTATATGGGCATCCGTTCTAAAATTTTGCTTGCCATTCTCTTTCAGAATCACTGTCATGGTAGGTTTTCGGAAAATCCTCATTAAGACCTAAGTTACTTCTTTAGACATGCCATTTACACCTTACCACTGGGGTCTTACACTCGTTCTTCCAGAACTAGCTTGCAGGGACAATGCTCCCCGAAAGTGGAGCTTACAAACGATGGGAGTCCTGCTCGTAACTATTCCAGATATTGAAGGCTTTGCAAACCTCGTGTTGGGCATTGAAACCATTGCGATTCACGGTCCCTTGCATTCGTTTTTTTCCTGTTTGGTGATCGGGTTGCTTGGCAGTATGTTGTTCTATCTTACCACTAAGTTGCCTCCAATTCGGGCGAGTTTTGGTGTCTTTCCTAAATGGGGTTTTCTTTACTTATCCTTAGTTCCGTTAGTGTTTCACTTGTTCATAGACTTACCAATGTATACTGATATCGAGCCTTGGTGGCCGTTTTCAACCACCCCTACTTCTTTTTATCACCAATCCGGCAGCATGATTTCCTTTTTCATCACTCTCGTTGCGTGGATCGGCTATCTTTCACTACTTTTCGTTCGCCTCTTCTGGTCCGTTATGGATCGCTAGAATCAATGGTTCTACCAGAAACTCGCCAAGCGTTCTAAAATAAGTTCAAAAACCATGCTGGTCTATCCTTCCTCGTGACGACATCGTCTATCAGGTGGGCTTATGTTTCTTTCTGAAAATCTTCTTGAGGAAATTAACAAACTTAAGTTATTTCAGAATCCTTTTTCTCTCCCTGAGATTGTAGAACAAATTCGCACTCTCTCCTCTCATCCCAGTGTTGAATTGAACGTTGAAAAGAGTGGAAGGGCAAACCAAGTTATTCCTTGGCTAAAGTTAGGAACGGGAAAGCAAACTGTTTTGTGGTATGGTTTTCCACACGCTAACGAGCCGTTTGGTGGTTCCACAATTCTTGCCTTGTTAGAGCTTCTCTTAAGAACCGAGATTGGAAATGCCTTTCTAGCAAAATATACTTGGATTCTTGTTCCGTGTGTTGATCCAGAGGGAGCTTTGATTAATGCTTCGTGGATAACGTCTTATCCTGACATGTTACACTATTTTATGTACAGTCATAGAGGAGAAGCTCGGGATCAAGTTGAATGGGCATTTCCCTTAGAGACAGAAAACTACTCGTTTCACGAAGTATTGCCTGAAACCCAATTGCTCATGGAGCTCTTTCACAAGTTTAATCCCTCTTTTGTTCACAGCATTCACAATTCTCTGTTCAACGGAATGTTTGTCTACACATCTCATTATTGGGAGGAAATGAGGGATTGGTTCCAAAGCTTGGTAGGTAAGTGGCTTCGAACAAAAGCGGTTGGGGAAAAGGAAGTGGCAGTGTGCAAAACATTTGCTCCTGGAATTTACTCGACTTACGGGATGGAAGACGTGTTAGGTGATGCTTCAGAAGAGGTCGATTTGGATAGGCTAGCAATTGGTGATTCTGCAATGGGTTATTTCAAGCGACATTTTAACGGCACGTTCTTCCTGTCTGAAGTTCCTGTGTTGCATGACCCTCTCTTTCCAAGTAAAGAAAACTATGATCTCCCGTTCTCTGAAGCTCTCTATTCTCAATACTGGCGTGAGCGACTTTCTCTCGTTGCAGAAAATTTGCGCGTCCTTTGGAATCTTGTGCCTGTCGAAGCGAAAAACGATCGAGTAGGCCGATCCTTATCGTTTTTCATTGACCGCTTGCTGAAGGCAACTGAAGAGGAAGAGCGTGATGATGAAAAACGCATGTCGATGTTAGATTTTAGATTCAGCCAATATTACAACTATCGCTTGCTTCTGGCTTCTTATGCTGGAATTAAAGATATTTTTAAAAGCCGCACTGACACGTCCATCATCAAAGATCTTGCACAATTGGATAACAAGATGCAAGGACTGATTCGTGAGTTCTATGTTTCCACTGCTGGCCTGACCTTTGAGCGCACGTCCGCTATTGTGAGAACACAGTTGGCTCTGGGTCTTGGTTTTCAAGAAATCGCTACAAATCGCAGAAAACCATGATCACATAGTTGCAAACCTTGTTTTATCTGTTCTCAAACTATTCATAATGATCATATCTTCTAGGACCGAGACGCCGAGTCCTGGTGTTTTTGGAACCTTGATGTAGCCTTCCCTCGTAACAGTAATCGGAGGATCAATGATGTCGTGCTTGAAGTACCGATTGCTTCCTGAAGTGTCCCCAGGAATACGGAATTCTTCCCTTGCTTGAAGAAATACGTTGTGTACGCGTCCGATTCCAAATTCGAGCATCCCCCCACACCAGACTTTTCCTGGATTGTGCTCTGCAATCAAGATCGCATTTCGGTATCCCCCAACTCTTCCGGGTTTTATGTTGATGATTTGACAACAGCCCATCTCTAGCGCCAAGTCTGCTTGTTCAACGGAATGAATTGATTCGTCCAAACAAATGGGTGTGTTGAGCATTTTCTGTAATTTACAATGAGCGAGAACATCATCATGCCTCAGTGGTTGTTCTATCATCATTAGCTCAAAATCATCTAACTTTTTCAGAGCCTCAATATCGCTTGAAGCCAATGAATAAGCAGAATTGGCATCAACCATTAGCGGAATGTCTCCAAAGGCGTCTCGGATGGCATTTACCGGTTCTCTATCCCACCCCGGCTTAATCTTTATTTTTATTCGCTTGTAGCCTTGTTGCAAAAAGTTATCAATACGATCGAGGAGTTGCTGGATTGATGGGAGTATACCAACCGATACTCCTGTGGGTATTTTATCTTTTGTCGCGCCGTATATTTTTCCCAGCGAGCACTTTTCTTGCTCTGCTTTTAGAGCCCAGAGAGCAGATTCAATTCCCGCTTTAGCAAATTCATGACCTCTAACCGATTCCCAAGTCTCAATAATTTCACCAATCGATATCAATGGCTTTTCTTTTTGCTTTTTTTCAAGAAGTGGGATAAGGAACTTCTTTTGGACATACCATGCAGTCTCTGTTGTTTCTGGACAATATCCGGGGTTTTCCATCACGCTGGTTTCTCCCCAGCCAGTGTTGCCTTCTACGTCAGTCACTTTCACCAGTATGGCGTGCTTTATTCTTTCAGTGCCAAAAGAAGTTGAAAAAGGGCTTACGAGAGGTAGTGCAACATGGAATCTCTCGATTTGCTTGATCGGGATTGATAGACTATCATTTGTTTTCATTTGGATTCACTCGCTGGCGATTTTGGAAAATTCATAATAATTCTCTCTTCTCTCTTCTATTTTGAATGAATGGTAGTCCGTAGCTTTCCAACCATGCGAAAATGCTTCAAGACAAAGTTCTCTAAACTTTACTCTCCACTCCATCGCAATCTTGTTTTTTGCTCTGATTTCTCGAAAGTCTGAAGGTACTTGTACGGAGAACGAAGTAAGGGTGTGAAAGTTGCGAAGTTTTCTCCATCGTTCTTCATGGATCTTGTTGATTGGAGGGCTTCTTTCCAGCAATTCTTGTTTCGTTATTCTCTCGGTCTTGTAATCTTGCATCCGTTTTTCTACTTTTTTGGATCGAATAGGCCATGTTATCAAGAATCGGTCTGTTGGCAAGCCTTCGTATAGGCCAAAACCTGACGGATCTCCATAATAATTCACATAGTACTTAGTAGAGTGGGCTCCAAGTTTTGCAAAATTCAAGAATGCGTTATTGGGAAGCAAAGGATCAACGGTCCACTTAATGTAGTTGACTGGATGAGACGATTCAAGAGCCATTTTCCGATGCGCTTTTTTTAGCTCATAGCCTATGCCTTTTCCTTGCCACTCAGGCAAAACAGCCATCATGTGGGAATAGTGTACATCCGGAAAATGATGATACCCATATATGAATCCGATTGGTTTGTTGTTCTTGTCAAATGCTGCCAAAACAATACCGACGTCTGTTATTGCTTTCATTTCAAAGGTCGGAACAATCTCTAAATCGACTAAGTCCCACGCCTTTCTCTGGATCTCCACAATTCCGCGGATTTCATCCATTGTTTTGACCTTTCGAATGACGAATTCTCCCACAACAATAACTCATACCTTTGCCTTATAGGGGTTGCTCAGAGAAGAACTCATCTCATCCGAGTTTAGTTGTTGTAATCTGGCTTCAAAAGGATTCTAAGTATTGTTTAGTTTTGTTGGTTGGCGTGAAAAATTGGTAGCGGGGGATGGATTTGAACCATCGGTCTCGGGGTTATGAGCCCCGCGGGATAACCTAGCTTCCCCACCCCGCTACTTGAAGGGGTGTGGTTTTTGAAAACAATGGCTGTTTTCACATTTTTTTGATATTTCGTGGGTTAAATATCTTATGTTCATTCACCTAGAATGGTGCCTAAACGTGTTGAACTAGCGCCAATGAATTAGAAAGTAACCTAAAGTATAGCAAGAGGTTTTATGTTTGAACGAATGACATTCGAACATCCAAAGAAATTAGGTCGTATTAATTTTCAGTGCTATTCCGGGTTTGAGACATATTTCCTTACAACAAAGCTAATACAAAAATACTAATGAGTTTGAACGCAAACATGAGCTACATAAAGGAGTCGAGCTTATGGGAAGACCAAAAAAACCACCAGTAGAACCTCCTGAAAAATGCGCAATGCTTTGTACATTACGCTTGATAGAAAAAAAATGGGCAATCTTAGTTGTCGGTGAATTAACAGAATATGAAGAATTATCATTCTCGGAGCTCCAGCGAAAAATACAGGGTAGAACAGGGGATAAGATTTCTCCAAGCGTATTGTCATCCACCCTGGCGCATCTAGAAGACTATGGCGTACTCAACAGACGCGTAATTACTACTGAAC
>JALTMP010000124.1 GCA_027001645.1 Candidatus Heimdallarchaeota archaeon
CATTAGGCCGCAAGAATGAGCTTATTCGCAATATTTCTATTCCTATTCGATCTTTATGGCATCAGTTTGTCGTGGATGAAACAAGTAATATTCTTCATTTGCTTCTCGCTAATAGAAGTAATTTCGAAAGTGATTCTTTTCAATATAGCACTGCTCAAAAAAACAATGTATACTTGAAAATAGACCTAACGAAAAAGATCGTTGAGAAAAAAATTGTGCTTAATCTTGACACGATTTCAACTTCTCCAAAAGCCCAGAACTGGCAATCATTCGGACAATTACTCCTTTTCTCCAATAATACACCATTCTTGCTTCATGGAATAACAGGAGATCTAACTTCAACTAATTCAAGCAATTTGCAACTTTTTTCTGAAAAGCAAAGAACACGTCCGATTCTCGCTTCTTCTCCCGTCCCCTTTGTTAATCTTACACTTATCAACCTTGATCGCGTTGAAATGATGAAATCAATCCCTTCTCCATCAAATCCCCAATTATTATCAGGCTTGCTTTATGATGAAAACTTTATGGTGCAATCTTACGGGGATCAACTCTTATTCTTCATAGAAAAGACGGAACTTTTAGGTAACATAGGGTCTCTTGGTTTAGCACCAGTCATTTTTGGATTTGATACAAAACTGGGAACATGGTCCGTAGTCCAAGATTTGGGTAAACAATATTATTCAGACACTTTGGGAGGGGTATTGGGATTTGTTTCAATTGACACAATAGATACCCGCGTTCCGCAGTTTTTAATTCTACTTTTCCCACTTTCTTCGTCTCTTGCCGGTTCATATCAAGAAGTTCCTGAATCACAAAAAGATAGGATTCTTGCAATTATTGGTTTGTTTTTGAATACTGTTCATTTTCTTGGCCCGTTTATTGACGGATTCAACGCTCCTTTTCTTACTCAAAATGAGATAATACTTGCAGTTATTGTGGGTGGAGCATTAATCATGAGCGTTATTGTGGTATTGTTGCTAAAAAGAAGAAAAAAACGGCTACTTTCACGCATCAAAAATCTCTAGGTGAAGGTGAAATGAAAACCATAATTCTGCGTTATTTCCCAAGCCTTGGTTTGATTCTTGTAAATCGAAGGCGGCAGATAGTTTCATGCCTCTTCCTTTTTGTTCTTTTCTTTTTTTCATATTTCACAGCAATACAGGGTATCTCTTCAGAAAGACAAGCAACCCTTTCATTGTTGGCGGATAATAGCTTGAGAAACAATGGGATGATCTCGTTTTCTTCTACAGCATGGTTCTCTTATGAACCAAATTCAGATCTTGCTGAAGCCTTGAAAGCCATTGATCAACTCCACGCACGCATCATTGATTTTCTGCCCAAAAGAACAAGATCACTTTTTTCGTTTCCAATGATTTTAGATATTTTTCAAGCAATTGATAACAACGCTTCTAGCCCACAATTAATTGATCTAGTGGGGCTTCCTTCTTCAGTCTATGAATTTATGAAAGAATATTTTCCGGAATTATCTAATAAATCAAATCTTTTCAATCCATTTGTCTTTCAGACAAGCAATTCAAATGGCTTTTTTGTTCAGAATCTATCACTAATCACCAATATTGGAAAAATTAACCCGATTGAAATGCCAAGAATAACATTGAATATTACTAAGATATCGCTTTCAGAACCAATTAGAGACAAATTATCTCTTCTATTGGGGGATTTATCCTCAACCATTTTTCAGGAATCTGTGATTTTGTTTTCCATTGAAGAATTAATTTCCATGCTCAATTCCGTCAATATTTCTAGAATCCCCATTGTTGTTAAAGGACAATGGGATTGGAATCTTGATATTACTGAACCAATCACTCCACAGTTAGTCAAAAGACGAGTTAACCAAATACCGAGTATGATAACGACTAAAGACGGTCTTAGCATAATTTTTTTTGATGAATATAGTGAGATCATAGAAGAGATTCAAAGCGAATTTCTTTTATTCCGTTTGCTCTTCATTGGTTTTTCGTTTTCTCTTTTATTTCTACTAGCGTTCTTTGCTCTTTTCTTTGGAAACCTTGTCCAAGAGAGCCTAATACAAGATGCAATAAGATTACAAGCCCTTGGAAAAGATAAACGTTTCTTGCTAAAAGCAATGGTATTAGAACGATTTTTTCATATTTTTGTCGCTTTTTTCTTTTCACTCTTAGGAGTTAATATCATCAATTTATTCTACCAGAACGGATTACTTCAGATCGCGTTTCATGAAATCCTATCACTCGGAAGCTTCCTCTCTATCCCAATTGTTTTCGCCTATTTAGGTAACGGATTTACTACAATGATCAACATATCACGGGTATCACCTTCTCAATTTGATGAAAAACACTCCGTAAATAAAACGAACTGGGATTTAATAGTCCTAGGCTTTTCTTTCACTTCAATTGCTACGTTATACTTTTTATACCTGTTATTGGGATCAGTTGTCTCCAAAGAATCATTGATTTTTGCGTTCATATTGACTCTTTCTCTTGTTGTTGTGAATTTTGCCTTTGTAATTGCTATCATTCTGGTTGCGAAACTCATATCGAAGACATTTGCTAGCGGAATAATTTTTAGATTATTCTCTAAGAATCGCAAATCATCTGGTTTGTTTTTCCCCCTAAATTGGAACCACATAGCCGTTATTGTAATATTAATTCAAATGATCGGCACTCTGTTCTTTGTCGTAATCCCTGAAAATAATTATGCGAACTATCAAGCTTTTATTGAATCACCTAGTCAAACAATGATTTATGATATTACTAATAGGAATTATTCGTTAATGGAGAATTTTGTCACTTCTTTTCGCGCTACTCAGAATATTAGCCTTATCATTCTCCTTGATCTGCCACTTCAGCAGGAGACAAGTATCATTTTAATGGGCATTGATGCGTTCTTTTATAATGTATCCCTAAAAAAATCCTATGTAGCCCAAAATTCCCTAAAACGAATCCCTAACTATTCTATGTTTGGCTATTCCTCGTTATCTTTTCGAGTCCTCGCCTCACCAGATTCTTCTGATTCACTATTAGTTTCCTCTAAAGGATTTTTGAATCAAATTCATTTCGACGATGAAGAAGAAAGTTCTCCAGTGTCCATTCGACTTGATATAATGGATTACTTTGATAAATTCCCCTTAATATCGGGAAACATCATTAATTCTGACGATGAGACAAAAACACGTTATGTTTCTTCAAGAAATGCCTTGAATGCCATTTTCAATCTCACTGCATTGAGCCAGTACATGGACCTCGTTCTCTTGGTTGATGCTCCATCAGATGAGTTGGCTGAACTTTATAATTCTTTGAATGACTTCACTGACTTTTCTATCACCACATACGAAACTGAATTGAGAAAGCAATTGAATCCCTTTACTGAAATATTGAGAAATTCCCTCTCAATAGGTTTGTACTATTCTGCAATAATATATACCGCAATAAACTTTGCAAACGGTGTTTTTTTGGATAGAGACGAAAAGGAACTGATCAGGTACTTAAAGTCGAGGCATACTTCTTCTACTGATATTTATAATTCAATGATTATTTCCAAGATAGTTTTCGTACTTGTAAGTTTTCTGATTGGCTGGTTGATGATGCCATTCCTCGTTGTCATTACACAATTTCTATGGCTAGGAACGATTCTCCCGCGATATGCCTTTGATAATTTTCTATTCGTATTTGGATCCTCACTTGTTTTCTTGGTAGCCGGTTGGGTTATCCCATATGCTCTTGTGGCCCGGCGATCATTACGGCAAATCTCCTTGTTACAGAGTTATTCAGTCATTTGAAATTGGGATGTTACATGGAGAATAATATTTTGACTGTTAGTGATTTAATTAAGATTTATAATCACAATGTAGATCCCGTCATTGCTCTTAGAGGAGTAAATCTTGAATTAACAGGTAGTAGCAGTGTTGCGCTAATTGGTCCAAGTGGCTCGGGAAAAACAACCTTTTTGAATATATTAATGGGTCTAATTCCAAAAACAGCAGGGAAAATTCATCTTCTCGGAAATGATTTTGACGAAATGAATGATTTTCAAAGAAAATATCTTATAAACAAGAAAATTGGATTTTCACCTCAAAATCCAAATACAGTTATTTATCCCAACCTGACTGCATCGGAAAATATTCTCTTATCTGCAAGTCTTCATGGAGTGAAACTAAGTGATTCCCAGTGTGCTCAAATCTTGAGGCTATTTGCTCTTGAGGAAAAACAGAATCAGTTAGCAGGTAGTCTCTCCATGGGAGAAAGAGTTCGACTTTCTATTTCCATGGCGATTTCACATAATCCTGAATTAATTTTGCTAGACGAGCCCAGCAGCCTGCTTGATACACAAAATGTCAAGCGATTGGGGAAATATTTAGAAGCTGTGAAGTCCTCGGGTAAATCAATTCTGGTAACTACCCATGATCCACGCTTTATGTTACTTGCGGATTATTCTTACCTTTTAATTCATGGAAGAATTGCTTCAAGAAAAATAATTCGAAAAAACCGCTTAGAATTAAGAGAAAGGACAATTGGTCTTATTGACAAAGGAGGCTTTGTCCAAATCCCGGAGAATATTCGAATGGCTCTAGGTCTCACTTCTCTTGCAATATTTGAACTGACTAAGAATAATGACGCCGCCATAATACGCAATCCCACCCCCCATAAGCAAAGAGAATCCATTGAGGGTTCATTATTTGCCCCTATCAAAGAGATTCTGAGAAAGATCAGTACTTTCGCTCCTAAAAATTGTCGAATTAAAGTGCAGTTAAGAAGATATCCTCGTTCTGGTCGTCTTCCAATACTTTACAATTCGGACCTTGAATTTCTTACTGGAGAAGTAAATGTGATAATTGGCCCCAGTGGCTCGGGAAAGACTACTCTGTTATCAATAGTAGCCAATCAAATTACTGCCTATGATGGGTTCGTCTTCATTGAAAATACCCCACTTCCAAAAACTGAGTCGATTCTTCCCCCTGAAGTTTTCTTCATTCCAGATTTTCCGACATATAATCCCCAGTGCTCGATAAAAGAGCAACTCGAAGCAACGATTCAGAAGAAGCCAAAGGGATCTCAAGAGTTATATCAGCGATATTTGAAAAGTTTAGCTAAGTTTCTTAGAGTAGAACATCTTTTCTCAAAATATTTTATGGAATGTTCGGCAGGTGAAAGACAGCGAGTTGCGCTAATTGATGGTCTCCTTTATTCCCCGAAGTTTCTGATCATTGATGAGCCCTCCTCGCATTTGGATGAAATCATGCGAAATAGAGTAACTCTTTTACTTAATAGCGTAGCAAATCTGTCTAATGTTGGAGTGGTTTTCTCAACACACGACCCCTCTACGATCATGCCGGGAAATCATGTTTTCCGAATACAAGATGGGAAAATGGCATCAGAGTTCGTCGCTGATAAAACTGCAATTTTGAATCTTAGAAAAGAATTTCTCAATGTGAAAAAATGATTTCCCTCTCCTTAAAGCGAGTTTCAACCAGAGAAAGTTAACCAATTACAAAGGTGTACTTATTCTTGTTGTATTAAAGAAATCTCAAACTACGAGCAAGAATGTCCATCATTTTTCCAAGGAGATTCTCATTCCCTCTTCTCCACAAAGTACGCAAACGATGATCTTATTAATTGTCTCGAAGTGAATGGGCTGTAGAGATTCCATAAGAAGGGTAGGCACCATGAGCGAAACAGGATATCGGCACTTGGTTCGTGTCGCAGCAACAGACATTCGAGGAGATAAACCCCTAAAAATAGCGCTGACCAAAATTAAGGGCGTTAATCAAAGGTTTGCAATTGCAGTGCTCAGATCACTCAACATTGATGAAAATCAGCGTTTGGGGTACGTTCCCGACAGTCAAATTGAACAAATCGAAAAGACACTTCATGACCCGATTGGGCGCGGAATTCCCGAGTGGATGGTTAATCGTCCGCGAGACCCGGCAACAGGGGAATACAAGCATCTATTAGGTTCAGACTTACTATTGCAAAGAAGACAAGACATAGAAGCACTAATCAGAATGCGTGCCTGGAGAGGAATTAGACACTCACGAGGCCTGAAGGTTAGGGGACAGAGAACAAAATCCAATGGCAGAAGAGGTCTGGCTCTTGGTGTTTCTCGTAAGAAGCGATAAGGTGACGTGAAATGGGAGATCCGAAAAAGCCAAGAAAAAGGTACGAAACCCCAAGCCATCCCTA
>JALTMP010000125.1 GCA_027001645.1 Candidatus Heimdallarchaeota archaeon
ATCCCGCGAACCCCTTTGGGACCGGATTTCTTCTCGGCCTTTTTGCTGCGCAAGGATGATTCCTTGCGGATCTTAAGTCCGGCGCCGTTGGCCAGGCTTGGCAACCCCCGCAACCCGAGATGGAATGTTTTTTCGATGGCAGTTTTACATGTTATCTCGTAATTTCAAGTAGGAGAAGAGAAGGGGACTAGTTATTTTTTTCGATTTTAATCGCGTATCTACCAATCGAGAGATACATCTCTTGGATCTCTCTTCTCAGAAGACGAAGAGAAGCAAGAGACTGATCAAGAGGCCGTAAATGGCGATTGTTTCTACCAATACGACGAATACGAGTGTTTTCCCGAACATTTCTGGTTTTTCACTGATGGCACCAATTGCTGCGGCACCTGTTGTTCCGAGACCGAGACCCGCACCAGCACCTGCTAGGCCGATTGCAAGAGCAGCTCCCAGGAGTTTAGCAGATTCAGCAGGGATGCCAATGTCGCCACCAGTGGTGGGCTGGTTTTCTTGACCAAGAACGCCAAGAGCAGTGTTCAACAAGTAGATTACTTGCGCGATTGCAAGAGACAGACCAAACTTTATTGATTTCTTCATTGTTTTTCCTCCAATTGGATTTTTACTTAAGGGTTTTTTTTGGAAGCAAGTTTTATGCGAACCTCACAAGTGTTGACCGAATTTTCTCTTGAGGAATGCCCGAAGACTTTCCGATGACAATTCGAGCGACATCCTCGAGTTCAGTTCGCTTGAGATTGATAAAGCCAATAAGGCTTTTTGGGGGATTGAGAGAGATGGAGAAAGCCGCGAGGCTTTTGCTCACCAGGTATCGTTGGATGGATCTTTCAAGCTCAGCCATGAGTGTGTAGGGATCCTCGGGAATGAAAGACTGATCCTTTTTGAACACCTTGCCGATGGGTGTTTGTTGAGAGAGGAAAAAGAAAGCTTCATGAACGGTTTCCATTTGCTGAGCTTGTTGCAGAATATCGTGGTGAGAGCTTGGATAAAGTTCAAACGGGATTGAGGAAAGATCAATCCTTGCCTGCAATGCCCTCAAGACAATCATGACATTTCGAAAGAAGTTTTCCTCACTGACGTCAATGCCGTAAAGTGGTAGGTTTTCTAAGATTTTCCGTTCGAGCAAATCACTGAGAAAACCCAATGTTTGCACGTTTTTTTCGCGGTTATGCAAGTTAATTAATTCTTGACGGAGATTCTCGAACAGTACGTAATCTGGAGCAATTTCGTAGCTTTCATTGTCCAGAATGCGTTTGAAATACTCTGCTGATCGAGCCTTGGAAGGGGCAATCATTTCCATGACGGTTTTTTCATCCCACCCAAAATAGAGGGCCTTCATAATGATCTTGACATTTTCGAGTTCTAAGTATTCCAAATAGGGCTTGATGAGTGATTTGACAGTGTTATCCGTTCCGACCATGAAGGTGTAGAGAAGATCACCGTAGTATGTTCTGAGGGCTAGCTCGAATTGATCAGCTGCTCCTTTCTCAGGATCCCAATCCTGAAGGTATGGAGCGAGAACCGTGTCTTCTAGAATGCTTTTGATTTCGGCGAGGGAAAGCGCATCGAGCATGCGATCCACTATTTCTTGATTCACTGAATCTGCTTGAACTGCACGAGCACGTGCGAGCAGATAGATGAGGGACGGATTTGTCATTTCCTATTCCTCTTTGGTATATAATCGCTTGAATTCGTGTGGTTGGAATAGTGTTCCAGAGCCATCGTAGAACTTGCTGAAGAACTCCACCCACGTAAGACGCATGGACTGTAGTGTTGAAAACACGCCTTCCACGGGGATGATGATCGCAGTTCCGATTGCTGCGCCAAGTAGCCAAAGCATTGAGAACTCCCAGTGAGCAGGATCATGGAAGATGATTTCAGCCCCAGTGAACAATTCTACGAATTTGTAAGCAAGGAATGCAAAGGCAAAATGCACGGTATTCATTGCTAGGAGACGGCTGAATGAAACAGTGTGAGAAACGAGTGTAAGCGTGTGGTCAAAAGCAAGCATTCCTCCCTCTACTCCCCCAGAGTGCTGAATTTCCAAATAAGTCATTCCCGCGAGAGAAAGACCAGCGAGAGCGAAAAATACGAGACCCAATGGCTTGAAAACAAATAACATCACTGCACCAATACCAAAGGAAACATAGAGGATCAGCATGCTAGCTGCGAGGTAGACTTCTTCTTTGTGGTGAGAAGTTTTCGCCTTGTTGTAAACGTTAAGAATGAGACCGATTGTCAGAGTAACGAATCCAACTGCGAACGAGAGGAGCAATAAGCTCACGTAATTTCGGCTGATCTCGCCTTCTTCGTTAGTAATGCTCATGAAGGCGAGAGATTGTTTGACCAAGGGAAGATCAGCAAGGAACGTGGTTCGTATCCAGATTTCGTCTCCAAAGAAAGAACCAAAGAGTAAGCCAAAGAATGCTGCTGACAACCCAGAGATTACAAGAAGCTCTGCTCCATTGAAGAGCATTCCTGCCAGTCCTTCGGGCACTTTCACCATTCGTTTTCTCCATTGCATAATGATGAGACCAATCAGGGAAAGAAGAAGACCTTGACCAAGATCTGCAAACATTATGCCAAAGAAAATGGGGTAGAGAATGAGAACAAAGGGCATGGGATCCACTTCTTTTCTTGAGGGAACTCCAAATCCAGTAACTAGGTTAGTAATAGGTTGAAAGAAGCTCTTATGATCAAGCAATGTTGGCGTTTGATCTTCAAAGTCTGGTTCAATGAATGAAATCATGCAAGCTCCCTCGGTTGCGTTTTCCACAAGGGTTCTAAACTTGCTTACATGTTTTTCTGGTATCCACGCCCAGAACGTTAAGTTGCTCTTTGTCCTTCTCATAATCGATAAGAGCTGTAAACGTTTTACTACGATTTCTAATCCTTCTTTTGCGGCGAGCAACTCTTTCGCGTGTATCTTAGAGATTTCTTTGAATTGTTCTTCTAGTTCTGCTTTTCTCTCAAGTCGCTCTAGTTTTTCTTTTCTGATGTCTTGAAGGTCAAAATGGGCTTCTCCAACATCTTCAGGCAAATCAATTCTTTCGAAGTTGCTTTGGCGAAGTGATTCCCAGATTGCTTTTTCATCCTCCTTGAGACCAACAACCAGCATGAAGGTTCGATCTTCGCTTTCTGGCACACCCATGACAAAGACTTTATTGTCAGTCTTTTCCTGCAATTCCCATTTGAGACGCTCAAATCTGGTTGGAAAGACGGTTCCGACATATGATAGGGTTCGAGTCCCGGGTGTTACCACGGAAGGACTCACGCCGAGTTCTAGCAAGCCCTTGGCTAAGCGCTCCATCGCGTCAAGTTCGGACAAGCGTTTTTCGATGCCTTCTAATTCATGCATGGCATGCAGGATTTTCTCGCCAATGCTCCCAACTACCTCTCGAGCATAACGGACCGCTTCTTCCTCAGTGCCGATAGGAACTCTTTCTTCAGCTTTGATTTTTGGTGCTCCAAGACCGTATTTTTCAAGGAAAGAAATTAGGCCCTGAATTTCCGAGAATAATTCGTCGATTGTCTGTCTCCTCTGCGAGTATTCAATTTGAGAAACATCACTACGGGTGTCAACTTCGATGAGCTCTACTAAGCCGCTTTCCGCGACTATTTTTAGCAACGCGGGCTCATACTTGAGAGGAGCAATTACCTTCGTGATCAATAATGGTTTTGGGAAAAAGGGAGGACGCTTACCACCACGCTTCTGGCCATGGTGATTAGCGGATTTAGGACTTTGTTGCTGAGCGCTAACTTGTGCTGCCATGGTCTCTTCTCCGAGTAATCGTTCTAACATGCGGAAAAAAATAACATTTAATGAAAAAGATTGCGTTCATACACGTTGAAGAGAAGCGATTTTATTTGCAATATTTCGGCAAATTCCTACAAATTGCGAATGCTGGAAAAGGGAAAAATCGGCCACAATTTGGAAGCAAGGAAAAGGAAGGGAAAGGAATCAAAGGAAGGCCTCTTATCGGAAAACAGCTTTTCTTAAGCTATATAATGCGTATAGAAGTATGCCTCCACCAATAATCCCAAGTGCATACAGAAGAACCTTGGTTGATGTGGGTAGTTCAATGACCTCTACGGTTTGATTAATTAGTGAATAGGCCTTGTTGATGGTAGCTGCAGGGTTATTTTTTTGAGCCTCGGTGACCCATTTGAAATAGATGGAGACATTGTACTCACCGGACCCTAAGGGAACTTTCTTTTTCATTGTGTGAGTGTATGCTTGATTCAAATCCAAGATTTGATGTTCTTCGGCAATAGTATCATTTAGCTCAATGGTTCGCGGATCACGATTAGCATCTTCTGGTAGGACCTCGGTAAAGTTCACCACAAATGCTTTCAAGGCGATAGATTGGTTCGTAAAGGTATTTAGGATAGTTCCTTTGAAGATAACATCGGTTTCCTTGTCAAATTTGGTCTCACTAATGTAACCGCCATAGGCGATAGCTTCTGCTTGAGCGCGATATGGGGCGCTCGCCAGAAAGGACATTAGAAAGGCTAAGAGTAAGGATGAAACAATAATTGTTCGGATAATGGGTCGCATGAATGCCACCTATTCTTGCACTAAGAGTCTTGAGATTTCTACACGAATGTCGTCCATTCTTCTTTCTAATCGACTCTCAAATGTGTTGTCGGCTTCAATCGCACCAGACTTTTCTCTTACAATAACACCGCCAATGGAGGACAGTTCTTCCTTTGCAACAGTAAGCGTGGTTTCATTACCTGTTTGTTTCGCAATCTCCTTTGCAAGTTCCTTAAGGGTTTGTGAGGAGACAATATTCTTGTCCTGTGATCTAACAACGACTTCTAAGTCCCCGCCGTTTAATGCGACACCAGATTCAATGATGAGGTTCTTCAAAGTTTCAGCATATTCTTTCGTGTTAGCATAACTGGCCAACGAAGCCTTTGCTTCTTCTAAGGCAGAGTTGATAAGGGACTCTTGAGTGCTTAGAAAATCCATGTTTGCTTGTTGCCTTACACGTGAAAGTTCCTGTCTTTTTCGAGTTTCTGCCTTCTTTACTGCTTCTGCAATCAAGTGTTGCTTTATAGATTCGGCCTCTCTTTTGGCATTTTCAAGAATGGTTTTTTTCTCTTTTTGAACGTGCTCTTCAATTTCTTGAAGTTCTAATTGAGCATCTTTCTCGAGCTCGTGCTTAATCCTTGCGAGCCCCGCATCGGCCGAAACCGCAACTTCTACGTTATCATCTGCCATAAGACAACCTCGATCCTCAAACGGCAATTTTTCCTTTTAATTTCTTTGGTGTATAACTATCCATGAGTTGATTGTTTCACACAATCTTTGTGGGTTTGCTAGAACTTTCTGATGGGGTTCTCTCAGCACGCAGCACCAAGGTTATAATCAACACCTCTCTTCAAACTGAATTTTTTACCATGCACTTCGCCGAACTGGGTACATTTGGACCAACAAGGGATTGCTCTGCTCCAAAATTAAAATAAACTAGTGAGGTATGGCAAGGCGCGCCTACTTCTTGCTCGCCATACCCGATCAGAAAAAAACATTAGTTGTACAGGCATTTTGCCCCAAAATATAGACTCATGAAGCCCACATTCACCGGACAGCTAACACTAGTCAAGCAAACCAGCTCTGTAAACAAGCAAGTTGCTTGATCACCATAAGAAAAGCATTAATAAAAAAAGGAGAGGAAGGAGTAAGAAGATTCAAAGTTTAGATTTTTCTCTTCCTGAGAATGGTACCGGTTGCAAATAATCCTAGAAGAGTCGGAATTATGGGGATAGGCAGTGGAAGGGTTGGGGCAGAAGAGACATCGGATCGGGTATCATTCACAGAAGGTTCTTCGCTTGAATCGTTAGCCGGTGGGTTGTCAATAATTGTTGAGGTATTGGATGACGAGGGGTTGGAACTGGTGACGGTAGACGTTGGTATTGTTCTTGGCGTAAGAGAAGCATATGAGGTAGCATTGAAGAGGTTATTCCACTCAAACTGATCGTTGACGTAAATATTAATGGTAAAGTTCCCTGCAACATTTGGAGTGAAAGTCAATCGCACGTTTATGGATCCAGGGGACGGAAGCGTGACAACTGTGCTATTATAATACCAAACCGGACCAACATTAGGGATATCGGCGTAAATGTCGAAGTAAATTTCAATCGGAATGTCAA
>JALTMP010000126.1 GCA_027001645.1 Candidatus Heimdallarchaeota archaeon
TAGTTATATCGACACCGTTTATGATGATGGTGCCTTCAGTTGGGGTATCAATTCCTCCTAGAAGGTTGAGGAGCGTGCTTTTACCACATCCACTAGGTCCCATAATGGCTAGCATTTCCCCCTCTTTAACTTCAAGGTCAATGCCCCTCAAGGCGTGAACTCGAACACCATCTGGATCGTAGATCTTATGGACATTTTTCAGAACAACAATGTTTTTCGTCATTATAACCACCTCTTAACCTCTGTATCTCAACGCTTCACTTGGAGGAATTCGAGCAACTTGAATACCAGGAATAAGCCCCGCAATGAAGGCACTTGAAAATGTGATGCTAAAGTACTGCAAGAGTCGGACCCAAGGAACGAAGAATTCAAAATTTGTTAATTCACTGAAGGATTCAGCGATTAACAATCCGTCAATGATACCAATAATGAGACCGATGAGGCCAAGAGTAAAGATCTCAAAGATGGCCACAATCACAACTTGCGTCCTTCCAAATCCGATCGCTCGCAGCATTCCGATTTCTCTTCGTCTTTCGGCAACGTTACGAAGGCTAATAACAATTAAGCCCAAGACTCCAATTAGGAATCCAATACTTACAAAGACTTGTAGAAAATCTAAGAATCTGACATTGCTACTTATTAGGTCAAAGTAGAAATCCCAGACAGGTATGGCGGATGCACCAGCAATAACTCCTTTTGCTCTCAGAGGGCTATCCACTGCGTTACTGATTTTCTCAATTTTCTGAGCAATTTGTGATACTTTCGAATCCGCGAGATCATGTGTCGTTGAGATGAAATAGAAATTATAATAGGGAATCTCTTGAAAAGCTTCAAACAGTCCTGTATATTGGGGCAACATCATTACAGAAGGGAAGAATGAATTGATGCCGAGTGCGAAGCTTATAATCTCTCCGATGACTCTAAACTCTCTAGGACCAAACACGGTAAGCAAAGTGATAGTATCCTGATCTTGGAATAGTGTGAAACTCGCATCAACAATAATCGGGGGAAGCCCAGCGGGGTCAGGTTCTCCATTCTCTGAAATGTTGTTCCCACTGAAGAAGAGATCCCAAACCCGTCGACTCAATTCAAGCTGCTTTTGTTTGGGTAAGTTGTCAAAGGGTTGATCTGGCTTCATAGATTCCAGAGTGGGTGCAACAATCATGTCGTATTTAGCACTCCCATCAGGATTCCGAAGTGTTGACGCATTTACCTCATAAGTATCCATTGGTAACAATGAGAATTGGGATTGAGCCCCGGGGGGAACCAGACCTAAAACTCCTGTGGTTCGCCGTAGCCCGGTGACATCATTGATGGAATTATCAACACTGGCAACTAATTCGGAATAGTCCATTATTGAAGGAAGTACTGGAATGTCCAGATCCACAATAATATCTATTCCACCGGCATAAAATCTCCATTCATCGACGGATCCACGTTCTAGACTCTCACTCCAGCTCGCCACAAACACGTTGAGGCTCAGAATAATAGCAAAGATACTAAATGTAAGTAATGATCTAACTTTCTTCTCAGTCATTACTTTTGTAACGACTAAACCAATTGCTCGAGTCTTCTCGGATAAGCCCAACAGAATTCTAATGCCGGCTCCGATGTAATCCAAATTTACTCCCATGAGAACAACGGTTCCTGCAACTAGCATGAGAAAGTTGAGAATGAAGAGATTTGTTGCGTCGCCTGAGCCCGTAATCCAAAAGATTCCTTTTCTGAAAAAGAAAAGCGATAACCCGATGTAGCCTATTGAGATTATGTTTAAAGCCTTGGAACGGGAAACATATTGGGAGAGAATTAATCCTAAGCCCAAAAAGAGGAAGCCTAGGAACAACGTATTTTGCAATTGCTCGCCAATGCCATCCCAGCCGGACTTATCCCAAATAGAGTCGTCATAGGTTTGAGATCGAGAGATGAAAACAAGCAATGAGATCAATAGCGTGAAGAAACCATAATACAGACCCTTTTTGGATAATCGCTCGTCTTGATATGCTTTTATTCCTCGTAAAACTTCCACAATATTGATAGAACGAGCCTTAAGAGAAGGATATATTCCAGTAATCACGGCTAGGACCACTCCACTGACAAGAGCAAGGGTTATGGTTCCTTGGTTAATCACCACAATCGGCGATCCACCAATTTCAAAGATCTTGTTAATATAAATCCCCAGATACTTGCCTGTGCCGATGCCTAAAAAGTATCCAAAGATAGAGCCAATCACACCAAGAATGAACGATTCTAAGAGGAATAGAAGAACAACCTCTCCTTTGGTCGCGCCTAAAGCCCTCAAAATACCGATTTGAACTTGTCTGTCTTCAACACTCATAATTTGAATATTTGAGATAAGTAAGACACCGGCCAAAATAATCATGAACGCCATAATATTCAGAAATGTTTTGAAGTTCTGCAGACCAGATCTAATGGCATCTTCTATTTCTGCACGTAATGCTTCCGCTACAATGATAGGTGTTTCCAAACCCTCGTTATATTTCCCATCGAGCAGAGCCTGAAGTTCCGCTTCGATGGCTCTTCCTTGTGAGATAGAAATGGGATGTTTTTTATGGTCTAAGGAAAGGGAAATCCAGATCGTTGTGTACTTGTTGCGCAGAATTCCATCGGGATCGATGATACTGTTCATTACTTCTCGATCCATCCAGACTGTAAGTCCTTGATTCTGAGTTGCCTTTCCTTCAAATCTCACAATGCCAGCTACTGAAAAGGTTGAAAACTTAAAGGAAGTTGAGCCGTTAGCATATCTGACGGGGAGACCGAATTCAACCAGGTCACCTACTGAAATCAACATTTTTTTGGCAAGGGGTTCTGTAACAAACACTTGCAGGCTTTGCTTGAGAAGTCCCAAGTCCAAAATATCTCCATTGGTGGATTTCAGAGAGCCAAGGGCATTCTCACCCATGGATGAATCATCAGTAGAGTTTATCCCTATTACCGAGATGTCTTTTTCGATTTGTCCGGAGGACCCAGCGAAGATGGTTGTGCTGATTTCGTAACGCCCAACGATTGCTTTTACTTGCGGGTTGTGATATTCGCTAAGGAGGTAATTAAGAACATCAGCAGAGACATCTCCCGTGTTATTTCCGACGTAAAGGTCAAATTCTCCGAGGTTCTGTAATTCTGATTGAATAATTCCTTCCGTGAGCGAATCTACTCCCACGTCTACAGCCACAAACATAGTCACTCCTAGAGCGATTGCGATAATGATTGCAGTGTATTTTGGAGCTCTTCTTGTAATGCTTTTGGAGATAAATGGTGCAATGTACTTCATTCGAGCCACCGTTACCACTACAATGGTAACCCCGCCCCTATTAAAAGCTTGATAAATGACAAAATAGGTTTCACATAGAGAGAAGCAGTTGAAGACATTTCCATATGATTTTCAGCACCAGAAGAACTTAGTCTTGAGAAAAGTTTCTACTAGGGCACAACCTTAAAACAAGGATGGAAAAAACAAGAGTATGTCAAAACTCGCACTGCATGGAGTAGTATTTCTTGTGTCTATAATTGGAGCATTATTGGCAAGATTTCTACAGACAATAATCGAAATAAAAGAAAGCTCTAATTTGACTCAGACCGACGTAAACAATTTGATAGAAGCTTTGCTCTGGCTTGTAATCACTGCCATTGTGTATTTTGGAGCAAAAAAGGTGGCAGAATCAAGCTTTTCAATTTTTTCCCTAGATTATTTTTTGGCCTGGATTGTTTGTTCACTGGGCGTAGTAATAGGATTCATAGTATATGTGCTCATAGATAAGGGAAGTGCTACGCTTAACGGAAAGGACATAATTTCAGAAGCGATCAGAATATTACCGTTAGCGCTTGGACCAGCTGGTGCTGTAGCCGTAGCAGGGAGTTCTGTAGATTAAGATTGTTATGCGCTTTCCATCTCTCGAATATTGGCCAGACGCTGTTTTCGTCTGATTTTTGCCTCCTCATAGCGACGTTTTTCTTCAGGCGTTTGTGGATCCAGGGGGGGCACAGGGATGGGTTTGCCATTCTCATCGATTGCTACAAACGTTAAATATGCGCTTCCGGTCTTCTTTCTCTCACCAGTACGAAGGTTCTCAGTTTCGACCCTAACTCCAACTTCTAGGGAGGTGCGACCAACATAATTCACTGAGGCTTTTAAAACGAGAAGTTCTCCAACGTGCACAGGATTTAGAAAGCTCATAGAATCAATTGAAGCGGTCACGACTCGTGTTCGACAGTGGCGAAGTGCGGCGATGCCAGCTATGTTATCAATCAGGTTTAGAATTGCGCCACCATTTACTGCGCCTAATTCTATCTCTCCGTTTTTCCAACTGGGGTTTGAATGCGATGGCATCATTATTTGATAAGTTTCTACGGCAGAGGCAGAGGGAGGTTTGGCTTCCATGAATAGGTGCTAGAATGACGAATTTAAAAGTTTAAGAGTAGACCTAATTCACAAAAAAAGGTTCCTAACAGCATTTGAAGAGAAAATGAGAAGTCCTTGGGACAGCCACTATGGTTCTGTGATCGCAATCTAATAATATGTTATCCAAAAGAAGGACAATATGGGCGACATAGCTGAAGGTAAGGTTATTACCACTTCAAGAGGCCAACTAGGGTTGTTGTTCCTTGCTGTTTTCATCGATCTGTTAGGATTTGGAATAATCATCCCATTATTGCCTTTTTTTGCCGTAGAACTTGGAGCATCAGCATTCGTGTACACAACCCTAGCCGCTTCCTATTCAATAATGCAGTTCATTTTTGCTCCGTTGTGGGGGAGAATTTCTGATCGAGTAGGACGTCGCCCGATTATTCTGATAGGAATTTTTGGCTCCTTTGTTGGTTTCCTGCTGTTTGGATTGTCATACGAATTATGGATGCTTTTTGCTTCCCGAATAATTGCAGGAATATTTACCGCCGCGACTTTGACAACGGCGCAAGCATATATTGCCGATTCTACTCCCCCTCAGAAGAGAGCCGCTGCATTCGGAATGTTAGGTGTCGCCTTCGGACTTGGATTTGCGTTTGGACCAGTCATTGGCGGATTTCTATCAACGGTTCATTTCTTTGGCATGTCAGACTTTGCGCTTCCTTCCTTTTTCGCGGCCGGCTTGTCGTTGATAAACCTCGTTGGTGCTTCAATCTGGCTTCCAGAAAGCTTGCCTGACGAGTTGAAGGGGAAGACAGTAAGCAAAAAACATTCACTTAGCTTGACCGAGCTTGGCAGAATTCGATCATATCCCAATGTAGCTCTCATTATTGCTTCATTTGCCCTCATTACTTTCGCATTTAGTGGGTTTGAGGTCATTTTTGCCTTATTTGCCAACCATGTCAACTCATCGATCCAAGCGTCTACGATAGGATATATTCTTGGATACGTGGGGCTAATCGTTATTCTGGGGCAAGGAGCCATTATTCGCCCCATGGTTAGCAAAATTGGAGAAAAACGAACCATTTTGACAGGGTTAATCTTGACAGCCACTGGGCTTGTCCTATTGACTCTAACGGACTCCTTGATATCCATCTTTATTGCAATGACTCCGTTGGCCTTAGGAGTCTCTCTTTCCAACCCAGCATTAAATAGTGCTTTGAGTAAGAGCATTCCCAGAGATCAGCAAGGGAGTGTCTTGGGAACTAACCAAGGGATGTCTTCTCTCATGCGCATAGTTGGACCCCTATTTGCTGGAGCTCTCTTTGAGATCGACTACAGATTGCCCTTCATTGCAAGCGCTGCACTACTGGTTCTGGTTTCAATGATGCTTCTTCGTTCGTTGCGCTTTGTAGAAACCTTTGAGGGGATGGAAAGTATCCAATTGGTTTCAACATCGGCAGAAGAACTTGGCTACGACATCTGAATACGTGAGGAATTTCCGAGCCATGTTGTTTACATCATTCGCTATCACTAGTTTTCCAATCAATCGGGAAAAATGAGAAGAGAATATCACCTTCCAAGTTTGATAGGCTAGGTCATTGACATCGAATTAGTTCCTAGCGCGGCGAATATTATGAGGCTAATACTTCGTCTTCCGCAATTGGGGAGCATGCTGATTTTGTTTATAGAAATGATTTGCTTCTTGGAAATGAATAAAACTTAGTGAAGGTAAGAAGGACTTGAAAAACGCAATTATGTTTTTGCGTGTTGGTGGCGTTAAACGCAATTCACAGATT
>JALTMP010000127.1 GCA_027001645.1 Candidatus Heimdallarchaeota archaeon
TTTGCAACATACTCCTCCGCTTCTTCAGGAGAAACCTCTCTTTGATCTGCAAGATCTGCTTTGTTTGCTAGTACGATTACGGGGACCTTTCCTCTCCCGCTGTGTTTGTAAAGTTCCTTTAGCCAAATATCTAAGTTCTCGAAAGACGTACGCCTCGTCATATCAAAAACAAGAAGCGCCCCGAAGCACCCCTTGTAGTACATGCTTCTGACCTTCTTAAAGGACTCCTGCCCCGCTAAGTCCCAGATCTGCCAAGTAAGCTTGTTTCCTTCGATTTCCTTTTCGAGAATTGCAAAGTCTGCCCCAATTGTCATGAGATGCTGGGTAGTGAACCCTTGCCCCATGTACCGTTTTCGCAAACTCGTCTTTCCAACCGCACCATCACCTAGTAGGGTTATTTTAAACAAGTATTCCTTTCTTTCAGTATTTGCTTGTTTCATCCTTTTCTGAGCTTGTTTTTCCTCTTTCTCTCGCTTGCGAAAACGATCAAATACTTTCATATATCCACCTAATTAACAATATGCTGACAATACTGCTATGAATGTTTTAAGTAATAAATGCATTTTAATGATTGAGGTGAATCTCATGCCCATTTGTCGACAATGTGGACAGTACTATGTTAGACCCCCGTGTCCTTCCTGCGGAACAATGCCCGATGAGCCAGTCACTGCGGCTCCAGTATCAATGGAAGAAACTTCTTCTATCCCCACTCGGCACGTTCCAGTTGTGAAAGAAGAAAAAGAAGAGCACGTGGTAAAACCATCCGAAGTCATCCCCGAAAAAGAAGCAACGGCCCCCATTCCAGAGCCTCGCTCAGCCCCCACGAAAGGAACTGTTGAGGCCTCTCTGGAAAGCTTGAAAGGCTATGTTGCCAAAACAAAAGAAGCTGTGACTTCAGAAGAAAAACCCAGTCAACCAGGAATCGACGTGCCTTATCGCAAACTCGTCATGGAAAAACTACTCGAAATTAGAAACCTGATCGACGAAATACTTGAGCTCTAATCAGTAGAATCCCTGTTTGACTGTCTCCACTCCTTCCTACCGTTCAATTCCTTGTCAATGTCCTTATGTGAATACTCCCTAAGAATAAGATAGCCCCGGCTATCTACCCTCAGAACTTTGTAATGTCTCCAGTGTACTGAAGGCGAGAGCCACCTCCATCTGTTTTTCCTTTTGATATTAAAAATTCATGCTTGGCCATAATGACTTGAGCACAGATCCGTTGCAATGCACAGTTGCCTTCGGCCTTATACTTCTTGCTGTCTGGCGAATAGTATAGTCGATTCAGTTTTCCATCTTTTTCGGCACATTCAGAAATCGGTATCCATTCTTCCTCAATCTCCCCAACTTGTGATTGGGTCACGGTTTGGTTATTATACGCTAATGCAAAGAGCGTATTATCTAAGCTTTCTGGAGCACTTGATCTCATATTACAGACCCTCACAACGATTCTATTCGAATTTATTAAACAGTGATATTACTCATGTATCATTTCCCATTCAGGAATTTATGTGGTGGAATGCAGAACCGTTAGGAACGCATTTTTTTTGAGTTTAAACGTCTTTTGATGGGGGTTCTTCGCTTTGAAATGGTAACACGGCAAATCGGTGGAATACGTCTTGCACATTTTCACCAGACAGTGCACTAGTTTCGTAATACCTTGCCTTGTGTCTTTTCGCAAACTCCTCTGCCTCTCCTTTTTCGACTTCTCTTCCCTCCAAATCTGCCTTGTTGCCCACGATGCTTAGTGGGATCTTTCCGGCATGCATCTGGACCTCACCTACCCACATCGGCAAATGGTCGAATGTTTCTCTGCGTGTTAAATCAAAAACAATGACTGCTCCCGATGCTCCCTTATAATAGCGCTGGCGAAGAGACGCTATGAACTCTTGTCCTGCAGTATCAAAGACTAGAATCTTTACTCTACCCTTGCCGGGGAAATTAACTTTCTTGAGAAAAAAATCAACACCAAGAGAGGGCTTGTATATTGCTTGAAAACGATCTTGGGTGAACCGTACTGCTAGACTAGTTTTGCCAACGGCATAATCTCCTACCATTATTACTTTGACCCGATACTCTTTCACTAATGTCACCGCTTATCCAATGTTTGTTTTCTTTATTACCCCAAAAAATTTTCTAGAAGACCATCGTCTATTTGTTTGTTCTGAGGGATTATTTTCTCTTGTGGGTCCCCTAAATTTGCTCTGCAACACTAAGCGCCCGAATGTCCCGCATAATTGATGTCTAGACTTTCTAGAAAAGAGATTAGAGTGTCAAACTCGATTTGGGACAGCTTTGATTTTCCTTGCATATAGGAGATATACATCCGAGTTGCCTGACGAAGTATGGTGTCCACCCGGTCTGAAGAGACATAGGCCCCCTCACGAAGCGCATTTGTGATTTTGGCCAACTCTTCCCAAAAAGAAGAAATCCCTCGTGGATTTTTGTCTGCATACCCCGAAAACTCGCCCATGAATATCTATCTCTCATTGTGTATCTCTGATTATTAGTCTTTTTTTCTAAATCTCCATATTTTATTAGAAAGAGTGTTTTTACTCTAAAAAATAGTTGATTTCCCGCGTCAAGAAGCATTACCTTCAACAAAGCAGCACTTTCCTCAAGAGTTTAGCAACAATCCGTCATTATGGGTTGTTTCTCTGTTTTTCATAGTTCTTTCAAGCTTTAAGCAACAATTGTGCATCTTTCTATTCTTTCCATAACTTAAATATGTAGGAACAACATAGGTAGATTTGCGGGAACAAGAGGGCAGAGTCTATGAAGAAAAGGAACAAAATATCTTTCACGTGCCCAGACGATCTCCTAAAACAGATAGATGAGATCGCAAAGCGAGAGGGAATTACCAGATCTGCACTTATCGTAGAGCTTATTGAGCTGGGGTTAAGAATCTACGATCCCACAATGGCGATGAAGCCCACGCGAGACATTGGAACTGAAAAACTCATTCTTATGTTTCAGCAGAGATTAGAAGAAATCGAACATTGGAGAGATGAGGTAGAAAACTGGAAAAAAAGAATCGAGCCTGAAATAAAAAATCATGAATCAGTAATCATGGAGTTACTGAATGCCGAAATCACTGAAATTCCTACGACGAAAAAGGCAAAATCTCGATCGCCACCCAAGCCAAGAAAATAACCAAAATCCTCCTTCTTCTACACCTATTTTTTCACCCCTCTAGGGGTGCAACCACAACATCCATTTAATACCAGTTCCTTAACTGTAATATGAGCAAGAGGAGAGCCGGCTCCCCGAAGAAAGAGCGACTCAAGGAAGAAGCCATGCGACGCCTTGCTAAGAAAAAACCCGAGGTCTTAGCAAAAGACCTTGCTACCGAAGAGGAGGAAGCTCCTCGAACATGGATTTATATCGCTCTTATGATTGGTGGCCTTTTCTTATTGTTTATTGGAACTGCTATGGAAAACTTGTTTCTCGTCATTGCCTCAATGGTCATTTCTTTCTATGGATCATTACGCTACAGTTACGTAATTGCTAAGACAAAACCTAAGGCTCGCAAAAGAGCACAAGCTACAAAAGTACTTGGAGAAGAAGAACTTTAGGCAAGGTTTTCGCACTGTTTCCTTGCAGTCAAAATCCTGAATCATCCATACTTTCCTTTTTTAAGCGATATAAATACTCGTATTTCTCAAGCTTATGGCCTGCTCCTTGTCCAAACATGTGCCATTCTGGGAAATTAAAGTCTGCAGTAACCGATTCAGGGTTCATGAGAACTGCTTGTAAAAAGGAGTCAAGGTTGAACACCCCGTAAATATTAGAAGAGAGCCCTAATCGGTTCACCTCATTGAGTACTTCTCCCAAGTGGGGTGTGAACCAGCCAAAAGAAAATCGATTTATTCCCATATCTTTCAATGCTAGAACCAGTTTTTCACCTTCCTCGGGAATTCCGCGAAGAATCGGGGCAATGCCTTCTGCAGGGATTTGGATGATGCTCGAGTGAAATATTTCTTTGAGAGTTTGAAATCCTTTTTTCCCAATGCAGTCGATGTTACTGTTGAACCACAGTCTATTGCTCGGAACTTGTTCTCTTTGCAATATTTCTACAACTTCTTCGAAGACATGGCGATTGGTTTTGAAATCAATTTTTACGTTTCTTCCATTTTTCAGCAAAAGGCGAAGGGTATCAGCAAATCGAAGCACTTGTTCTTCTTCGTGAAGGGGAGTTTCTTCAAGCCCATCATGCCTTAGGATGAGATCTCCTGTTGCAATATCGTCTCTAACATCGATTTCTGCCCATTGAATGTTTGAATCTAAAAACTGCCCCAAGTTATTTTTTGAATTCACGCCATGCCAGACGAGCTGAACTGCATGAGGTAGCATTTCTTTTGTGATCAATGATGACAACTTGAATTCAGAACCTTCCCGGATGAAACCATTGATCTTCTGCCTATGTGGAGCTGGTTTGTTGTACGGGGAAAAATGAGTGAACAAAACGTGTTCTCGAAGCGGAGTACTGGCAAGTGCTTCAATCACATCTTGATTCCAGTCAACAAATGCTATTACTTTACAGCCCTCACTCTCCATCTGTTCAATGGTTTTCCTTACGCCACTGGCGCGATTTCCTTCTGGAATGCTGATGATCTTTACTTGATTCGACTCTATTCTTTTCTTCTTTAGATTTGCTTCAATTGCTTGCCTAATTACTTGAGTTGGATACGTTCCCTCATAGTACACGAGCCCTATTTCAGTCATGGGCTGCGAAATGAACCATTTTAGGACATCTAAAGAGAATGGTAGTGGTTTGGGTAATTCTTGAGCAAAAGTATTATGGGAGATTCGTGCCATGATCCATTTCTTTGCTTTCTCTCTCTCACTAGCTGTTAGATAATTAAGTCGTAAAAGATAGTCAATTCCGTCTATTAGTGAGGGGGTCTGAATGAGACTCTTTCGAAGTCCTTGAGCAAAATCCGTTTCGTGAGCAGAATCATAAGCCCTAAGGGCGTGAATTAAGACATCCCTAAAATCGAAAATTACCCCGTCAACTCTAAAGAATAGTGTGAGCTTGATGGTTTTATGTTGTCTTCTGACTTGTTTGTAATGCTTTCTTAGTGCTCTCAGCCAAGATGCCATGATTTGCTCAACTAATTTCGCTACGCTTACCCATAAAATAATTTCTTATTCAAAGAAAATCCCGGCAAAAACTCCATCCCACCCTTTGAAACCTTGCCTCACTCGTCTTTTTTTTCACTGACGCGCAAAGTAACCCCTCTCTTTCGCAACTCTTCTACTATCTGTTCAAACGCTCCTTTGCTCATCCCAATTTGTTCTGGAGGAATGATTCCTTTTTGATCAATTGTTCCAGCAAGCACCAGGCGGGCAATTGCTGAGCACGTGAACCCTGTGGTTCTTGCCATGCTTAGTGTTTTTTCTTCACTGTCATACTCGTCATATAGTTCATATGTTCGTGTTATGATTCTCCCCTGCTTTTCTCCCTTCACAATCACTCGCATCACGGTAAAATCTTCCTCTCTCTCTTTCAGTTTCCAATTATCAATGAGAATTTTCGATGTAAATTCCATGGGCGTAATTTCGGTTCCACCGATCCGAATTGGTTTTTTCTCCAGAAATCCTGCATCTCTAAGAAGTTTGATTTTCTCTATGTGACCGGGATATCTGAGAGTTTTTTCCTTCATAAATGGAACTTTGAGCGTTTTGAGCAAAGTTCGTAATCCATCTGTGTTAAACGCTTCCAAACTTCCAATTCCGGGGAAATATAATATTTCGCTGTCTGACAACGCTGGTTTGATAACAATTCTGTTATTTTCTACCATTCGGGCATCTCTAGTATACTCCTCAATGACGTCGACTGGTGAGAAAGGGGCTTTATACTCAAACGGGAGCACTCTTTCTTTTGGCAAGCCTCCTACGTAGCATTCAAATTCTCTCATCTCATCTAGAGAAGCATACTCATGCCCAGCGATAAGATTGCTTAACCCTGGAGCGACACCCGCATCGATTATTGCGGTAACTCCTCTTTGTTTGGCCATATCGTTCAGTTGAAATGGGTCTTCCTCAAAAAATGAGATGTCAACTATGTTTTTCCCACTCTCAATCACTCTTCTCAATGTTTCGAAGCCCAAGAACCCAGGGACCGCTCCAATGACTAGGTCGA
>JALTMP010000128.1 GCA_027001645.1 Candidatus Heimdallarchaeota archaeon
CTTGGCCGTTATATAGGAGAAATAGCTTAGGTTTTAGGGATACATATTCTTCAAGTCTATGAGTTGCAATAACAAAGGCCTTTTTCTGATTACGATATTCGTTAATCCATTTCAACACTTTCTTTCGCTCAACAGAATCAATGAATGAAAGAGGTTCGTCAAGGCAAATGAGAGTGGAATCCCGGCCAGCAATGCCTGCTATAAGCACTCTTTGCCCCTCACCCGTGCTTAACGAAGCAGGATGCTGGGATCTTTTTTCTTGCAATCCAAATTGTTCAATCACGCGTTCTCTCCTTTCAATTCCTTTAGCCCTTGGATACCCTATGTTCTCCAGAGGAAAATCAATTTCTCCTTGGACTGTAGCTTGAGTTAGCTGATCATATGGGTTCTGGAAGAGCAATGCTACCCTTTCAAATACTGATGGAAACTCTTTCTCGGGCTCTTTCCCAAAGAGTCGTAATGTTCCTTCTACGCGCCCCCTGAATATTGTTGGGATTAGCCCTGTAATCGCTCGCAACAGGGTGGTTTTCCCGCTTCCGTTCCCTCCTACTACCAACCAGACTTCGTTTTGATGCACTTCCCACTCTTTGATCTCTATTATTTTCTGATGGTTTTTTAATCCTAACCAGATTTTTACATTTCTGGCTTGTAGAAGGGGAGTATTCACAGTTACTCCTCAGCAAATAGGTTTTAAAACTGATTTTATTGTTTTAAAATGATGGACATCTCTGATACGGCAATAGTTGCAACATTCTCAGCTCTGGCCGTAGCTACATCAAGTGTTCTTATTTTTTTGCCCAACATAGAAACGATAACCTACACTATTTTTCTAAGCGGCTTCCTTCTCGGAAAACGATTAGGTGCTCTTACAGGACTAACAACTGCCATCTCATGGGAGATCATCGCAACTCTATTGATGGGAGGATTTTCAGGTATTATTTTTCCGTTTAAGGTGATTTTCTGGATCATGACGGGAATAGCTGGGTCGGTAGTAGCGGACCTAGTAAAACCTAAGCACTCGCTTGAATTTTCAATAATAGGTGCCTCTCTAGGGTTGTTATATGATCTGTGGGTTACTATTGGCGTTGCTTTTCTCTTTCTATCATCCAATGCCTTTTTTCCTGTCTTTCTGTCTCGCTTTATATTGGGTATTCCCTTTACCATTTCTCATGTCGTGGGAAATTTCGCAATTTTTTCAACCATGCCATATGTGATTCGGGCGATAAAGATCAGCGAAAATCCCCTTGAGGAACCTGATGCATATCTGAGACAAAAATACTCCATTCAATCATTTGATACTCTCTCTACTGATTCTACAAACACTCACTTTCAAGACTAACGCTTTCTGGTGACTAGAATTGAAACCAAAGAAATTGCTGTCTTACACTTTTCTCTGTCTTATTATAACAGGCATTCTGGCATATGGCCTAATTAGATACAATGATTTAACATCGTTTGAGGACGAAAAAGAAAGAACACAACCCATCAAAGTTATTCTGAAAATTGATTTTGCTGGTTTGCGGCCACAAGTATCTCAGACAATTGTTTCTAACACTTCAATCTCCGCTCTCTCGATTCTGGAATTAGGTGGACATAATGTTTCTGTCAAATGGTATGGAGAGCTTGCCTATGTTCAAGCGATCGATGGAGTATGGGAGAACACCGCGATAAAAGGGTATTATTGGATCTATTATGTGAACGGGCAATGGGGCAACAAGGCTAGTAATTTATTCTACCTGGACTCGAACATGACTGTTGAGTGGAAGTATGAAATGCCAAATTCTCTTTGACAGATCAGTCGCCTCCCCAACCACGGAATTTTGTGTTTAACGAAGAAGGGGTGGTTTATTGTTCTTTTTGCCTTGTTTTCCACTGGATTAGGCCTGATATTAGGATTGGTAAAACGATGGTTGCATCTGAAAATATCTGAACCTTTGGTGCTTCTGCGGTGAATTTTCCCCAAGAAACGGCCTCCTCTAGGGTTGCCCCGGACAGCCCCCCAGATTCTACTCTGTCCATAGTGACTTGAATTCCAAATAGGTACTGTTTTGGGCTCATGAGGCTCGCTTGAAGCGTATAGTTCTTGGGAACACCGCCTCCAATCATGACCGCTCCTGATTTTTCCGCATTGTGGAATAATTCTTGAATCGCTGTGAGATCTCTCATTTCATCAAGTACGAGTTCCCCTAACTGCGCGTTTAGCCAGATTTGAAGACCAAGCACTGAATCCGCTAGGACCGGAACGAAGATAGGAACGTTATGATCGTGAGCTACTTTCACGATGGAGTTGGGATCTTCAACTCTTGACCCAAGGTATTGGAGGAATTCATGGCTAGACGTGAACACTGGACCAGATCTGCCTTCTCTTTGCTCATGGATAAATTCTCGAATTATTGGCTGAATATGATCCTCCAACGATTCAAATCCTCCTGTATTGACAAACGCATCATAAACTCTATCAATTCCTCTCTCATATAATTCTTGATCCGAAGAATAAGACACATCTTTTACATGCGGAAACCCAAACGCCTCGATCAGATCGTGTGTAATATTTGCCCCAGTTGTTACCAAAACATCGATTAGGCCGTGCCTAATTGCTTCGACTATTGTTTTCCTCATACCTCCCGGTACCATCGCACCCGCTAGAGAAAAGAATACAAGGGCTTTTTCATTAAGCATTTCCTTATAAATTGAAAATGCCTTGCCGACAGCGCCTCCAGCGAAAACACCCATTTCTCGGAATTCTTCTAGCATGTCTAAAGGAGTCGATGCTCTCAGTGGATCAAAATGGTGAATTGGATGGTTATGCTTGTCTAGACTGCCTTGATTCTTATGATGCACATGGCCCACCTGTTATCGAGACATTTTATCCGACGTTTGACCTTGTTCTGAAGGGGGTGAGTTCTGTAGTGTTGTTTGAAGAAGTTTTTGTCTTCTAGCACTTTCTTCTAACATTATCTGCATTGCTTCCTTCTGGTTTCGAGGAACTCTTGGAGGGACGAACATTTTTTCATGAATCGCAAGGATCTCTTCTACCATCTTTCCAAGCGTCTCATTCCAATTTGCCATTTCCTTTAAATCCTCTTCTGCGAGATAAATATCCTTCAAATATTCATCGGTGTAGAAATCGAGGGGCTTGCTCTCGGCCTTTTTCATTGCTTCGTAAATGACTTTAACAATTCTCTCTGCAAGCTCAGTTTTTTCGTTCTCTTTTATAGTTCGAACGACTTCTGGTAGTGTTCCAATGGATCCTCCCGGAACTAATGCATGCTCTAACTCTTCTGCGTATTCCTCAATAAGCACCATTCTTAGTTTATCTCCTGAATCATAGCCCAATAATTCTGCCCAAGTGGAATCCCAATCAGAGGGTACGGAATTATTTGAAAATAGAACTGCTTGAGCTAGCCCGAAGCGTATCATGGGGTGATCAATGTTTTTGCCATTTTTTTTGGCCTTGACTGCTTTACTCAGGGCCTCGTGGTAAAATGCTACATCATTTGCCCGATAGGTGCGGTAAAGTGCGGGGTATATCGCGTATTTTGGCTCTAAACCTCGAAATAATCCTGATATGCTTATTTTCTGAACATATAAGAAAGGAAGTAAGGCCACTAAAAATACCAATGTGAAATAAGAGGAATCTAAAACATCTATCCAGACCAACAACCCGGTAAAAATAATGCTCAGAAACAAAAATCTCATGCTTGCTTCAGATAATCCGGTAATGAACCCTTGATTTTTACAAATCTGGCATATGTCTGAGTTTTGGCATGTTCCCTGGGTACACATATTCATGCCGCAGACTTTGCATTGCTTAGAGGATGAATTATCGAGATGAATTCCGCAATAATTAGGAGCGCTCACAAGCGGCGTACAGCACCAAGGCTTAAACGCTTTTCTTTCTTGGTCGCGTATTCAAATGAGAGAGAAGCAAACAAAAGCTTGGTCAGTCAGTCTACTATTTTCTCAAATCTCGATAACAAGTTTAGAACATTGTTTTTCAAAGCGAGAGTCACTTCCACTTTTACCATCCCCACATTGGGTTGTCCGTAAAAAATGCTTGTTGATATTGGGGCCTCGATGATTGCTGGAATTGTGAGAAGGTCTTCTTCACCATTTACTAAGATATGTGTCAAACGCTTTTGCGAAACGGATTCATGAACCGCCTTCCATGCTTCAGGAGTTATTCTTCCCGCAGGGTTGTTCACTCGTATTATTTTGTAGTCTTTGAATATCCTCGTTTCAATTTTTTCTCTTTTAGTAATTCCATCAGTAATGATTATCCATGGCAGTTTCCCCGCAGCAAGAAAGGTCTCTGTTACGATATCCCCCACGCAAATGAATCGTTGAGGCGGATTTGCTAGTACTTTTTGATATTCTAGCGTTTTGGGTCGGAGGACCGCTCCGAGGGGATCTTTCAATTCGTTGCGTAGTTCCAAAGGAAGAACCCAAGTATAAGTTAAGAAATCATTTTGCTTCATTTTCATCGATCAACGGTGCATTCGAGCTATCTAACTCTGAGCGCATAACGCCCTGGTTTTGTGACATTTAACCGGTGGGCAATTTCACTGGCTTCCGGATCAATGATTACGACTAGTCCTGAATAATCCTCAGATAAATCCTGACTCTTGCAATTTGGACACGTTTGGCTCTTCTCAACAATCATGTGGCAGTTCCGGCAAGCTTTTTCTTTGGGCATGATTTATCACCTTATGCTTCAGCTCGCTTTTCAAGCATGTCGGCTTTCCACTTTTCAACCCATTCAAGGAGACCTAAGCCGGGTTGCCTCATCGTGATTCCTACACGGATTTGTTGTTTACCTAAGCCAACCGCGATGACTCTTCCTCTTGCAATATCATCTAGTCTAACTCTTAGTCCGCTTTCCTTTCCAATTAGTTCTTGGGCTCGTTGATTGAAACTGAAGAAATCGTCGGCTATTTGACTAACGTGACACAGAGCATCTACAATTCCAACTCTTACGAAAACTCCGAAATCTGTGATGTCAACCGTTCTACCCTCAACGACCTCGTCTTTTTCGGGAAGATAGCTCAGCACCTTGAATTTCACATCATAAAATGCTCCCCCGTCACCCGGAATAATTTTTCCAATTCCCACTTCCTCTGCTTCTAGAACCGCAACGACAAACCCGATTTCGGGATATATCTGCTCTTCAATTGTTTCTCGAGCGAGCTCCAGCAATATTTCATGGAGATCTTCTGCGAATTTGTCCGGTGGGACTCTAAGCGTGTCCAAAATGCTACTTATCAGATACATGGCCATCCCTTTTTAGTTAGAATAGGAGCGACAATACCAGCTAACTCAGATACAAGCTTCTCAACGTGCTTCTCTTAAAAAAAATTGTGTTATGCTTAATGCCTTTTTCCCCTATCAAATGAGGAGCTGGAGGTCTCCTCAGACATCGATTCCCTATGTATTATCATCTCATTGTTGCTTCGGATTCTTCTGGGAGCCAATAAATGATGATGAGTCGAAGAAAATCGTAAACAAAAGCCAAGACCATTATTACGATCGGGAAAAAGAAGAAAACTTGCAAGAATTCAATGGTTCCTTGTTGCGCCTTTGGGAATGTATCATAGAACCAAGTATAAAGTTTTGAATACATATTCCCAACGTTATTCCACAAGAGGAGAATGATTGTGAGAAGAATAATCCCCACAGTTCCTTTGATCACTGCGAGAACGAATTCTGCATCGGTTTGTTCTTCACTCATGTATAGTGCACCACCATGGTCTTTTTTTTGTGTTCCGTTATAACGTCCTCGATTTTTGTGTCATTCAGTGTTAAACGTTTGCTCCAATTCCAAAAAAAGAGGGGTTCTTCGTTCGCTCTCACTTGCTTGGGATGAGAGAGAAGCAAAGAGTCTTCGAGCTTGATCCCTATCTCCAGCATCCCAAAGCTTCTTTGAATGGCTTAGTAATGTCATGAAAGACTTAGATGGCTTGTCCTTGTAGAAATATGCCACACCGATTCTGAAGTATAACCCACCGCTAAAAACAAGTCCTGCCCACCATAGGGGAGGATAAAAAGATCGGAATGGGATGGCAATTAACAACATGCCACTAGCAATTAAGAATGCGGGCATA
>JALTMP010000129.1 GCA_027001645.1 Candidatus Heimdallarchaeota archaeon
GATTTTGCTAAGAAGATTGATGGGATCTTTGCTATCGCAATAATGGACTTGAACCGCTCGTCGATCACTCTCGCTAGAGATCGATTAGGAATTAAGCCACTTTACTATTACAAAAATGGTAATGCGATTTTTTTTGCTTCCGAAGCGAAGGGGATTTTGGCGAACGAAGAGATTCCCCGTTCTCTTGACAAGCACGCGCTTCATGTCTTGCTTCACTTGGGATACGTCACAAATCGATTGAGCATGTTTAGGGGAATTCAACAGCTACCACCAGCAACAATAATGGATATTTCCCCGGAGGGAATTAGCGAGTCACAGTACTGGGTGTTTCAAGCGACCTCTGAGCTTTCGCTCGATTTGGATTACTTGGGGAGAATAATTGAAGAGTCTGTTAGAAGACAGTTGATTTCAGAACGTCCCGTTGGAGTGTTTCTTTCCGGTGGGCTTGATAGTTCCCTTGTGGCCTGGTTTGCTGCGAAGCATTCTTCCGAGCTTTCAACTTTTACTCAGCGTTTTGGAGAGGTTGACGAGTCTCCATACGCGGAAATCGTTGCTGAGCACATTGGTTCTCGTCATTTTACCATTGATCACACGCCTGAGCAAGAAGTCAAGCTTGCTAAAGAGCTTGTAAGGGCAATGGAACACCCAACTTTTGGTCTTTCACATACCTACGCCTTGTCAAAATTTGCACGGGAAAAGGGTTGTGTCGTAATTCTTTCTGGCCTTGGCGGGGATGAGTTATTTGCTGGCTATGTTCAGCACTGGCGGGCGAGAAGAATCTCGAAGTATCCGAACTTAGGGGTGTTGAGTGGTGCTTCGGCGAGGATCGCTGACCTGCTTGAATTGGACACTCTTACGCGCGGTTTTCGTTCTTTAGGAAATGTCGATCAAAAGCTATTAGCGCTTAAGCTTGCGTTTTCTCAGCGTCATATTAGGCGATTGTTTTCTGAGAACTCTGTTCAACCGATTGATTGGAAACAAGTATTGCGTTACAATAAGCATAGGGATTTCTTCAGAATCGTGGAATCAGAACTGATTTACGACCAGCTTGAAGGTAATTATCTAAAAATCGCAGATCGCATGTCCATGGGTAATTCCTTAGAAATGCGTGTTCCTTTGCTTGACACGCCTTTCTTCGAATATGCCATGAGGCTTGAGTTTAAGGCTAAGATCAATAATGGGGTTTCCAAATTTGGTTTGAGGCAGCTTGCTCAACGGCATTTGCCTCGAAAAGTCGCGCTTCGGGCTTTGAAGCCCTCTGCAAAAGGGGGGTATGGTTTTGACCCTGTTGATTTTTGGAAGCGAGGGATGAAAGACTACATTCATCAGCGACTTGATTTGGCTGTCATTCGCGAATATGGCGTTTTTAGTGAAAAACAAGTTGTCAAGGAATTAAGAAAGGTAAAGAATTTTGCTAGAGTGAGGTTGCTTTGGAATATGGCTTTGACTCACGACCTCATTGATGTCTTTTCCTTGTCATAATTTTGAAAGACCCGCTGCCTCTCTATTTCTAAGGCGGTGAGGTTTTCTTCTATGAACACACACGTTCTATCTGTTATAACATGTGGTATTTTTTATAGCAATCATTATGTTTATATCTGCTTTTTGGGAGTAAGAAATGAGTCGGGCCGAAACTATTTTTTGGTTTTCTTAGCCCGACTCGCTCCCTCCCCCATCTGCTTATTTTTGTAACTTCAGTGGTTTTCAGCGGGGGTTGAAATAATCCATTTATTGAGGGGAACTTTCCTTAACCCTCTTGCGTAATGTTGCTTAATGTCTGTGAGAACGAATCTTCTCGACGGGGTAAAAGTTTTGGATCTCTCTCGCGTGTTTACTGGGCCTTTTTGTACTCAAGTTCTTGCCGATCTTGGGGCGGAAGTAGTCAAAGTTGAGCCACCGAAAGGAGATGACACGAGACGATGGGGTCCCCCTTTTGTAGCAGAGGACTTGTCGACCTATTTTGTAACGCTCAATCGGAATAAGAGAAGCATTGTTCTTGATCTAAAAACTAGCAAGGGATTGGCAACCCTGAAGAAATTAATTGCGTGGTGTGATGTTTTTGTAGAAAACTTCAGACCCGGCGTTTGTGAACGATTGGGCTTATCTCCTCAACAGGTTTGGGAGGTTAACCCCAAAGTTGTGTACGTTTCTATCACCGGTTTTGGTTCCAAGGGGCCTTTTCGCGATCGGGCTAGCTACGATATCATTGCGCAAAGTGAGTCGGGAATAATGGGCATTACCGGGAGTAAGTCTGGGGAAATTGCTAAGGTCGGTGTTCCGATCGGCGATATTGCTGGGGCTCTGTACGCTGTGATTGGTGTTTTGGTTGCTCTTCGGCATGCTGAAAAAACTGGACGAGGAATGCTCGTGGAAACATCCCTTCTAGCAAGTCTCGCTTCGTGGCTAACGTATCAAGCCGCGAATGCATATGTTGAGGGAAAGGATATTGGTCCCATGGGAACTGAACATGCAAACATCGTCCCATATCAGGCTTTCAAATGCAAGGATGGCAAATGGTTAACAATCGCGATCGGCAATTCTAAGCACTGGGAGGATTTTTGCAAAGCCATAGGCAGAGACGATCTCATTGAAAATGAAAGATTCGCAACTAATGCATTGCGGATCAGTAATCGGGAAGAGCTAACTTCTCTATTGGCCAATGTTTTCTCAACTAAGACTCGAGATGAGTGGGAGAAGGAACTGGTTTCTCATAGGCTTCCCGTGGGGAAAGTAAGAACTGTGCTAGAGGTTCTTGAGCACCCACAATTGCTGAGCATGGATCAATTGTTTTTCATCGATTATCCTGCCTCCTCTGTTCGGGTTCCCATTTTCAAGCTTCCCGTCTTTTTTTCCGAGGGAGAAGAAAAGCAATGGCTTCCTCCTCCAACTTTAAACCGAGACGAAGAATGGATTCTTGATCACGTAGTGGGAAGAGAAAATGATCAAGATTCTTGATTGGAAATCTTCTCTTCTGAGCTTAAGTCCAACGATGGCTTTTTCTTCGTGAGAACAGTTCCAGGGCGTTCCTTCCCTCGCCTCTCCATTCCTCATCCTTCCAAGGAGGCTACGGGAAGTCCAAAATTCCTTCTATTTGCTTATTTGCTTATTCTTTTCAGTTGCTGGTTGAAAAAAGAATAACAAGTAAATAAGTTGGCGAAGTATTTCGGGGTTGGTGAGAAAAATGCCAAGAAGAGAACCGTTAGTATTTTCATTGCTCCTACTTGGTATTCTTCTATCAGCTCTTATGAATACAAGCCATGTTGTAGGATACACTGAATCGATAAGTGATAACACGGGTGATGTTGTTCACTATCTCGTTTCAGCCAGTTTTGTATACGAGGGTACTGTTCAGAAACCAGAGGTTGACATTGTTAATGTTGGAGCTTCCTTTGACGAAAACACAGCAACTGGCAAACTGGAACTTGAACTTCAAAGGGCTCCCGATAACCTTAATTCCTCCTACTTTTTCGGGGTAAGCTTTTCTCTTGAAAGTGAGGATGGGCAGGAGGAACTTTACTTTGTCGCAACATTTAGTTCAGTTGCAAGTCCCAGTAACGACACCGTAATTTCTGGCTATTGGACAATTGGTGGTGGTACCGGGTTCATCACACCAGAGGCTCAAGTCACTCTGATTGCTGGGAACAAGATTTATTGGGCTTTCTCTCTTCCTTCGCTATTTCCCTTTGATGCTCTAAGTAGTTCCACTTATTCCAAGGAATTCTTTGGATTTTCAGGACAAGTGCTTCTAACGAACGGAGAGGTGACTGAAGCCTACGTTGATTTCGCACCTGATGATGCGAACACTTTGGGTGGTACCGATGACTCTGGCGACGCGGATACGGCTCCAACCAATGGTGATGAAGGCACCGGAAATGGGGCTCTTTCATTCGGGTTCTTGCCCGGTTTCTTCGGGCTTAGCTTACTAGCAATAATCTTCCTTAAGAGAGAAAAGTAATTTCTTCTCCTCGGGGCATCTCTTTTTTCTATCACTTTTTCCCTCATTCTTTGGTAATTCTCCTTTATTGTCGATCGCCGTGATCTGGGGTGGACAAACTCTTGAACAAACTGTGGCATTTAGTTTGTTGCACTTTTTACGATTGCATTAGATAGCCCTCTTTTCTCATGAGATTTTCTCGTTGTTTTTTCCATGTGTCAGAAATAAATAAAAACACTGTTTTTTGCCTAATTCCTTGTGAGTGATTCGAGCACAGACAAGCAGTTTTCGATAAGAGAAGCTCATCTTTTCTTCGCAGAGAGCTGCAATGAAGAAGCGTTGAAGTATGTTAGAATATCAGAGCTTAAAAAAGAAGAAGTTGAATCAATGATTCACGCGGCACATGCTGCTTTATATCATTGGTCAAAAATAGGTTCGCATCAAGGCATTGCGCGGGCTAATTGGTTGCTGGGGCGAGTTTACACAATAGCTGGATATCCGAAAATTGCTTTAAGATATTCTCAAAACTGTCTTTCCATTTGCGAAACAAAACATTTTGAAGACCGGGAGCTTGCCTTTGCTTATGAAGCCATGGCACGTGCTCATGCTGCTGATGGCTCTCTACTGGTCGCTCAGGAATGGAGAACAAAGGCAGATCTTGCTGGGAAGAAGATTCTCAATGAGAAAGATCGGGAAGCCTTTTTTGCTGAAATGAACAAGGGGCCTTGGTTTGGGCTTATCTAATGCTCGTTTCATCTCTTCTTTTTTCTCCTATGGCATGATTTTCATCCTTTTGGAGATTTTGACCGATCAAGTTATTTTCTCAGGTCGCGATGTAATGGCATGGGTCTTCCTGGTCTTACAGGAGAACAGATGATTGAAGTCGATAGGATAATGATGGAAGAAATGGGAATTTCTGTTGAACTAATGATGGAGCATGCTGGGTTAAACCTTGCGCGATTTGCTGCGCAAGAAGCAACTGGGTCCGAGAACGGAATTATTGTCATTGCCGGGTCTGGCAATAATGGTGGTGGGGGATTGGTGGCTTCTAGAAGACTGGCTAGTTGGGGTTTTAATGTTAAGATCTTTCTGCCAAGAGGAAAGAATGCGTTGCGAGAGGTTCCCCGCGCTCAACTGGAAAGAGCGGTGCGTTGTGGGGCAGAATCTTTTGATGGGATACCAGAAAAAGAACAGGGCGCGGTTGTTCTGGATGCATATTTGGGATATGGGTTCAAACCACGGAAGGATTCCAAATCTGAAGACGTTTTTGCCTTCTTACGGGGCTGTGATAATGTCATTTCTTTGGATGTCCCTTCCGGGCTAGATTCGACTAGTGGGAAAAACCTTGGCGGCTTGACCCCTAAAGCGATTCTGACAATTGCTTTTGTAAAAAAGGGCTTATTTCTGTTGCCGGAGGTTGCTCGCAAGAATATCTTTGTGATCGATATCGGTGTCCCTTCCTTTATTTATCGATCAAGGCTTGGAATAAAGTATGACTTTCCTTTCACCGAACAATCTCTGGGGGTTTTAGAAGAAGCTTTTCGGAAACAGTCCCTTGTTCATGTTGAAATGAATGTCCAAGATTCCTTGGAAAAGAGTTGGTGGCTTCCAGAGCTTTTGCAGAAGGAGAGTCGAGAAACACCCCGTTAGAATGACTCTTGGTTTTTCTCCTAGAATGTGATGCCTTAACTGAATCCCAAATTTTTTGTCTCATTCTTTCTGGCACGGCGTTTCGTCTTGTTTCTGCAAATGATCGTATCTTTGAAAAAAAGGAAGAAGCTAGTAACTTGAATCGTCAGTCTTGGACTTTTCCTTGAATTTTCTCGCAGAGAGAGATCGAAGCAAGAGGCGACATAATGTATCAATGCTGAAAGTTATAATCATGCTAGTTGACGTGGCATTTTTCGCCATGCCTACTCGTGGCCCTATTGCAAGAATTCCTTGGATCTTCCTTGAATAATCCCTCTTAACCGAATTCGATCTGCAGTGATCCCTATTCCTCTCCTCTACTTTTTGGCTTTGGCATGGTAGTCGTGGTTTTTTGCAATTCATTTCTGGTCAGACTTGTACACATTAGGTGTATTTGTTCTTGCTATTTTTTGCGAATTTTTTCAATTCTTTCTGTCTCTGCCAAGTTTTTGTCTCCTTATTGC
>JALTMP010000130.1 GCA_027001645.1 Candidatus Heimdallarchaeota archaeon
CAAGGTGAAAGTCTCCTTTTGGTCTGTGAAGAGCAATGTCATGTAGAAGATAAGAGGAAAGAACACCAGAAAGAAAAACGAGAGCTCTATTAGGAAAATACCCCGAAAGACAGTTTTCAAGATTTTCTTCTTCATTCTTTGCCTAATGGATACTGCAATAATCACCGTTATGCTGATAATAGCGACTAGAGAAAGAAAGGCCCCGGAATAAACCGTTGCGTTAGAAAGCCGGACTCCGGAAGTATTTTGCTGAAATGCCATTTCGAATATTTTTTCCAAAACCATGCTTTCACCTCTTTTCTAAATACCGGTGAACTTCCCACAGCAAATCTGCGTCCGGAAAATCAAGACCTTGTTCATCTGCCATTGTCTCAGAGTCCGGATACTTCGAAGCCATTTTACTCATCTTAACGATTTCTCCAACCATCTCTTTTGCCAGCGTTATATCTTGGGCGAGTAGTCCCGCGAGGGTGTGGCATAGAGGGGAGTCGAAGGCTCCTAAGACTTGTTCCTTACTATAGTTAATAATAGCGGCTTGACCAACGATTTGATGGTCTTGGGATAGCTTTGTAATTTCTTCCTGCCCATTCTCATCATACGCTATGATGTCAAACAATTCCAGATGTCTTGTAAAGTTTATTGAAAATGAGGGCATGGGAAACCAGCCATCAATCAAATTGGACAGTACCCAGATTCCTTGGAGTATTTTATTCATTGTCCCGATTAAGATTATTTTCTTCCCCGTAAGGAGGTTATACAATGCGTAGCTGAGGTTGGGAATTTCAAAGTGATTAATTTGATCAAACCGTAACGGCGGCTGTGCGGCTAAACTAACAGTGAGTTCTTCGCGTTTTTCCGTCTCTAGTTGCTCGAGTAGATCCGTTAATGTTTCAAGTAATGAGGAAACACTTTCAATGACAGTATTGAAATCTGGCAATGGGTCCAGTTGAAAACTGCCAAAGGTAGCATTTTGCTGTGTCGCAAACACTGATAGAACGCCATTTCCATTGTTCCGTAGAAAGGTAGCGTAGTGTTTTGGGGGATTTCCGATTGGTAGTGCAATTGCGACTTGAGCTGAAAAATCATGGTCTTCATTCTTCCTCACTATTTCAACGGCACCACTCACTCCTCTGCTTATTACGTGAATTTCATAATTCCGGCAATTATTTTTCTTGCAAAAAGCATCATCGACTATCTTAATTGCGGTCATGTTTTTCACAATCCTTCCAACTGATGTACTAGCCATTCAATGGCTTCGATAACGCCATCACCGTATTTTGCGCTAATAGGGCGAACTTCAAAATGGTCCACTAAACGGATCAAGTCCCCAAAGAGCTGGAAAAACTCGTCTGAAGAAATGGGATTTTTATCAGTCAAGTCTTGCTTATTTAGGAGAAAAAGCACAGGCTGTTCCTCCGAAATAATATCAAGAGCATAATGAATCTGATCTTTTACCATGTTAAACTCTTGCGGATTTGTGTCAGGGCGGATAGTCGCATCTACAATAAAAATTAAAGCATCAGCATGGTTAATAGCTAATTCCCAGAAAAGCTGCTGATAGATTTTTTGGCCGCCAGTATCTATTACTGAGATTTCCCAGCCTCCGATCTTAACGGGTTCTGTCCGAATATTCATTCCAAGAGTGGTATAGATTTCTTCTGTAACCGGTTTCCCGGTTTCCAAAAATCGAATGAGAGTAGTTTTGCCCGCCATCGAAGGACCAATAAATGAAATTGTTGCCTTTGAAGCTTGTTTTCGCTTAAAGACCCGATCAAGAATCCACATCTCAAGGTAAGATGATAGCCATAACTATTAAATTTAATAGAAGAGTTATCCTTTGTTTTCATTCAATCGAAATTTGAACATATAGTTCACCAACCCAGTTTTGGATAATTGTTGGATGAACATCTGACAATGCGAGAAAAATCGGTAAAAGGGGGAAGGAGAGGACAGGAGGGGAAAAGTCCTATTGCTTCTTAGGATGACTACTTGGGCTTTTCAAAGATGGATAATTTTTTCCGTACTTGTTTGACAGAAAATTTGCTCTTATTGGAAAGCATTAGGACAGGAACCAAGCTGAGAACCGATATGCCAAGACGTGTTCTCTCCTGCGGTCCAGAAGGCGTTTTGTCTGCGATGGATTCTCCTGAGGGATAAGTCTCGGAAACAAAATCCAAAGCAAAGCTAAGATCTTGTGAACCACCTAGTTTTGAGAAAAGAGTTGCTCCTTTCGCGTCGCCGAATTCTGCGGTCTGGCTATTGAAGACTAAAACGTTTTGAGTGGCAAGTTCGCTGACAAAATATGTTTCTGTCGGGAGGGAATCACCTGCAAACACGATGTCCCCGTGCAGTGTCTTGTACCAAACGTCGTTCGAGCCGGGACTCCAGTAGCCTCCTCTTGTGATGAAACCTTGTGCCTTATAGCCAAACGGCGATGTGGTTGATCCATCGATTGATTTTGTGAGAAGGGCGTCTCCAACACCGACGTACATTGTCTGGCTTTTAGGATCGCGGGGCAAGATTAGGACATAATTATCGTTGTATGTGTTGCTTACTACGCCGAATCCTTTGCTGGTATCAATTACAACATACAATCCATCCCGGATTCCAATGAATAAGTAGCTTTCAACGCTTATAGAGGGAACATAATTGTATGCCGTGAATTCACGGAAATCAGAATATCGATATGTTCGGTTCTGGTAATCTCCTACTTGTGGGTCATAGACAATTTGGGTTGGAAGAGTGGCAAGGATGCTTAGTTCGGGACTTGCGTCCGAGACCACGGCATCTACGCGCAGAATGCCTTGTCTGTCGATAAGGTAGATTTGATCTCCAGTTCCAGGCTCGATCTTGGGCTGGAATTCTAAGTTTTCAAAGAAGGCTTGGTACCCAACAGAGGTGTAATTGACTAGGCTTACAAGCCCGGTTCCAGGAGCCCATTCATAAACTAATGCCATCGTAGAGAAAGTCAGAAGCGGTGGAAACGTATTGAAGTTGGGAATATAGTAGTGAAGAATGAAGCCAAAGTAGTTTTCATTTGATCGGTAAGCGAAGACATCAGCAGTATAGCCCGAGAATGTAAACTCTTGCAACGGCTTTTCAATATCACCGTCTCCAAAGACATAGAGTTTCTTCAAGACGAATGCACTATATGGGGAGCGCACCGACAATTCAACGTATAGTTCTGAAACACCGTCGCCGAGGAGGTCAGAAACGATTAGGTTGGTGATAGTTAATTTGTATGTGTCGTAATCGTCGTAGAAGCTGATGACTTCCTTGACGTAGCCGCTGAGAGTAACGAACATAATGTGCGTCTTATTGGCAAGCACTAAGTAAGCAACGTCATTGAGGCTGTCTTTATAGACTACCGGTGATGTTACAAGATCGAAGTTTGTTAGGTCTAAGGTGTAAATCGTTTCGAAAGAGGCTCCATCAAACGCAGTAAGCAGTATTTTGTCCTCTTCTATAGAGTAGAAGAAGAATTCGTCATATCCATCGAAATCAAGGTCTTCAATTAGGGGTTCGTAGTCGGCCCTAGTTCGTAAGGTAAGTTCTGAAAGGCGCGGGGCGACCGTGTTCGGCCTAAACCACGTTACAGGAAGAGCGGCGTCAAATTTTGTAATCTTGGATGCCCCTTTCTTGATTCCAAGTCCGGAGATTCCTTCAAAGGGTGTAACTTCATCAACGTCTCCAGACGGAGAAGTCATAGCGTAACTGATTGATTTGACGACCCCGTCCTGATCTAGAACAAGGAGCAATTCTTGGCCATCTGATCCAAAGGTTGCAGTGGATAAGATAACAAGAAACTCGCCGGTTGCTTTATCAAAGACCACATCGTGCGGGTACTTGAAGGAATTGGTGGTGTCATACATCCATCTAATGAGGCCTTGTGGCGTGATTGCGGCTGCAATAAAGTCCCCAAAGCCATTGACAATGTAAATTTCCTTGTTGGATCCATCATCAACGGCTCTAAAGTAAAGGTACCCACTCGTGCCAAGAGTCATGTTCCAAAGCTGGGAACCATCGGATGAACTAATAGCAACAACGAGGCCATCATCCGCTCTCCCCAGTACGTAATCTTCTCTTCCATCGTTATCAATGTCTAATGTGGCTACACCATTCCATGCAGGCGCGATGATGTCGGTTGGCAAGGTCCATTGTTGGACGATTGTTCCATTGGCGGTTCGGGCGGTAACAGTGTTATTCGCATAGGTTGTGATGATTTCATCCACGCCATCGCCATTCACATCCCCAAGGTCGAAGCCTTGTGAAAGTTGGAAATTAAGCAATGCACCAACAACGCTGATGGCACCCGTGGCGTTTACAATGAAACCAGCACCTTGCGCGGCGATAACCAGGTCTTCCAGTCCATCACCAGTAACATCTGAATAGAGCGGTTCAAACACCCTCACGCCCCCAGAAATAGTGGACATCACCGGTACGAACGTTGATGATTGACTACTAACAGGAGATAAGGTGCTTCCTTCGAGGGAGTAAGTTCTAACCTCCATATTTGTGCCGTCTGAGAATACAGCAGCGATAATGGCTTTTCGGGAAGTAGCGTTTGTTACAAGGTTGAAGACATAGATCGGGCTATTAGCTAAGGTTTCAACGATTTCTGCGTAGTTACCAAGGTTGGTTGAGTTTGCGGCGTAATATACCCTTATGACCTTTTGACCCGGATCGCTAGACTGGGTTCCGATTACTGAAACAAGGCTTGTTCCATTGCCCCAAGAGGAAGCCATGATGTCGAACCAGTTTACGTCTGTTGAAACTGTCGCGTCATCTTCGAATCTGAAGGCAGAACCATAAGAAACACCCATTGTTGTGTCCTTGATTTCAAATGCCCTAACATCTCCGGACCTTGATGCCACGAACATTTCCTCGAAACCATTTCCATTGGCATCAAAGATAGCCACAGCAGTGGTTTCGAGACGGGAAAGATTGTTTTGTAGAGACGTGTCAAGCCATTCACTCGAATACTGAATATTACCACTAGCCTGCCATTTTTGAAGTTCGAACAACTCCGCAGTTTTGCCGTAGCCTACAAGAACTTCTCTTCTACCATCTCGATCAGTATCTCCTACTGCTATATCAACAGTGTCAGAAACATCGGTGTAGAGGAAGCTGTCCTCAGGATTGGCCAGAACGAAAAGGTCACTGATTATGTTGTAAACTACGAACCTAAGGGTATAGTCTCCTAGGTTAACAGTTATAGGGTAAACAGGTCTAAAGGGATCCCTGAACGAGAGTGGATAGGCGAGTGCATAGCCATTCTTATAAGGTGCTAGAGCAGGCCGGCCGATTCGCAAGTCCGGTGCTTCAAAGAGGTTGTATTTTGCCTTAGAAACATAGAATTGGTTACTGAAAGCTTCATTGAACAGTCTTCCGTCAAAGACTGCCTTTGAGTTTTGCCATTGATATCGACGCATTTCGTGGAATTCAAAGGGTAGGTTAGGAATTTCACTTGGCTCAGACCATCTATAGGGCCATGTGTTGTTTGCTGCAACGCCGGTTATGGATTTGAATTCATAATCACGAATACCGGTGCTCTTTTGCATATACGTAACGATAAGCCCTTCTTTCTTCGAACCGATGCGCGCAATGGAGGGATAGAGTTCATCGACATAGTTATCTGTGATTCTGGTCCAATTAGCTAGAGCAATGGTTTTTGACACGTTAAAGTAAGCAGGATGCTTCATTCGTGCGTGCCAGAGATCATAGCTTGTTGTTTCGTTCCCATAGTATTTCATTGAGACAACAACATCAAACCAGCCGGGACTAGCGTCTTCAGCGACAGTCAGTCCAATACTGTGAACGGCATAGTTGGAGAATTGAGTGCCCGAGATAAATGGGTATAGGAAGCCAATGCCATTGTTTGGGCCAATAAGTGCAGAGGTTCCTGCAATGGGATCAACCTCTATTGCAAAGGTGAAGATTACAGGATATGAATTAATAGCTGTAGCTACCAAGAATGTTGGCTTACCAGTGTCGCTAATAGGCCCAGGAGCAACTTGAGGCGTCGTAATGAAGAGGGGGTTATAGGTTGTCGCGGTTGTATAG
>JALTMP010000131.1 GCA_027001645.1 Candidatus Heimdallarchaeota archaeon
GACCAGAACGGTGTAGACCAGAAGGGTGTGCTCCAGAATGGCGTGCTCCAGAATGGCGTGGACCAGAACGGTGTAGACCAGAACGGTGTGCTCCAGAATGGCGTGGACCAGAACGGTGTAGACCAGAAGGGTGTGCTCCAGAATGGCGTGGACCAGAATGGCGTGCTCCAGAATGGCGTGGACCAGAATGGCGTGCTCCAGAAGGGTGTAGACCAGAACGGTGTTGTCCAGAAGGGAGCTGTCGAAAAGCCTGCGGCTGCAAAACCACCCGCCCTCACGTTACTCGGCTTAAAGGACGAATCCTTAAGGCTATTTAGAAATGAAAACATTCCAGGAGCAAGTAATGATGGTTCGGCTGTTGAAGAAGAGGCTAGGGTTAGATTAGGGGCAAAGCCGAAACTAATTACTAGAAAAAAGACGCCAACTATTGCTAAATGTTTGCTATGGATTTTCATTTACTTGCCCTCGTCAGTTTGGACTGACAATATATTATTGGACGTTGATTTAATTTATCAATTCTAGAGAACAGTTCCGATGAAAAATGCTTTTAAACCACTCATGTGAAAGAATATAAGCTTTTCGAGAGCTCGTCTTTATTGGTCTTGGAAAAACGAATAGAGGAGATGAATCAGGTGCCAGAATAAAGCTTGAAAGCTTCTTATTCCTAGGTTGCCACAATTTCGGCAGAAAAAGGCATAACGTTGAAGTCATTTTTGTTCGAAAACCCGCTAATTAAGAAAAGTTAGGAGATGGTAGAGAGAAAAGGGTCTAGTTTTCTTGCTGGGCGGGAGAAGTCCCAAATATTTGAGAAACTAGACGATTGAGCTCTTGCCATGCAATATCTTCACTGGATAAGAAGACATCCGCATTAAAGTATTCTACGACTCCCATTTCGAAGAACTCTTGTGAGATTTTTCTGAATTTCTTGCGGATAGAATAGGTTTCCTTATCCGCCGTGAGAACCATGATAGCGCGAGGACCTAGCCTTTCAAGAAGAAGAATTTGATTCTCCTGTTCAATACGTTTGATGGAACCTTCTCCGAACAGTTCTTTGGAAAATCCAGAAACGGCAGCAAGGAAACCCCCGATTAATACTTCATCTAAGGTGTTCTTCTCGTTAAAATGGTAAGAATATAAAACATATCCATCCGTGTTGAGAATTAAGAGCATATTTGGAAGAATATCGGATTCTGCGATTTTTTCTCCCAGAGATGTCTGTTGAAACTGCAGGCTATGTAGGAGTCGCATTGCTTCCATTGCAAAGAAAATAGACAGATATTCGTCGGTGATCCAGATTTTAAGTATGTTTTGTTCTAATTGGTGTTGTTCAGTGTCTTTACCTTCTGATGAAAAGAAGTTCATTCTTTGTTCAAATCTCTCGATCTCAGAGTGCTGAATGCTTTCTTCGTGCTCAATGTCGTATTTCTTTGCTAATTCGTATTGCATCATGGCTTCAGAGTAGTTATCGATTCCCATGTAGAGATAACCAATCATCAGATTGAACAAAGCTTGGTAGTACGGATTATCTATGGTTGCAACAAGAGGCTTGAGGTCCAGGAGGATTTCTATGGTTTGGTGAAGTATGCGTGGGTTTTGGTCGAGAAGGTAGCGTTTGATTAACACTTCTAGAAGAAGATTTGTTAGTTCAAGGCTGGAATCGTAGTGCCCTGATTGATCTGCTTGGGTAAGACCTTTCAGCAGAGTGCTCATGCTCCTTTTTAGATCGCCTTCGGACATTGCCATTGTTGCTTCCGCTGTTAAATACCATAAAGCATTGTAACTATTTTCCTTGAAGGCTTGATCTAAGGTCTTGCCTTGAGTTATCCCGGCTGCTTCTCTGAGTTTTTTCAGATATAGAGATGCTTTTTCTGGCTGATCTAGTTTTGAGTACAAATAGACAAATAAAGAGAGAATGGCTGAATCGTTAATGTTAGTTTTCTCAGCGATCTCCTCAGCCATTCTGGCATATTCAAGAGCTTTGTTTGTGTTTTTTTCATCAATATAGACTTTGCTTAAAGAAAGGATATTCCCGAGAGCCATCGGGTAGTTTTGCAACTCGGTGAGAGCCCTTACAACGTTTTCTAGTACCTTTGATCCTTCGGTTCTCCTTCCTTGAAGGATAAGAGCGTTACCAAGATTTGCTCCTGTTATCGAGTATCCCCTTAGATCTCTAACTTTATTGAATTCTTCTAGAGCTTTTCGGAGCTTTTCCTCTCCTGTCACCATTTTTTGTCGTATGAAGAACGAGATCCCAGCCAGGTTGTAGTAATAGCCTCGAATCCACGGATCTTCAACTGCATCAATCCAATTCGCCAAGCTATCGATGAGTTCAATGAGCTCAGGAATTCTTCCTTCGTATAGATTTTTCAAGGCATTGATTAGATATGAGTAGGAATTTAGAATTGTTAGGAGTGGCTTTGGTAGTTGCTTTTGAACGAAGTATTTTGATAAGTAGGTTTCAAGAGCTTGGGATACTTGTGTTGCTTCCTCGAACCTACGGAGATATGTGAGAGTTAGGCCTTTGGTAAACATCGTTTCATAATACAGAAGGATTTCTATTGGGCGAGTAACACGTTCTATGTCAAGCCCATTTAAGGCGTTATTGCAGTAAGTAAGAGCGGTCTCATATTGACCTTGAAACATCAATATTCGCCCGATAAAAGGAAATAGCTCAAGTTTTTTGTCTCCGTAGTTTCCGTTCAGAATTTCGTCATATGTACATGAGTTAACTGAGAGTCTCCCCAACATGAGATACCAGAAGGGAGAAGGATCTCTAAATAACCGAACAGTATCCTTTACGGCGTTTAGAAATCGAATATATGGATTCAAAGTTGATGAGAGCGTTGAATAGCTGTGTTTGAAACTCGTGAGCTCATTGTCAGGAATGAATTCTAAGAGGAGAAGGTATTCTTGAGGGATTTCGTCTTGTCTCTGAAACGTCAATTTTGTCACCCAACCAGTTAGGGAAATGAAAGACAAGCAATTATTGGATGATAATATAATAATGATTGTAGTAAATGTTCTCGGTATTTCTCGGTCTACCCTAATAAATCGGATGTTTAGATAATGCACTAAGACATGTATATTCTTCGCGTGAATGACTTTCTTGAGATAATCAATAGCGCGGATTCGGTAAAGTCGTCTTTGGTCAAATTTGCATATCGGAGAGATTTTGAACCTCTATCGGAAAAAAAGCATGTGTCTGACCTACAACAATCCAGTACTCTTAGGTTCGTCAACTACTATTTTGGAGGTTTGACCCCTATTCTCTTGCTCTGGATTGGAGCCGTTATGATCTTCGTGATCTGGGATGAGAATTCAATATATTTTGTGAGCGAACCGACAGCCCAAGTGAGAAGTGGCTATGACTTGACATTAATTATCTCTGTTTTAATTGGGGTAATCGTTGTAAGCGGATTATTAGTTTTCATGATAGTCAAGCTAAAGGCGTTTGCTACTAGATTACTTTATGGAGGAGTAATCTGGGTTTCAGGAACACTGTTAATCATTGATCTCCTCGGCTTGTTGTTGAGGAAATGGAGAATCGGAAGTGTAAAAGGACAGTTTGCTACATTGGTTGGTATAATGGGAATTACTGCACTCTTTATCGCATGCTATTCCTACGTGAAAGGCTCAACTTCGTTGTGGGTACGAAATGCCATCATCATTCTCGCTTCAATTTCACTAGGGCGTTTGGTATCACTGCTTTTTCAGACTGAAAGTGTTTTGTTTCTGGGAATCGTTCTAGCAATTTTTGATTACTGGTCTGTGTTTCACGGCCCTCTGCGAAGAATCCTCGGAAAACCAAAAAAATTACTCCAACAGACGAAGAGAACATATTCCAAATCTGAATTTGACCTTCTTATTCAAAAAATGAATAAAAAAGGATTTCCTGTAGTGCTAATTGGAAGAGGAGCTGTGATTGGGATTGGCGACTTGGTATTTTTCGCGCTATACATTTTTGAAGCGATTACTCAGTGGGGCATGGTCGTTAGTCTCTTTACGTTGCTTTTGATAAGTGCTGGACACCTAATAACGCTTCGTATTCTGAATCATATCAGCCCTTTGCCGGGACTACCGGTTCCTGTCATCCTTGTAAGCATTTACTTTGCGTTTCTAGTGTTTTTGTAAAGTATATCCCATAGATTTGCTAATTTCTTGCTTAAACTTTGGCAACTCAATTAACTCTTCGACTTTCGAATTCAAGTATTGAAGCAAGTCTTCAATTCCTTGTCTTGTCGCAGTGCTTATCAGGAGAGCGTCTCTGAATTGCTCTTTCAGTTTTAATAGTTCCTCCCTTGGCGTAATGTCGATCTTGTTGATAACTACCCTTATTTCCGTGCCCTCAAAGAAATCATTTATTTCCTCGAGGAGATCAAGTTGTTCCTCAATTGATAGACTGGCGTATTCTGATGGATCAATGAGGAAGAGAATGATGTCAGAGACTCTGCGCAACGCGATTAAAGCTTGTTTTTCAATTTTGTTTCGTTTCTCCATAGGTCTATCTAACAACCCAGGTGTATCTACGAACTGTGTTTTGATGAAACCGAAGTCTCTGTGTCCAAACACTAAGTCTCTTGTGGTAAAAGGATATGCTCCGATTTCTGGCTTTCCTGATGAGACAATTCTGACAAGGCTAGATTTGCCGGCATTTGGAGCCCCACCAATGACGACGCAAGGCCATCTGGGATCAAAGTCGGGAATTCGTTTCATCTGCATTCGAACTTTGCTTAGCAACTTGAGATCCGGTTTTATTTGCTCCATGACAGATGAAATCCTACCAAATGCTTCTTTTCGAATTGATTCCAAGGCTCTTGGGTGTTCGGCGAGTTGAAGCTTGAGGTTAATCTGCTCTTCAATCCGTTCAAGAGCAGAGATTGTTCCTTGTACTTTTCCTAGAGCAAGACGGGTTTTATCAACGCCCACTAAAAGCTCTAACAGATCTTTGTAGAACGGATCAATTTGCTCTATCGTTGGAAATTCCTTAATGATTTTGGTAATTCTGCTTCTAAGGACGTTAACTGCAGTGCTAATCCGTCCTTGCTCATGAATTCTGTAACGCTTAAGGCTCGGCATTTGCCCTTTTGGCCTTTTTGTTGCCATAGCTCTTGAGAATGCTTGGTCGAGAAGTTTTTGCGGGGTGGGGACTCGGCTAACTTTCCTGAAGGGGTTCATATTTAGAGCTTCTTTTCAAGATTTTTAGCTTGTTCCATTGTTGCATTAAGAGTTATAAAACCCCATAGCATTATTTTCGCAAAATTAATACTGGAAGTTAGCTTGGCTGGAGAGGCTAGTGAATAAGAAACGAGTTATTCGCTGGTAGATTTGCCTAATGATTGTTTTTGAAGAATCTCTGCGCGATCTTTCAAAAAGGACTTGACTAGCTCATGAAGGATCTGGGTGAATGCTGAAGAGTTATCTGTTAGATTGATAGAGCTAAGAGTGATTTTCCCCGTTTTACCACTTATGACTTCTGCGAGGGCATGAGCAAGAGGGAATTGGATGCCTTGACCAATGGGGGTAGAAAAGGGGGTAGGTCCGACCCCTCCTGGTGTTACTATTGCTAATGATCCAACAAAGGGATTTTCATGGTAAGCAAACGTAAGAATCCAGTTCTGGAATTCCTGCACATGAAGAGTTATTACGTATTGATCACTTAAACGGATTGACTTTGTCCACGATAGGGGAGGAATCCCCTCTTCAACATTGTGATTCGGGTTCTTACTTACATCACTTTCCATTAGCTTCCCCTTCCATTCATTTCAGTTTTCTTAAGATAATTGACGTAGAGTTCAACTCCTTCTTCGATAGGGACTTTTGGGGTCCAGCCCATCGCGTTGATCTTCGAAGTGTCAAGTTTTATTTTCTTAACATCACCAGGCCAGCCCCGGTCTCCTCCAGTGTAGACAAACCTAACGTCTTGCAATCCCATGGCTCTAACCATAAGATGGGCAATTTCGTCAACAGTTGTGGTTACTGGAGTAGAGATATTGAAAGCTTCAAAATGCCCACGCCTCAGGGTTTGTGATGCGACATCCATCGCATTAATTAGATCGGAGATGTAAAGGTATGTTTTTGTTTGTTTTCCATTACCAAGGATTTCTAGCTGCTGGGGATCAGCTTTGAGTTTGTTAAAGAAGTCATACATTACACCATGTGTGCTTCTCGGACCATAGATGTTCCCAAATCTGAGCGAGACGGTCCCAAGATTATAGAGATGAGAAAAGCTTGAAAGATACATTTCTGCAGCTGCTTTTGCTGCACCGTAGTTGTTGATAGGCTTAAGAGAGGTTTCTTCGTTAGCCACATGATCGCCTTTTTCTCCGTACATCGTTCCTCCAGAGGCTGCAAAAACCATAAATGGAACATCTTGTGTCCGCATTGCATCAAGAATACGAATAGTTCCCTCAACGTTTACAGAAAAGTCATAGTAGGGACGCTTTACACTTATTGGCACACTTGGCTGGGCTGCAAAGTGATAAACAGCGTGAATTTCTTCAAATTCGGGATCGTTGGGTTGGATAGCACGAATATCTTTTCTGACAAAGGTAACTTTGCCATTATCAATATGTGTTTGGAGTATTTTTTCAGAGGTTCCGGCAGAGAGATTATCTATGACAACGACATGATTCGCTCCCTTTTCGACTAGATAATCAACGACGTAAGATCCAATGAATCCGCATCCACCTGTAACCATGAAGGAATTATCCTTGAAATCAATGCTCATAACGATTTCGACTCATTTGAACAAGTAAATAAAACAATTGAAAGAATCTTGAATGAAAACTAAAAGGTATCAATCTCGGGGAGGCAAAGAAGGAGAATTTAGGGGCTTATTCGAGCGGGATTTCGATTCCAGGATCTTTTGCTAACTCCCACAAGAAACCGCCTTTTGCAATTTTCTTTCTGACAAAACCCTTTCTTTCTAATCGTCTACCAGCAGCAATAACATGTCCTCCACTCGCACATCCTTCACACAGCTTTGGGTACTTACTGGTTAGCTCAAGGATTTCTTCTGTTTTTAACTCACTGTTTTCGCGAAGAATTGCAATTAAACATAACTCTTCTCGGGTAAACTCCATGAATATCTCCCATTCCATCGGATATTTCAAATTATTTCATAATTTGTTGTAATCGTGATATGTATAGTTGATTACTGTGCTTTCATTTGAGGAAAGTTGTTTTTTCACAGATTCAGCAACTTGGCGCAGTTTTTCAACCATGATGAGCGAAACGCGATTATCATCAATCCACATATCGAGAGCATCTGGTTCAGCAATCCAGAGGTCTTCAGCGGTTTGATGCACTTCTATCCCTAACCAGTGAGCCTGAAGTTTCCCGCGGTAAGAATAATCAATGGGAGCAGTAATCTTGATCCTTCGGTAAACTACTGAGTTCCCTGGTGAAAGAAACCGTTCATCGATGAGGAGTGAACCTATCCCTGTTTTTGTTATAACTTTATAGCCACTCTTAACACCGTAATCATTCAGTTCTTCGCTCTCTCTGAGAGAGACTTCTCGCTCGGTTTCAAACATGTCTCCAGCAGACGTGATATGGCCAAGGCCGAAGGTTTCGATGTTGTAGTCGGGAGTTTTCAAGAATGCTCGAAGATAATGTTGATGGACGTACGCTTCTTCAAAAAGAGTCGCACGGAGAGCATCTGACAGAGTTTCAAGAGGAACGAGATCGAGAAGCCTATTGAGTACTGAAACGGTGAAATTAGTGTTTCTTGAATAACTTTTGAGCACATAATAGTCAGGGAATGTTGGTGCAAGGCTTGATCGTATTTCCTCCAATCGTTTTTTGGACAAGTAAGAAAGGGATAAGTGGACAACATGTTGACCGGAGTAGATTAGACCAGGTCTTCCGATTCTGTCTGCTTCTCTTTCGATTTTCTCCCAGATTTCTACAAGTTTCTCGGCTTCAGCCTCTAGATCGTCAATACTGGCTTCAAGTGCAGAAGTTCGAAGAATAACTCCAAAGCCATAAGGCTTGATGCGTTTTCCAATTTCATGGAGACGTTCTCGGTCATCACCTTTTATTTTTCTTGAAACGCGAACGAAATCTTCACCTTTTTCTAGTACAACATATTCACCAGAGAGATGAATGGTCTCAGAAACCAGAGGCAATTTTTCTTCCTCTGTTGTTAACTCCTTTACTTGGACAATGATTTCATCTCCTCGTTCAAGTCCAGATGTGAAAATAATGCCGTCTTTATTATTTCCAAGCGAAACAATAGCGAGCTTTTTCCTTGGGTTTACATGTTTTACCCTTGCATTAAAAATGGCTTCTGCTTGTAATCCATGTCGTTGGACAAAGACATCTTCTAGATGCTCTTGTAGTAAGGTAACGATCTTCTTTGCGGCCAGGGCGTCGCCTTTTAGTATAATTCCAGAATGATCCTCCAGATCTGCGATTTGGACATCAAAACTAGCGATTTTTTTCTCTACTCCCAATAATTTGATTTGTTCCTGATCGGGTGTAACCAATTCAAAATCCGAATGATCAAGGATGAGTTTCGCTAGTGCAGCGCCATAGATACTTTCAACTCTAAAAGAGGGCATGGTTTTTCCTCAACTCCATACCAGCCTTTCCGATACAAATTTTTAAGGCATTCGTTACAAAGGAATTTCGGGAAACGGAGTCTTGTCTTTTGCTGATTGATATGTTAGCCAAACCACACAAATTCTATCAATGGTCAAGCAAGCTGAGCTATATGACTCTTTTTGCCACATGGAGAGTTGTCTGGAACTCATACACCGTTACGTATTTTCATTAAAATTGAGTGGGGACAGCAGCGAGGTAAATCCTCTGCTACGTCTATCCTCAAACCCTAATTTTTGAACCAATAAACGCATAAAGATGCGCTCACAACATCAACTCAAGGACATGACAGAGTACATTAATCACCCGCTTATCAAGCCCAATACGATTGAAGCGAGGATTTATCAACAGGTTCTGTTTGCTGCAGCAGTTGAGAAGAACACACTAGTCATTCTCCCAACTGGGCTTGGTAAGACAGTATTGTTTGTCATGCTAGCAGCCCATTCTTTGCAGTCCCAGCCAGAGAAGAAGGTCATTATCACTGCACCTACAAAGCCCTTGGTTGAGCAACATGCAAATACATTGAGAAGCATGTTAGCCCTTGAAGGGAAAGAAATTACAGTTCTTGACGGATCAATCCCTCCTGCAAAAAGGAAGGAATTCTATCATCGGGCAAGAATCATCAGCGCTACTCCTCAAGTTTTGAGAAATGATGTCATTGATGGAAAATTAGACTTAAGCCAGATCTCCTTGATATGTTTTGATGAGGCTCACAGAGCTGTAGGGGACTACGCGTACCCGATTCTTGCAAAAGAGTTCAAGAAAAAGAACCCAAACGGTAGGATTCTGGCGATTACTGCATCTCCCGGTTCGGAAGAGAATATGCGAGAGGTTGTAAGTAATTTATATATAGAGCAGGTAGAACATCGAGACGAAAAATCTCCAGACGTTAGACCTTATGTTCAGTCTATTGAGGAAGAAATAGTTAAGGTTGAGCTTCCTCCAGAATTCAAGCAGATTAGAGACATTCTGCGTTCTTTGCTCAAAAGCCAATTGGCTATTTTGAAGAAAGCGGGCGTAATAAGGTCTGAAGTTGTTGATAACAATCGAAGAAACGATCTTCTAAAGGCTCAAAAGCTGATAGTTAGACTCAAAGATGAGGGAAGTCTAGAGGCCAAAGATTACTTTGCAGCTCTGGGAGCTAGCGCTAATGCCATCCGGATTTCGCATGCGTTAGAACTCTTAGAAACCCAAGGGATTCCCCCCCTGCATGAATACCTAAAATCTATGAAAAGGGAGGCTAGTAAGCAAAACGCTAAGAGGAGCTTGGTTGGCTTAGTCAATTCATCAGAAATGAGAAAAGTACTTCATCTTGTCGAGGTGTTATCTGAAGAAAAAATGATTCATCCAAAGTTCCCCAAACTACTGAGAATCGTGGAACAGCAATTGCGAAAGGCCCCTAATTCAAGAATCTTAGTGTTTGCTCATTTTCGCAATACAGCGAAAAACCTCGCGGACGAACTGAACAAACTTCCAATCGCTTCTGCCACGTGGTTTGTGGGACAAGCATCGAAAGGAAAAGACAGAGGGCTGTCTCAAAAAGATCAAATTCGGATTTTAGAAAATTTCAGAGAGGGAGTGTTTAATGTTCTCGTTGCCACTTCGGTTGCTGAAGAAGGACTTGACATAAGTCAAGTAGACCTTGTAGTGTTTTATGATATTGTTCCTAGCGCTACTCGGGCAATCCAGCGCCGAGGAAGAACCGGAAGAAAAAAACAGGGAAGAGTTGTCCTGCTCGTTGCCAAGGGCACAAGAGATGAGGGGTATTTCTGGGCGGCAAAACGCAAAGAACGTGAGATGAAATCATCAAGCAAGGAACTTGCAGAGCTAATCGATCCCCGACAAAAATCACTTCTAGATTTTGCAAAAAATGATGAATCTCCAGCAAAAGAAAAAAGAAAACATTCAGCTACTTCGGCAGAAACCGATTCAGACAAAAAAACATCTGTTTCTTTGCTAGACTTTGATGATTCTCAGACAAAAGAGAACTCTTTGAGCTATGAAAAAGAAAACGAGAAAACACCACCTTCTAAAGTTGAAATCTGGATAGATCCTCAAGAAAAGGCAAGCAGCCTAATTAACACACTCATGGATTTTGATGCCGAAATATACGTCATGAAAGGAGGAGGAATTGCCGGGAGTCCTGCAGACTACGTGGTGAGTGACAGAGTAGGAATTCAACGGAAGTCGGTTGTAGATTTTGTCACTACCTTGCAAAAACCGGGAAGAGAAAACTTATTCACTATCCTTAAAGAACTGAAGAATCATTATTCAAAGCCAGTATTGATTATTGAGGGAGAGGAATTATATGGCCAAGGGATACATCCTGCTGCAATAAGAGGAGCTATAACCGCTATTGCTGTAGATTTAGGGATTGCAATCATTCAAACACGAAATACAGAGGATTCTGCAAAATACATTTTTACCCTTGCGAAACGTGAACAATTGGAAAATCGACGTCCAGTTCGTCTAAGCAAAGTGGATCGAACTGTTACCCGAGATGAGGTCTTAGTTTCCATGCTATCTCAGATTCCAGGAGTGGAAGCAACACTAGCAAGAAGAATCCTAGAACGGTTTCCTACATTGAATGAGCTCATTAAGTCGAGCAAAGAAGATCTCCAGTCTATTAAGGGAATTGGCCCCCGAATAGCGAATGAGATAATACAACACCTTCACCACCGATATAGGCGGAAAATATCTCAATAGGACTAGTAGGTCTAAGCGTTAAGGTGAATTACTTTTGGCTTAGTAGGAGCTTTTTTTCAGAATGATATTCGCAGGAAGGACAAATCACCAAAATGCGACCATTGATTCGATCAACGATAAGCTTCAGTTCTTCGTGACAAGTGGGGCACTTCAGCTTACCTTCTTGTGGATTCATTACTTATTATTGGGTTTTATTTGATAATAAGGTTTTGTTCAAAATAATGAAGCAAAACAACAAATAAAGCAGTAATCCGCTTAATCTTTAGACAGAGACATCATGTGCTAGTTGAATAAGAGAGAGAATCTGCTCGAGAACATCGAGTAATTGACTGAGAATACCCAAATCTGATTCTTTCTCTATTCTATCAAGAATGAAATCTAGTTTGTTGTATAATATTCTTTGAACACGTGGTTGTACAGAGAGTTCATCCAGTACTTCGTGTTTTCCACCCTTGTTCTTGTTAGACAAGTGAGAGGGTTCCTTTCTACTAGTTCTATCCTGGGCTTTGGAAGTTTGCATGTTCTCGAGTTCTTCTTTTGAGACGATTTTCACCGGACGACTGCACACAACACAAATAGTTTCTCCTTCTTTCGTTTGGTAAATGGGGCTTGAACAAATCGGGCAAGCCAAAGAGAGCATTTTTCCTCCCTTCAAAAGAATATCGGCGGCTCTTTGCTCAGGACTTTTGGGATTATTCATGGTGTGGTATTCTATTTTCATGTTCTAAAGAATTCTCTTCTAAAACAGATCTCAAGAAAACAGTTGATCTTTCAAAGCGTTGGATGCTTAATGCTTTTACTTTCTATAGTTATTCATAGGTTTTCGCCTTTCAACGATTTTTCTAAATAAACTCGAAGAATTATTATGCAATTGCGAGAAAAGAATACTTGCAAATGCCATTAACTCTTCTAAATGTAGATCTCAATGTTCCACAGGATCGAATTTCGAGTGAGATTTGGGATCATTTAGAAGAAGTAAAGGAATTCCTACATAGGCTCAATGAAGATTCTCTTCCTGATTCAAGAAAGCTCGTACTCCGCAATAAGCTTAAAGAATTACAGAACCTGCTGTCAATTTATTTAGAAGCACCGCGTATTTCTTCCAAGGAAAAACACGAGTTTTTGATGAAGCTACATCCTGACTTGATTGGGCTTGCAAATATGCTATTGGGTAATGATCCAAGGGCCGATCGTTTACTGCTTACTTGCATTGATCTTGTTTTGCATCATTTATGTTCTACTGCAGCGTCGAGTCCCCGTGAAATGGTCATAGGTGTTTCAAACGTCTTGGCACAAGTATTATTGATGAAAGAAGAAGAGGAGTCCGTTCCAGAGATCGATCCTGGACTTCCTGTTAGTCAATATTACGATCAGTTTCAAGAAATTTACAACTCTCTAATCACTCATGCAGGATTATTTACTTCAGCTGTTACGGGTTTACCCGGAATTTCAATAAGCGCATTAGGCAACTGGGCCAGCAAGGCACTTTCAGGCCTAGCGGAGGTTCAACGGTTTGTTGATGAGGCATTCGACCCGATTAGATTTTACATTTACAATGTAGAACAACATCCCGATAATCCCTTCGATACGATTGCTGATGTCTTGAATTTCCAACTATTCATGAATGAGTTCCTTTCAACACTAGCGTCGCGAGCAGATGTGTTGAGTGGATTGGAATTACCCCAAGAAATATCTCCAATAGGCGAAACGGTTACTTTCCAGTCGACTACCCAGATTACTTCTGTTTTATGTGACCAGATTCATTTGAATTCTGAGCGAGCAACAAACATCATAAATCGGTTAATAGTTGCATATCAGAACGGTCAAATTAACAAAAACGATGACCCTCGCGAAGACTTGATCATTCAGCGAATCTTGCTGATAGCTGACACTTGGCGCCTGGTGGCAGACTTCGGTAAGATAATGTCAAGATATTTTGAAGCTACTGAACAGAGTCAAGAGCAAGGAATTCAATTGAATGTAGAAACACTTCAGGTAGAACAGAAACTATACCTCGAACAGGCAGAAATAAATGTGACAGAAATTTCGCTTTCTTTATCAACTTCATCCCCTATTGAACGAAATCTAGCCCAATTTGTAAATCTCTTGCATGAAAACTTGAAGAGCCTCAGACGCGAATACTCGCTTGATGAAGAGAAGTTTTATCAAACAACTGCGTTTTACCATTTCAAGGAATTCTTTAAGTTTCTAGTAATGGGCATAGCCTTTCATGACTTGATTTTTACAGAGAGTGTTTGGTTACCATGGTTGCTTGAAGAGTATCACGAGATCTTTTCCCACAAGGCAATACCATGGAATCCAAGAAACATTTTGTTGTTTGGGGTTTTTGAAGCATTCTGGGGTATGACACATGATGTTTCTACACTTGTTCACCAGGCTGTCAACTTTCTGGAAGATGTCTCTCCTTATTTTGAGTTCGAAGCTCACCATATGACGGCAATTAGAATCATCGCGAAACTTAGTTCCATTTATCTGGAGAAGGGAATCTTTATTGAGCATGTGGAGGAATTAAAGGCCATAGCTCAAAAAGCAATAGAAGAGTACTCAATTCAAGAAAACAGCGTACTCCATGAAAGAATTGCGCTCTATGTGGGTATGCTAGAAATCATGAAAGAGACGGGTGTTTTTTTAAGACGACAGAGAGAACGTGAGGTTCCTTTTGATCCCTTTTCTTGGATTAAGATTCCGAAGGAAAGCGACAAGAACATCCCATATATTCCCTTGAACACATCCTTAGACAACTTAGTATTTGGTTAAGGAGAAAGCAGGCAATATTTAGCAAAAGCAATTAGAGAGGAAGTGGGATTAGAAATCGAAAGAGGCCAAAGGGATAAGAAAAGACAAGGTCCTTGTCTGTATGTTTTTACATTAGAGCCTTGATCCACCTCTTAAAGGTGCTACCAACTGGCCGAATAGTGTGATCAAGGACTCATCGATCGTAATAACAGCATAAGGAGCGGAATTGTCAAGGGGAGTGCCAATTAAGAATTGTTCGGCATCTCGTTCTGCAATGAGGATATTAGCTCGTTGGGAAGAAAATCTTCGAATATCGACATTAGCGGGTATTGACCTTAGTTTTGCGAGAATCTTCTCATCGCTAGCATCGTGTTCCTGTGGGTCTGTAATGACGATTATGTGGTGCTTATCTTTCAGCTGGTCAAGTACGTCTTCTCTCATCCAATAGATGCGTGAGGAAACGATCGTAACAGATCTTTTGGGGCTAGCAAGCATTGCGTTCATGGTGGAAGTCAGCGCTTCTTTTCCGGCTTCAATGTAGGATCGCTCGATAGCTTTGGGGTCAACTTCTCTTAGACCTTTACTAATCTTATCAAGAACTTCAAGCGCACTGGCTGTTTGCTGAAGAGCCTGGTTGATTGCTTCAGGAATATTATTGATGACTTGAGTCAGTTCTTCGGTGGATTGTTTTGCTTGGCCTGCAATTGAGCTCTTGTAGTCGTCGAGTAGGGATTGAATAGCGGCTATGTATTGTTGCATTAGATGATCTTGTTCTTTCTTATCTTCTTCCGTTCTTGACTGGAGAAGAGATGAGATTTCGTTATTGGCATTGCTGAACGCTGTCTGAATGGAGCCGGATTGGGTCTTGAGACCGGCCTCTAGGCCGGTTTTTGCCTTTTGGGCTTCTACAGAGACCTTATCAATGGTTTCTCTAACTCCTGTGTCAAGAGCATCGAGTTCTGCCTTTACCTTGGTGTCAAAACCATAAACTGCATCTTCAAGTGATTTGTTAGCTGAGGAGATTACCCGCTCTTTTTCTTTGCCCATCGTATCGACTACTCTCTTGGTTTCTTGTTCTAGGCTCTCGCTCACTTTTTCTTGTTCTTCTTTGAGAGATTCTTGAGAAGACATGATTGCGTTCTCAGCTTCGGACTTCATGTTTTCGAGGTGTGAAACAAGTTGTCCTTTCGTAGCTTCGATTTGTGCACTTACTTTGCTTTCCAAGGTTTCGGCTTCCTTGGAGAAAACGATATCTGTTTCTTGGATTTTCTCATCGATGCTCTTGGTTGTTGAATTGATCTCATCAACAATTACAGTGAGAGGTTCTTGAGCAAGCGTTACTCTTTCCTTAGCATCTTCTACGGTCTTAGAGAAACGTTCGTCAATAGTTGATACAAGTTCTTCAGAGCTCTTTAGTGAATTATCTAGCTTCACACCAATTTCCTTGTCAAGTTTGGCTTTCGTTCCCTCAAGAAGCTTGACAGTTGCTTCAATCGATTTTCCGATTTCGGTTGTAGTTGTCTTCACGGTTTTTGCTTGCTCGTTCTTTGCGGTTTCAACGTGGTCGTGTAGAGTAGTCGATACATCGCTGGAAGCTTTTTCCAGATTATCCATAAATGTTCCAACTGCTTGTTTGATGTCATCACTTGCCTTTTCGGAAGCAGTGGTTAATTGATCGATTCCTTGGGCAACTGTTGCTTCAAGCTGCTCGGTTTGTTGTCCTAGAGTTTGTTTTGCATTCGCATTGCTTTGTTCGAGCAGTTCAAGGCCCTTTTGATGTGCATTTTCGAAAGCTTGTTGGGCAGTCGCTATAAGATCCTCTGAAACGGTTTTGATAGTGGATTCAGCGGATTCTTGGGTTCTTTTTATGGAACCTTTTGCATTGCTGGCTAGTTCACTGACATCACCCACATAAGTCGACTCTATTTTCTGTGCAACTTGTCTGGACTGTTCTATTAGTTCTGCCAGATCATTGCGGATTTCGTTGATAAGCGATTGAACTTGCCTTTCAAATTCAATAGTTGCCTCCGCGAGAAGGTTCTTTTCTGTTTCGGGATCAATGGATAAAGCGGCAGCTTTTGCTTTCGTGATGATTGTTTCAAGAGGGGTTGAGAAAAAGTTCTGCAATTGGGTAGAGATCGAGTCAATAAGTTTGGCTTTTTCGATTTCAAATTCGCTAGTGAAGGTTTGTGAAGATTCTGTAATCCCCTGGTGAACGGTTTGTTTTGATTCTTGTGTTATTTTAACAAGTTTGGAAATTTCTTCGGATAAACGTTCTCTAAGATCGTCGAATTCTTCAGTAAAGAGTCTTGTCGCTCTGTTAAGAGCTTCGTCCTTTGTATTTTCAGAATCAATGATCGCAGGTTCCAAGAATGCGTCGAGATCTTGTTTCACTTTTGTCAGCTCTGATTTCAATGAAGTGAGCCGCGCAAGTTGTTCTTCTGCTTCTTTTTTAGGGCCAAAAACCTTTTTCGTATTTTGTTCTACCCTTGCTACTAGATCTTGCAGGGCAAGATCTGCGCGTTGCAATGTCGAGTTATACTGTTGTTTGATGGAATTGAGCCTACGAATATGTTCTTCAAACAAGGTTTCAATTATGTCAGGCAACTCATATCTGAAACGATTCGTTTTTTCAAGGAATGTATCAAGAAATTCTTCTACAATTCGTTCTTGTCTTTCCGTTAAACGATCAAATTCCCTATCAATTCGATCCGTAATTTGTTTTACAGAAGTGGTAACACCATCTTCATATGTAGAAGAGATTTCATTGATTCGTTGGGTTAAGAGTCTAACAAAGTTTTGTTTCGCAGTTTCTGCTTCACTCAACAACCGCTGGATGGCAGCTTCGATTTCCGTAAGAATCTTTTGTTGTTGAGATTGAGCATTCTTAACCGCTTCAGAGAATTTCTCCAAGGAAGACTGTGATCGGGATTCAAGCATTTCACCGATCTGATTTGTTGTATCTTCAAGATGTTTTGTTGCTTGTGATGTTTTTTCTTTCAAATCAGAAATTGTTTTTTCAAATTGGGCGTCTAGTTGATCTATTGTCTGACTCAATGCGTTGCTTAGTTCTTGGTTTTTGTTGGCTATAGCTGTCTGGCTTGTTTTGAGTATTTTCTGAAGATCTGCATGTAGTTGTTCAATAAATCCAGAGAGTGTTTCTTGGCTTCGTTCAACGTATTGTTGCATGAAATCGATCAGAAATTGTTTGAGCTCTTCGACATTAGAACTCAGTGTTCGCGAGAAGTCTCCAATCTTCGTTGTGAGATTATCGCTGAATTCTTGGGTTAATGTTTTTATGGAGGCGAATTCTGTAGAAAGTGATTCATTCAGAGTCGTTTCAAGTGAGTCGAGCTGGTTTTTCATGGATGTCAGGTAATTATTGAGAGTCTTTTCCAAGGTCTTTTTCGTATTTGTGAGAGATTTGCTAACATCTGTTGCAGTCTTTCCAAGAGTCTGGATTGCAACTTCTTTGGTGGCGTTAACTTGATCAGAGAAGCCAGCGTGAAGATCGTTTAGCGCAAGAGAATATTGTTTGTGCAAATCATCGAGGATATTTCGTAGACTTTGGACGATTTGATCTGATGCTTGAGCGACTGCTTCGTGGAGAGTTTGCTGGCGTTCTTCAAGCCATTCGTGGAATAATCTAATGGAAGATAAGACGGCTTGGGAGTGACTTTCGAAGACGGATTTAGTTTCAGAGCTCAAAGAGGCACCTAAATCATCGACGGTTTCAACCAATGCGGTTTGTCGAGATTCATATGATTGGAGTAGCTCGCTTACTGCTTTTTCGAAGAGCTGAACATCTGAAGCGAGGGTAGCAAAACAAAGCTTCTTTTCTTCCTCAACAGCTTTAACTGCCATTGCTTCGAGGTTTCCCATCAAGCTAGTGATTGCTTTTTGGGCGTCAGCAAGATTTTCTTTTAGTTGAGCAGAAAATGATTGGTAATAATTTAGAGCCGCTTTTCGCTGAGTTTTTGACACTTCTAAAACGTCTTCTGAACTAGAGTCGATTGTTTCAATGAGGTCGTTTACTTGGCTCTCAATTAGATTTAGGAGAGATTCTGTGTTGGTCTTGATGATTGCACTGATTTTTTCAACGGATTGTGTTTCCCATTGGGAAAGCGCTTGTATCCTTTCACTCTTTTTAGCGTTGATTTCTTCCAAGTGCTTGCTTGAAGTAGCTTCTGCTTGGCTTATTAGCGAAGAAGTTTTTTGTTGTAATGCTTGTGAAGCATGTTCCCATTCTGTAACTATTTTTTCTTGAATTGCTTTCAAATCGCGATTCAGCTTTGCAGCAATATCGGCTGAGACCACGATTTTTGGACTCAGAGCGAGGTAAATATTGGCTTGCTCACTCTTTCCGCTGATTTTTTTCACATATCCTTTCTGAGTTAGTTGCTCCAGAGCTTGTTGAATTTCTTCCAATGGTTTATTGACATATAGCTGCACTTGTCCCACTGTTCGATATCCAAAAGCTGCGAGAGCTTCGTAGACTTCTGCCTCGATAGGGGACAGTCCTGTTCCCTCTAGCTCAGCCTTTAATCCGGTCATTTCTACTTCCTCCGTTACAGTTTCTTTTTGGCTTCCTCTAATTCTTTTCTAGCCGTGGAGACAGACTTACTGATCTCTTTCTCCTTGCTTTCCAATTTTTCATTGACGGTTTTCTTCAGAGATCCTATTTTACCAGTGATGCTTACTTCTCCATTCTTAAGATCACGCGTTAGGGACTCATATTGAGAGTTGATTGCGGTAATTGATTCCTTTGCGTTAGAATCTATTTGCGCGCGAATTTCTTCGAGTTGAGCTTCGATTTTTTCTTGGATTTCTCTGTTTTGCGATGCATTGAGTTTCTTGATGTCTTCGAGTAACTTCCGAACCTTATCAGTTAAATCATCCCTTATCATTCCTTGTTGCGTAATGATAGTTTCTTTTACCTCATCAAGCGATTGGAATGCCTTCAACCTCGTTTCTCTGATTTCTTCATCATATTTCTCTTTCAATTGAGTGACTGAGGCCTTGAATGAGGTGGCCTCTTGTGTAAGGGATGAATAAATCTCGTCCGTGTGCTCAGCACTTTTTTCACGAAGAACCTTGATTAATCGGTCTGCTTCTTTTTCATAAGCTTCTGCAACTTGTGTTATAGCATCAAGCATATTTCCCTCATATTCTACCAGAATGTCTTGTGTACGATTGACTTCTTCCAAGAAGTACTGGTCAATTCCTTGGTTAATACGCATGAGGTTTTCGCGCAATTGATTCAGGGTGTCCTCGACGATTTCTTGTAGTTGAGCTTTCATTCTTGTGATTCCATCAAAGACTTGCCCGATCTGGCTAGTGACTCGTTCGCGGAACTCTTGTTGAAGACCAGAAAGAGTCTCTGTTAAGACTTCTTCTTTTATTTTCAAGATTTGGCGTAGCTCTTGCTCCATTGCCGTCGTTAGAGTTTGAAGGTGATTCCGCACGGAGTCCGGGAACTCGGAAGTTGTTTGAAGCATCTGGGTCTCTATTTCGGTTGTTCTTTCAGCATGACCGCTAATAGTAGTGTCGATTAATTCTCGAATCTCGGTAACTCGATCCACCAGATCTTTTTCTTGGCCATCAGAGAGTTTTGTAGCAAATGATTGAAAAGCAGTGATGTTTTGAGTCACAGCATCTAGAAGGTCACTGGAGTATGCGAGTGTGAGTTCTTCAATAGTTTTGGCGGTTTGTGTGCTGGCGGTTTCAATTACCCCTTTCTGGCTTTCTATGTTGTTTTCAATTTCATTCTTGAAATTATCGACTCCAAGTTTTGAAACTTGAAATGTGCTATTTACTTCGCTAACCGTTTTTTTAGTGGTGTCTTCTATGGTCGAGCGAAGGTCTTTGAGTAGGTTACTCAAGCTTTCCAAAGCTCTTATGGCATTATCTAGATTTTTTGCGGATTCCAATAGGCGTGCATTCTCTTCGTTTTTACTCATATGGTCATTTCCCCTTGTGCAATTTTCTTTTCAAGGATAGAGAAGAAGCTTTCATGAGGAGCATAATTTTTTAGAGCCTTCTTTGCTTCCGAGCAGAATTGTTCTGCTCTGCGGGTTTCTTCGGCTTTCGCCATACACTCAATGCTCTTCAAGTAGAGATATCTTTTCATGAAATGCTGTTTTTCGTCTAAGCCTTGTGCGATTCTGCGATAGCGTGTTCCCGCCTCTCGGTAATTAGCTTGCGATCGCCACTTAACGTTTAGCTTGCCAAACATTTCTCCTGCAGTCTCAAAGAGCTTGGCGGCAAAATAGTCTTGTTTTTCTTTGGCGAGAGCGCGACTGATCGTTTCGGCTAGTTCTGCAACTTTTTCGATGTCTCCACCTCTAGATAGAGCAGATTGAGCGAGAAGCATAACGTCGAGTCCTGATTGAAAATAGCCTTTCTGTACCAATCGCTGTGATAATTGCCCTAGCTGACTTCCTATTTCAAGAGCAAGCATGTGATCGTTGATTAAACCTAGCAACGATTTGAGGCGATTGAGATTATGTTCGGAAGGCTTGAGAGAATTGGTGACTTCTTCCTGTAATCTTCTCATTGAAAATTGGATATCGGTAAAGATGTCAGCGGGCCTATATGCAAGACTGAATAGGTCAAAGATTCCCAAACTTCGGAATGCGGCAGACTCTTCATCCCACTCGATGAAGCCTTTTTCCTCTAAGGCCTTGAGTCCACTATGATACTTCTCATCGGAATGAATTGGTGAGGTGAAATAGTTTTTTTCCAGTAAGCTCAGT
>JALTMP010000132.1 GCA_027001645.1 Candidatus Heimdallarchaeota archaeon
CCATTCAAGTTCAAGATCGCGCTTTTCTTTCTCGAATGATTCTTTCATCTCGGAGATGATTTGTTGAGACTGTTGCTTTTCTTGTGCCAGTTTTTCCTCATATTCGGCCCTTACTTTACTTAATTCGTTTTGAAGGGTTTCTTCAAACTCTTGTTTTAGATGTTCTTCCCTTTCTCTTACGGCAGCGTTGATTTCTTCGTTTCTTCTGTTCTTAATGAGTTCGCGAGCAGAGTCATTGGTAATATTGGATTGTAAAGCGTCCAAAAATGCTAGGAGCCGCTCCAAAGCTTCTTCTGCTTGGGCATATTCGTTAATTCGGAATTTTTGCTGTACAGCTTCTAATTCGAGGTCTAGGATTTTCTTGAGAGCATTGGAAACTTCAGGTTCCAAGATTTCTGAAATCGCTTGGGTAGTTTCTTGAATCTTTGGTTCCAGTGCATCAATTCTTGATTCCAAGTCTTTCATCTGCTGGAACGGAATAAGAGTGATTTTCAAAGGAGGAATTATTCCCTTGTGTGAAGCACCAGTCATATCCGTGTATTCGAATTCACCGGTAATTTCGATCGGAATCTCAACCTCTTCGCTTGTCATTTTTCGAAGAGAAAGACGAATCTGGGTTTCCCCTTGTGGCGGTAGCATGGGGATTTCCAAATCTGAATTCCCTTCTAAGAGATCAACATCCTTTGGAAGAGCGATTCGAGCACGAAAATCTTTAGCTTCTCCATCACCCTCATTCCTGAAGGTAATAGACAACCCGAAGGGCTCGTTCAAGAGGGCTTGACTTGGTGATTGAAATTCAACATTAAGCGCAGGGAGCTTGGTATTGGTTTGAATGTGATTACGAGCAAGATTCAAGGATTGTTCCACAATGGGTACAAAGCCTAACATGTCGGCTGCTTTGAGTTTGGGAAGTAATTTAGAATTTACCAAGTCTTGAGCTTGTAAGAGATTTGTTTGATTAATTTGCTCGATGGCAGCGATAAGATATCCTGCTCCATAGATGATTTCTTTTTCATTGACGAACTGATCGTCTATTTTGCTTACAGCTTCATGATAGATCGTTTTTGCTACATCTATTTGTCCATTAGCGACTTGGCAGATTATAGCAAGCGAAAAAGGAGCAACTGCTCTAGCAACCTCGCCCATGTCTTGGTAGAGGGATGCAGCCTTAACTAAGTCTTGGCTTACCTGGTTTAACAGCTCTTGCTTCTTTTCTTGATCCCCAAAGAAGTCATAAATCATGGCGAGATAAAAGCTAACTTCTGCAGCCCTTCTATACTGCTTCTCTTCGCTATACTTTCTGCCAAGAGCAGGGATTCCCTCCATGATTTGCTTGAATTCAGCCTTCGCAACTTCAATTTGACCCTGCTTCCATGCTTCGTAGCCCTTCTTGAAGCGAGAACGGAGCTGATCAAAAGTGAGAGCTCCTCCTCCTAATCTCCCTAGTAATTCTCCACGGAACTCATCGTTGTTTTCCATATAACTCGATATTTTTCACGCATTTCAAACATAAGACTTTTTCCCATCTTATTTTTGAAGTTCAAACATTCGCAACGTTATTACGAAAATTGTAAATAAGAGGTTACTTCAGCTTGAAAGTCCAAAAGAAAGGATAGCAAATCCGGGTTTAAATCAGTAGAAAAGCCTTCAGTATTTAATATCGATTTAACTTCCATGACTACCGCACGGATAACAGAATTTAACCGTGATATTCGAGTAATTACGGCCTCAACAGCAGGATGAGCTGCTACGGAAAGCATATACTCTCTTACACCACCCCTCACGCCTGCATCCTTAATTGTGAAAAGAGTATTCATAGTAGCCCAATTGTGGCTAATCATGAGAAAGGGCTCTTCAGATTCAGTACCTACCAGATCCATGTTTTGGGGAATGTCATTGATTAAACGTTTTTTTGCTAGACCTTGAGGGGTGGGTATTGCAGCCAACACTTTAGGACCCAGGACAGCGTCAAATGCAGACAAAACAACATAAATTTCAAGATTTTCCAAAGCATGTTCGAGTGGTTGTTCTTGTGTAGTAACACTGATTTGAGAGAATTTACTTTCTCTAATTGCCCTTCCATTGGTTTGTTCTACAGGGATTTGGGGCTCTGCAAATTCCAAGTAGAACCCGTCAATAGTAGGGAATAGATCTTCAGAGCCAAGGCTATGAAGAATGTGGCGATACTCGTAGTGAAAAGAGTGGTATGCGTCAGTGAAAAGTCCTTCCGCTGTTTTCTTTCCCAGTCTTCTGCAAAAAGCCCGAAAGACTTCTTCGTAGAATTTGCTCAATCGCCTTTTCAACGTCTTGCCTCTAACATAAGGCACCGGGATAAATGAAAAAGGCTCAAATTTCAGATTCAAGTAACCATTTAGATTTGCCTTAGTGTAGGCATCTAGGGTTATTTCCTGAAAACTATCTACTAAGCTTGGCAAAAGGTATTGTCTTAGCTCTTGGAAAAAACCAGAATAAAGAATGGCGATGATTTTAGATTTTGATAGTTTAACATCGGAAACAGGATAAAAGGATCGTAGTACCGCAAACAAAGCACGAGTTTCGATCGGTTTGAAAATAAATGAATCAGCCTCTCTCCCTAAGAGCTCTTGAATGAGAGGGAGGTGTAGAAGAGGACCCATGAGGACGATTCTAACCTCAGGGTTGATTGCTTTCAGAGCTCTGATCACGTCAATCACTTCAGCATCGGGAATGGTTGTATCTAAAAGAACAAGAGTTGAGAGAGACTGCGGATACTTTCGCATGGCCTCTTTTAGTGAATGGGCTTGTCCACTCAGAAAAAATTCTGTCCCGCGAAACACCTCGCGTAGGAAGTTACCGGTATAACTGGAATCATCAATAAGGAATACTCTCTTTTTTTCAATTGTGGCTTTGGTTTGCCCCATTTTACCGACCTTTGTTATATCGATGAAAGTCTACCACGCGAAAGGGTTCCTAGAGAACCCTATTTCTTTCTGGTAATAACCCTTTTTGAAGAAAAGCGCGGATGCTGAAAAGGATAGAAGGAAGGAAAACCAGCTCATGGCTTATCGTCTGTTTCTTTTAGGTGTTCGCTTTGTCGATTTAGATAGAAAACAACTAGCCCGCTTGAAATCACTAAAAAGATTAAAAAGATGAGGATTGCAGTAAGCCGATCCCCAATTAACAGAGAGAATGCCTCTGTCCCGTATATGATGAGAGCCAATCTTACTGCTGTTCCAATGAATGTCCATGTTGCATATTTTTTGAAAGGGTATTCTAAAGGAGCACTAATCATGTTGAGGGTGCGATAGGGAATTACTGGAACGACACGCAAAAGAAGAAAAAAGGGATCACCATATTTTAGGAATAATGCCTTCATATACGCGACTCTTTCAGATTCAAGTCTTTTCTTAAGACGGGGATGATTTGCAAAGTGCCATGTCCACAGATAGGAAACAAGGGCACCAGAATAGAGGCAAACAAGAGCAATAAAGTACAATTCACTTGCGGGAATAACAATGAGAGCACCAAGAAGTAATGCTTCAACATGAATAGGGGAAAACGGTATCGCCTCTACCACAAATAGGAGCGTAATTAGGCCAATCCAGAACAGGGGTGATGCAGGGTCAAAAAAGGCTTCAAGGAATGACACTTGTGATGAGTTGGAGCTTGCTAATTATTGTGTATTTCTCTTTCCCCGGAAAAACCACCTCTAACGTAGCGAGGACTGGTGAGAAGATTCACTTGGTGAATTCCAGTTGATTTTAGGTAGAGAGATAACGCCGATTTTTCCAAGTTCGATTATTTTTTCCATTGCTGTGTGGATGAATAGGAGAGCTTCAGAATCTACTTGATTATATTTAATCATAGCCTTTTTTGTTGAAGGGGAATATTTTCCAGATTCATAGATTAGAGCTACTTTATAACCATCCATTTTGCGGTAGTTGGAGAGTTCATCACTGTACCCCTTGAAGCCCAAGTATGTACTGAAATTCTTAACACCTAAGCCCACGGGAGATAAGACAAACTTCTTCAGTTGCTTGTAAAGATTGACGCTTCTCATTTTTTCAAGAGGAGCTAAATCGAGTCCTTCGCTTTTGAACAAATTCATCAGCGCACGATAATCCCAGTCGTCCTCTGAGAAGGAAACAAGGTATCGTTCAGGTCGCTCGAGTAAAAAGCGGTAAACGGGTTCTGCTATACTTTCGTTTTGTTCTGCAAAGAAAACAACTGTTTTCGAGATGGACACTGCTGCAAAGCTTGCGAGAAAGATTTTTCGGTTTCTACCATGAGGGGTCGCTTCTAAGTCGAAGTAAAGGCATTGTTCTAAAGGGGGAAGGTTGGGGAAATCCGATATTCGAATTTGTCGCTTCAAGAAGAGGCGAGCCTGTTCAAGGATTCGCTCGCTTGTGTGGTGATTTGGCTCTTGGAAAATATCCGCAAGCTCTGACGGTGTCAGAGTTGCTAGTTCCGCAACAGAGGTTATTCCTTTTTGTTCAAGCTTTCGAAATTTTTTCTTTCCTATCCCAGAAAGCAACAGTATGTCTGAGCGCATGTCGTTCCAAGTTAATATTTTTGAATCATAGTTTTCTCCTTTTCTATTTCACTATCTTTGAGCGTTGATATGCATCCGAAGCCTGGTGGCAACTTCTTCTGGTGGAAAGGAATTGACATACGTTCTTGTTAAAAATTCGATGCCGCCGAAAACTTTGGTGGTGGATAAACTCTCGTGCGGGACATGTATGGAGATGTGAAAGTGATACTTTTTGAAATCCCCCTGTGGAGGCAAATGCCAAGCAATCAAAGAATTTTCGAAAGGACCTCCCAAACTGTTTTCAATTGCTTGGTAGACGCCTTGTAATGCTTCGTTCAGAGAATAAAGATCGTTATCTTTTGGAAATTTGTGAACTTTCTTGAGAGATATAATAACCTCATAGGGAAGTAAAGGATAAGGGCTAACTTCTGCAATAGCTAGAGAGTTCTCATAAATAACCAGGTCTTGGGATTTTGATTGACAAAGAAGACATTGATTTCGTTCAAAGTTTTGCCAATAGGTTTTTTGTTGCCGAGGGATCCAAGCCATAGCCCAATACTGACCATGGGGATGGGGAAGGCTTGCCCCAAAATAGGAGCCTTTATTTTCAAAGGCAATTATGAAGGGATATCTTTTGAAATCATTCTTAGCCCTAAGAAGTATTACCCTTAGGACTTCAGCTCCCATTTCCTTGTTGCATAAGAGCTCTTGGTTGTGTTTTTGATCATATATGATGACTCCGCAAAATCCCTTTGCAACTGGGGAATTGTTGCTTGATTGTGTATCGGAAAGCGAGGAGTACTTGTTTGGAATTATTGAGGGAAAGTTCTTACCTTCTTCACAAAGAGGGCAAGATCCAAGGTTTTTCCCTCGAGGCCGTAACCTCCGATGGCGAGCGAAAACAATATCGTCATTAGTAAAGGCACTGGAAATGTGTATCGGGTTAGGAGAATCCCTCATTATGGGATTCTTTTGTGCTTATAGGAATAAATCTTTGGAAGGCTGCTGAGACTATAAACCTATTTGCTGGCGGAGCTTTTGTACTATCGGCTGGAAAGCAGCTCCAAAAGGAGAATCCTGAACTGTGACTGGAGGTTTACCTTGATCACCCATTTTTCGTGCTTCAACGTCTAGAGGAAGGTCTCCTAAGAATGGAATGCCCAATTCTTCTGCTAGGTGCTTTGCCCCACCTTTTCCAAAGATATCAATCTCCGTTCCACAATGAGGGCAAGCGATGCTAGACATGTTTTCAATCACCCCGAGAATCGGCATGTTTGTTCTTTTTGCAAATTCCACGGCCTTCTTAACATCCAATAGAGCAACCTCCTGAGGGGTTGCGACAACGACTGCACCAGCAATTTCAGGAATAATCTGAATTATTGACAAAGGTTCATCACTGGTCCCAGGTGGGAGGTCAATCACTAACACATCAAGATCACCCCAATAGACATCGCTCAGAAACTGCTTAATGGCCGCTACTTTTAGAG
>JALTMP010000133.1 GCA_027001645.1 Candidatus Heimdallarchaeota archaeon
GACGTGTCCCTCGAACAATCGACGAGATTGCTAATAACTCCCGTGTTTCGCGAAAAGAACTTGGTCGATCGTATCGTTTACTTGTAACTGAGTTACAGCTCAAAATCCCACCGCCCAATCCTGTTGACTACATCGTTAGGTTTGCCAGCGAATTAAGACTAAGCGGACGAGTAACGAGGAGGGCAGTGAATCTACTATCGAAAGCTAAAGCTAAGGGCTTGACCGTAGGAAAAGACCCAACAGGTCTTGCGGCAGCTGCCCTATACATCGCTAGTATTCTAGAAGGGGAGAGAAGAACACAACGAGAAATCGCCGAAACAGCAACCGTTACTGAAGTAACTGTGCGAAACCGTTACAAAGAACTTGTTAAACAACTAGACATAGAAGTTTCCGCTTTCTAACCGAACCTTCCAAAAAGTTTTCAGCCCTTCGGGGCCTTTTCCTTTTAAAATCATCTTAATAGAAACGACGAAGCAAGTTTGTCTTCTGCATTTTAGGCATTAACGATAATTCTGTCAAAGTTATGACTCGTTTCCGTTCTTATCTTGGGAAGGCTTCGTGGTTTCTTAACACCTAGAGAAACCAGTGCTCGGATTATCTCTTCCCTCACCTCAGAATCTGTTTCTTCTTCCAACGCTTTGAACAAGTTGGGGAGGCTCCTCTTTTTCTTTAACTGCTTTAGTGCTTCTGCCGCGGCCAATCTCACATATTTTGATTCTGCATTCAGCAACACTTGATGTAGCATTTTGAGGTCAGGCTTTTTCTGCCTTAGCTGATCAAAAATCTTCACTATCATCCTGGAATACTCTTTTTCTCGCCTCAAGGTTTCCTCATCGTTAGAAGAAGACATTAGTGAGCGCCCGTGCGGCATGTATGTATTGATAAGACTTTCGAGAGCCAGCATTTCCTCATCAATGAGGTTTTCCATGTCAACAGCTTTCATTTCTCCTCTTTTAAACGGGGACAATATGAGCCTATTATCCTCATATTCCACACGTCTGTAGGGCTCTTTCCTCACTGCTCTCAGGAATCGATATCATGTTTTTAGCCTAACTAGAACTGTTGATAATAGTTATAGGGACTAAATTGAGGATGAAGGATTGTTCTCCTATAGATTAAGGGGCTAAATATTGAGAATAGAAGAACCCAGACATCTGGAATATATACCCATACAACAAATGTTTCAACTTTGATAGAGCTTAGCAGCCCGATGCTTAGGAGAGCAGAATTGATCGCAATAGCATACGCGATCATGAATCTGAGCAACTTGGCGCGTTTAGCATCTGCCTCAATCTTTAATCTCTCAACTTCTTTTGATAAAGGGATGTAGAATAATATTGGATCGGATAAATAGTCAATTCCCAAAAAGAATTTCTGCCAAAAGGCTGACATGTTTTCATAGGCTATGGGAGAAAGCGAGATGAAGTCGCCAAAAGGATAAAAGACCTGGACTCCCGATAGGTAAAAAAGATCCAGAATAATGTGAATAGACGTGCCTATCCATAAACCAACGACGAAAGTGAAGGATCTTTCGCTTGCGAGTCCCGCCACTGTTGTCGCCATAGCTAGAACCAGAATTACAGTATACGTGATGAAACTGTGAGTAACAGTTCGATGGATCGAAATCGCATCTTCTAAGCTACCAGTAAGCAAGTAAATGGCGACGCTAAATACAAGATCAATATCTGGGACAATCACTCCAAACATGATTCCTAGCCGAAAATGACGCGCTGTAGTTCTCCTCCCCAAGTAATAGCCAACATAAAGATGAATTCCTCCCGGTGGCAAGGTAACCAAATAGCTTAGTTATTTTCTCCCTAAAAAACCTTGACAGAAATGCAGATTACCTTGAGGGATACTAAACTTCGAAACCATCTACTCAAACATAAATCCTAAGTGCAAGCAGGGCGAGCATCCGAAAGAAGCAAGCGCAATCTCGTGGATTCTACAGACAATCAGCCAATATTGCGAATCAATTTGGCCAATGCGCGCGCAATTCGTGGAGAAATCTGGGATGGGATTAATGCTCTTATCCGTCCATCCTTATCAACGAGAACAATTGTCGGAATGCTTTGTGGCCTAAGAAGATCAATCAGTGGATGAGGATAGGCAATATCAACTTCGAGGATAGGGATGTTTATGTTCTCGCCTTTTAGCACTTCATCTAGAACTCTTTTTGAATAATGGCACTTTGAGCAGAATCTGCTCACAAAGATAATCAAGAGCTTAGATTCAGGAATATAGGACGGTGGAATTCGGTCTCCTAGCTTTGCTCTTGACATAACTTTCCACACATTTCTGCAGATTTGGTCGAAGGACATTATGCTTCTGGAATTAAGTCAGAATCCGTTTTGGTGGAGGAAGGCTTTTTATGAAGGTTTTTGGCTTCTTCTGTGTTAAAGTGAAAAGTCTCCTTTGTTGTTGAAGATGGCAAGGGTGTCTTAGAGATGCCGAATATCTTTTCTTCCAGGCGAGAAACTTCCTTATTTTTCCATTCAATGCTGTTTGTAAGAGGTCGGTGAATCATGTAGGAAACATTCTTGAACTCGAAAAGAGACAATTGTATATTTCCCCAATTGATCACTTTTAGGGCGCGATCGAACACTTCAGTTACCATTTGTAGGATTCTATTGACCTCATCGGGTCGATGATCGGGAATCTTACCGTCAGGAAGAGTTTGGAAAAAGTCAAGAATTTCCTTATCTTTGCTGACCACAATTCCGATGATTCTTCGAGTCCAAAAGAAAAAGAAACTATGATCGTGGGTAGTAATCACTAGCCATGACCTAAGAATATCGATTTGCCGAGATATGGGCGCCCAGATTGCTTTTGCAGCCTCAATAAGAAAATCTCGCAATAATGCGGATGCATTATCTAACTCTCTTTGGCTGGCTTTCGCAAAAGAATTCATGCCCAAGAACACTTGACGGTATGACTTGTCAAAGATCGCCATGCCCCACGTTTTAGGGTGATTGCGCAATTGATTGACTATATCGTATCCATAATCATTGAATATCTGATTGAGATTTTCCTCAAAACCATCATAATCTCTCGTACTTACCAAACTATAGTTATCAGATAGGTCGTAAGTCTTTTCAAACGATGCACATATTTCTTTGCCAATTTCTCTTAGATAAGACAAATAATCCTGATCTTTAATTTTAAGTGCGACAAAGACATTTTGTCCAGATTCAAAGAGATACTCTGAATTTTGTAATTCTACACCGGTAACCCGTTCAGAAGCGGTTTCTTTCATAAATTCCTGAATTGCTGTGAGGAAACCAGCCACAAGCACAGTAGTATCTTCATTTCCTTGATGCTTCAGATCTTTAAAGAAGAGAGGAGTTCCCGTTCTTGTGATGACCATGACCGACTCCAGCATATAGGCTACCAATGAATAAGTGATCTCGGTGTGTTAAAAAAATTGGCTAAAGGAGTTTAGAAAACATAGAGTTCTCTTACAAAAGAGAGTCTGAAGACAAGTATTTAGGAAATTAATGGACGCGATCATCCGATTGAGATTTTTTCAACGATTTTGGAAAAAATTGCGGAGAAATCCTCTCGAAACAAAGTCAGTTGCCTTTGTGGGAGAATGAGGACCATTGTAAGATCTTGGATCTAATACTTTGCTTCACTCTTTCATAATTTTTTGTTTTAGCCCGAAAGGAATCATTTTGTTCAAAACAATTTAAAGCCATCATTCAACAGATCGCGTGAGATTAATGCCAATCACTTTTGGTTTCGTTATTTTATCCATTGGCACTATAACAAGTGCCTTAGCATCGATCATTAGCCTTCGAAGCTATCTCCGTACCTCTTATCCACATTTCAGATTTATGGCACTCACTTGGTTTTTTTTATCAATAGGAGTAGCTTTGCTGTCCTTAGCCTACCTATCCTTAGATCTCACAATTTATCGGCTTGGAATCTTTATTACGGTTCCGCTCATGTATTCGATCATTTTCTTGGTTGATACGATCTCTCAACAGCAAATCGATCCTCTTAAGATCTTCATCGCGACGATTGCTGCTTCACTAGCGTTTGTTTATGGCTTAGAACCCGATGCTGTTGGAATAAGTGTTTCCGCTTTAGGTGAAAAACATCCCGTTCTAGTTGGAAAGTTCATGCTAGCGGGATCTCTCGCCTTTGCTATCAGTGGGATTTACTGGCTCTATTATATGGTTAAGATCTATCACTTCTGCCCCCCATCCATCAAGAAATATGCAAAAATCAATCTAATGGGAGCTATTTTGGCAGGACCAGGGGCCGCTTTAGCTTTTGCTAGTGGTTTCGTCTGGATCTTCCCGGGCACTGATTATCTCCTCATTTCTTTTGGAGCCCTGCTCTGCACTTATTCTTTCAAAAAGGAGCCAAAACTTGGCTACATCCTCCCTTTCAAAGTTTACCACCTAATCGTTATTGACACTAAATCAGGCATTCCTTTATTCACTTACAACTGGGAGGAAAGTGATGAAACAGAGATGGTCTTGTTTTCGAGTGCACTCAAGGCTATTTCTTCCATTCTGGATGAATCTCTGAAAAAGGGTCTTGTTAAGGAAATTATCTTAGACCGTGCTCTCCTTATTATTCATCAATCTGAAAATTCAAGAATTATATATGCCCTAGTTGCTTCAAAAAGTAACGAAATATTGAGACATGGTCTTGCCTTATTCGACAGCCTGTTTCAGCAATCCTTTGGACAAGAAATTGGCGAAAACATTTCATTGGTTTCTCAATTTGAGCAAGCTGTAACTCTAACTGAACGAGCATTTCCTTTTGTTGCCTAAAAGGGATTCTCGGGAAACATAAGATAATATATCTAAGATGACAATTATTACCCATGCCTCACCAAGAAGTTCTAGACAGAAAGGTTATAGCTACTGATAAAGCACCAGCAGCAATAGGACCGTATTCACAGGCCATAAGAGTGGGAAGGCTCGTATTCACGGCAGGTCAGATCGGAATTGACCCTAAAACAGGAGAACTCGTTCCTGGAGGAATTGAAGCCGAAACACGCCAAGCATTGAAAAACCTAGAGGCTGTCCTCGAATGCACAACTTGTTCATTAAACGGGATTGTCAAAACTACCGTCTACCTTGCTGACATGAGTGAATTTGCACAGTTCAATAAGGTGTATGCTGAATTCTTTCCCGAAGAACCGCCAGCAAGAAGCACGGTTCAAGTAGCTGCGTTGCCCAAGGGAGCAAGGGTCGAGATTGAAGCAATAGCGATTCAGCCAGACTTTATACTACCAGAAGAGAAGGAAGGGGAAGTTAGGGCTGACTATGCGTAAGTACCAGATTGACCTCTTATTTCTTCGCGAAGGCTTTGACAAAGGAATAGAATAAGAACTCACCTATTTTCTTTCTGAGGGACGGCTTTTTCTCTTTTCTGAACTGGTATATGCCGAATAGATCCAGATAGATATTTTCGAGGTTCTTTGTAAGGGTCATTCTCTGAATTGTTTTCCGAGACGCATCTGGTATTCCGAAATGATATTCCTTTTCGCATTCACGAATGAAAAGCAGAACATTAGGAGAAGAAAATAGTGGTCCGTTTCCTCTAACAGTCAAGCAAGTGTTATGGCGATCAATGGTAACTTTCGTCCCGATCCCCAATATGATTCTGCTTAATGCTAGATTGAATGTTCCTATTGAAAAGGAAACAGGGAGATCATGAATGGAAGGTGGAGAATCGATCTGGAAATTGGGAGACAAATAAAAAGAGTCTCGGATAGGCTTTCCAATTTGCCGGTGTAGCTTTTGGAATGTGTGAAGCGAATACGAAAAGAATAGGTCTCGGTTTATTCTATTAATAGCTGCAATGAGGGAAAGCCTTTCTTCAGGAGAAATGAGGAGAATTGAGTTAAACCCACTAATGGTTCCTCCATGGTGGGCAATCAACGGAGTGGTTGGTAGGAGAAAAATCCCTAGTCCCATTTGAGTAATGTGGGGACTAATCTGGAACCATGGTTTAAAC
>JALTMP010000134.1 GCA_027001645.1 Candidatus Heimdallarchaeota archaeon
TTCCTTTGTCTATAGTATTACCTTCTGCATCTAAGCTTCCTGACATATCTACGACATGAATTAAGGTATCTGCTTGTCTCAAATCATCTAGGAATTTATTTCCCATTCCTCTTCCTTCATGAGCTCCCGGAACCAATCCTGCGACATCTAACAATTTGATTGGGACGAATCTTTTCCCGTTGGTACACCAGCCGTGGCGAGGTTGACACTGAACTTCTAGTTCCTTGCAAACGCAATCGATAACAACGTAGCCAACTCCTTTGTTCGGTTCAATTGTTGTAAAAGGATAGGCTCCTACCTTTGCATCGCTAAGGCACATCGCATTGAGTAGTGTTGATTTCCCTGAAGATGGCTTGCCTACTAACCCAATTAGCATACAATTTTTGTTCCAATTTCTTCTTCTTGGATATTGCGGTGCCTTCCTTTTTTCTTCTTCTTTGCTCTTATATGTTTCATGCCCTTTTCTCGGTCTCTGAAGCTTTTCTTTTTTGACAAACTCGCGGAAGACGTAGAATCAGTTTGATATGTAAATTGCAGTGATACGTCTTCGTTTTTCCTTGAAGTAGTTTTTTTGTCTGATCAAAAAGAAATAGAAAAACCAAATTTGGAGATTAAAATGGTGACTTACGGATTACTTCTTGATCCAAGAACGGGAATTGCCGGTGATATGCTTATTGGGGCTTTATCTTGGATTCTTCAGCAAAAAAATAGCGAGAAAGAGCTCGGTTTGCTTGTTGACGAATTTAATACCCTCACAAATGAATGGGGATTCCAAATTCAGCTCCGGAAAATGAGTGAAGGATATTTGGTTACTACAGTGGTTTGTCAAGAAGAAATGCTTTTTGCAACTCTGAAAAGTATTCTTCACCAGCTAGGAACCGCATTAGGCGTTGGTAGTGCGTATTTAGATCTTGCTCATCGATCCCTTGAAAACTTGTTTTCTGCTGAAATGCATTCACACAAAGCCATGTATAGCAATGATCGGGGTGAGCCTTTGGTTGATAAGGACCAAATGAAACACCAATTGCACTTACACGAGGCGCATGATGCGATTGTTGACATGCTTTTCACTGCAATGCTCTTAGAAAAACTCAAGGTAGATCTTCAAAAAATATTTGTGGTAAAACCTATTCCGTTAGGCAGGGGCACGATCACATTTTCGCATGGGACCTTAGAGGTTCCGGTGCCTGCTGTAAGATATCTAATGAAGAGCATGGGAGATATCTTTGAACAAGGAAACATTAATACAGAACTAACCACTCCTACTGGCCTATCAATCTTACTAGCTCTCACCCCTACTCCTGTGGAACGAAGTCAGAGTGATCAAGTGGGGAAGAAGCTTTTTGTAGGAAAAGGTTATGGACACAAGAAGTTCAGTGTAGAAAATGCTCTGACTGCATACTTAATCGAAATCCAGAGTTAGTATTCTGAACATTTTGCGCATGTTGTAGGATAACATTTAATCTGAACAGAATGGATCTCAGAAAAGAACAAATCTTATCGACACAAACGATAATTTTTTCTTCTAAGCATAAGCAATAAAAAACGGGCTTATAATTCTTTAAACAATGGCGCGGTCGCCTAGCCCGGTAGGGCGAAGGCCTGGAGTGAAACCCTAGTAAGCCTTTGGGGTCCTTCCCCGCGGGGGTTCAAGTCCCCCCCGCGCCACCATTAATTCAAATTCTTGTCCTAACCCCTTCCATTTGGTTAAGGCATTAGAGGATACCTTGCTTTGCAGCATTTGCTGGCCCTTTTGTTCTGTGTTGCGCGCAGTTATCATTGTTATTGTTTGTTATAAACAAGTTTTCTTGCGAAAAAGGATAAAAATCCGAACAAATATTATGTAATTGTTTGAGATGACAAACAAAGAGTTCCCGACGAAAATCCTCCTAATAGAGGATGCAGAGCCAGACATCATTTTATTCAGACGAGCAATTCGATCTCTTGGCTATGCTACGGACATAAAAGAAGTAAGAGATGGGATGCAAGCACTGCAAGAGCTAAGAAAAAATAGCAACTATGATTTAGTAGTGCTCGACATTAATCTTCCCCGGCTTAGTGGATTTGATGTCATTCAGGAATTGAAAAGTGAGGGAAAACCAATACCTACTACTGTTGTCCTTACTTCTTCTGATTTGGAGGAAGATAGATTGACAGCAAAAAAACTTGGACTCAAAAGATATTATCAGAAGCCAATGTCTTTTAGCAAATTCAAGGACCTTGTTAAAGAAATGATACAGAACTGGCAAGCTAACAATTAGGCGAATCAAAGGTTAGCTTCAAAAAAATCTGCAATTCTACGATATAGGACTCGTTGATTTTTTGGTTTCAGAATTCCATGTCCCTCGTCTTCAAATTCGAGTTTCTCATGGGGAATTCCGTTGCTGGAGAGCTTTTCTTCAACCACTCGCAGATTTTCTGGAGTAACATTTGGGTCTTGTAATCCTTGAACAATTAATAGTTTCCCCTTGATTTTCTCTAAGAAATTGATTGGAGAACGCTCAAAATATTTCTCTGGTCTCTCTTGGGGGGTTCCTCCTAGCATTTCTTCAGAATAAACGCGAAGATCTGGGCGCGTGGTTTCATAATCTACCACCAAATCTGTCATTCCACATATTGGAACAGCTGCTGCGACAATTTCAATTGGGAAGTGTGTGATCGCCCACCAGCTTGAATATCCTCCATAACTTACTCCAGTAATCCCTATCTTACCTCTTTTCGCGATTCCTTCTGCAATCAAGCTCTCAATTCCTGCTCTAATGTCTTCTTGTTCTTTACCGCCCCAGCCTTCTTCCTTTATGAGCTCCCTAAACCGATTTCCGTATCCCGTTGAACCTCTATAATTCGGATCAAAGACGACAAATCCTCTGGAGCAAAGATATTGAATAAGAGGATTTAATTTGTCTGCAGAGTGAGACGTTGGCCCTCCATGAACATACACGACTGTCTTTCCGTTTTGAACGCGTGGAGAGTACAACCAGCCGTGAATCTCAAGGCCGTCAACAGATTTCCAGAAATATTCTTTTGCTGGAGTCAAATCTTCTTTTTTTATATTAGTGAAAGACAATAATCGTGTAAGGTTTGTTACTTGATCAATGTCAACCCTTTTCCCCGGATGAAAGGTAACTAAATCCGTTGGGTTAGTAGATGAATAATAAAGGCCGTACCATAAATCACCATTAGCCGGTGAAATTGGTAATAGATTTCCTTGTGAAACATTGATACGAACAAACTGTCCCGTGCTAAGATCATAGATATGAGGTATGAGTTTTGTTTGGAAAATTTCAACAAAAACAACAAATGAGGTTTTCGGTACGGCTAAGACTCTCTCAAAGTATATCTTTTTCTCTCGAGCATCCTTTAAGATATCTACTTTGGCCGTTTGTGGGTCGTATATTCCAATGGAACCCCCATCCTGTAATTCTCCCCCAATTGTATCAGTGACAAAAGCTATTCGATTGTCTGCCGTCCAGGTCGCATTAATCTTCGCTGTAAGGCCAAAATTCAAGATTTCGTGATCATCAGAGCCGTCAGTATTGACCAGCCAATATTGAATACCGGAGGGATGTAGGTCGTTGCGGCGATAGAGAACAAATTTTCCGTTAGGGCTTACTAAAGGTTCTATCCAAGATGGTCGCTGAGTCCTTGTCAAGACAATTCGGTCGTTAGACGAGAGGTCGTGAAGAACAATGGAAATATTCTCTGTTTCTTTTCGTTTTTCAAAATCAAAGTTGGCGGAATAAACAATGAACTGGCCGTTTGGACCAAATGATCCCCCTCTCAAAAAATAAGATGGGTTTGTCTCGGTTATCTGGTGCATTTTCAGAGGTTCGTCAACGAAAACTTGATACAAAACATTTCTCTCATTTCTGGAGCGATCTTCACTGACAAGCAGGGAAGATGAATCAGGGGCCCAGCTTATACTAAACGTTGCTTCCGGGGTATGGGTAAGTGGTGAAAGTTCGGAATCGCTTTCCGCTGAAATTAGGAAAACGTCTATGTTTTCGTGAATATTGCGAATATCTAATGCGACGTATTTGTGGTTAGGACTTGCTAACGCATCATATATTGTTGGTAGTTGCATTAGTTCATTCAAGTCTAATCGACGCATGTTCTCAACACCAGATCGGGCAATAAATTCTTTTTTCTGATCGGAAAACACTGAACAAATTTGTTGAATATCGGCCAATCACATGCATTCGACTTTTTTTTGATTGGATTTACCGTTGATTCGATCTTATTTTCTTGCTAAGCTATGGGGTCATGACTTCCGCTCTTCTGTTTCTCCTAGGCAACGAATTGCATTAGTTGGACATGCTGAGGCACAAAACAACTATTGTTTCTCTGCTGCTTCGGTTTTATAACCTTCAATTTGGTGAATTAGACTCGGTGGTATACACCTTGGTCAATTTAGCCAGTACCGTGAACTACTTGATTTTTATTTCTAGACTTAATTTACTAAGTTGTAAGATCTCTTGAGTAAATCAAGCTAGGGTCTAAACAATAAGATTTGTTCAAGCATTTGGCAATAGAAAAATAAGGGGTACTTTCTAAATAGTTGAGGGGAGTACGTGAATCGTAGATATGAAGCCTTGAAATTCTTAGTTTTCCAGCAATTCTTTCGTCCTCCTCATTCCATAATCGATAGACGTAAATCCGTTCATGTCGACATTCCTTGTTCCCGCGAAGTTGTTCAGGAATTGCTGGAACGCATGTATCCAATATTGGATCTTTGGGATCACAATAAAAACGAATTTTTCATTTCTCTTTGTAATGTTTTGGATGTCTCTTCTGAGGAGTGCCGTTCATTCATGTCTGAAAAATTTCGAGGAAATCTCTTATCACCTGATGCGTGGGTCTCTCTGAGAATTGGAGAGGATCAGGCCTTGCTGTTGGTCGTTGGTGAAGTGTATAAATCGTTCTACACCAAGAAAATGAAACAAGCGTATGAGCGATTCGGCTTAATAGACATTGAGCCTCGTCTCGAAGAACTCTTGTCAAACAAGTATTCTCTGATTAATAGTCTGCTCTTTCTTAACGAATTATCAGTTTTTCTGAGCATATCGTGTAGCGGTTTACAAGATCTAATTCATACGCTACTTCAATATGTTTTTTCAGATGATGAAGAGGGTTTTCTGTCATTACTTGACAAGGATTATTAGCGCGACGTTTTTTATTCTGTATGCGTTTTTCCACGAAAATCTCAGCACCCAAACAAAAAACCTAAAAACCTACGGTACTAAGAACAACACGCCTACGCGAAGCACAATGCTTCTGGGCCAGTAGCTCAGTCGGTTAGAGCGCACGGCTGATAAGCACCAATGCGTTGTGTGTAGAAACCGTGAGGTCGGCGGTTCGATTCCGCCCTGGCCCACCATAACTTTGTTTCTGTCTTCTGTAAGGTAATCATCTTTTTGCTGAGGCATCTTCTTTCACTCGTTAGAAAAAATGATTTCCATGATTCAAACCCTTGCTCGTTTCGAGTAATCTAATTATCCATTACCACTCAAAATCCCGTTCCTCCATGCTTTGCTAGTGGTATTGCATAAGCGTTGCTGCAAATAGAAGTACAAAAATTGTAGATAGGAAAACGAACATAAATTTCCACAATACTCTTTGGTATCTTCTTTCCATATTATTTAGTGTTCTTACACTTTCCCTTGCTAGTTGTAATAGTTCTAGCATATCCTCGAACTCATCGTCGGAATAATCTGTTTTTGTCAAATATCCTTTTATTTTGATATGGTACTGAACTCGAGATAAACGAAAGGAGGCTCTAAACACGTTTGTCACGTAAAACAACGCTCCAATCACTGTGGTGAGCATAAACAATAAGCTTAGCAAGGCCAAGAGTTGTATGAGATTATTTTTTCCATTTAGAAGGAGAAGAATTGATACTATTGTGAGTGCAGATGTTGCTGTCGCAATTGTTC
>JALTMP010000135.1:0-5588 GCA_027001645.1 Candidatus Heimdallarchaeota archaeon
TTTTCTCTACCCACAACAGGAGAAGGTATTCCGGTTTTTCTTCCAAGATCGTCATCTCTGTCTATAACAAGTATTAGCCTCATTTTTCAGGAAATATTATTTCGCTTAGTTTAAATTTATTTTGTTTCAGAGTGTGAGAGCTAATGCTCAAACCAGATCAAACAGAACTGAGGTAAATGGATGCTAAAAATCTACAGTATCAACCTTCCTCCAGAACACAAGTGTGGAAAATAGAGTAATGGAAGATATGACCACTACCTGAGTAGCTGTTCCACCTATGAAGTCAATATATCCTCTCAGTACATACACTCCTGAGATGAAAAGAGTCATACCAAAAAGCACAGCAATAACAGCTCGAGTTGACAAGTCACTTTGAAAGTGATTGATCAGAGATAGTATCAGTCCGAGAATAAACAGTTCTCGAAGAAAAAGCCCCGAAAAGAGCAGGATGGATAAAATTCCGTTTTGAATTCCAAACTTCATACTGTTTTTAAGTCCGGAATCGAGAAGCAGTAATGTCGGAATGATAACGGCGAGAACGGATATGGGGTCAAAATGATAAATACTGGTGAGCTCGAATTCATATCCGAGAGCTATGGAATATACTGCAAACGACAGTAAAAAGAGCCTTGTACTGTATTTGGATATCAGGTAAACAACTGGTGATAGGACTGGTGTATTTATTCCTGCAATCACACCCCCAATTATGGCAGATATAATCGGTATCATGACAGCGCACCCCGTATTACTTCAGAAAAATCTGAAGGTCCCAGATCAAGTGTCGGGACAATCTTGTTGAATTTCTTTATTATTTCCTCCCGTTCGATGTACCTTCTGTAGATGCGGAGAAGAGTATTTCTGTCCAGCTTTGCCAAATCATAAAAAAGGACTGGATTGGGTGTAAGCAAAATGATTCTGTGTTTCTGCTTCAACTCTGCCACAACTCTGATCAGATCTGAAGTCTGAGAAGTTACGTCTGCTATGAAGATCAGAGTGGCCATATCCGGAATGATGCCGGTAACTTCAGTCAAGCCACTTGAAGCCCCTTTTCTCCCTCTCAAAAATGGAACAATTCTTTTAACGAATTCAACTCTATCTCTTGAAATTTTTAGATTAACTTCCGGAATTTTTAGTCCCAGAACTTCAGTTTTCAGTGGGGAAATGGCAAGAGATTTCTTGATTTTATGGATGTGATCGGGAGATTTAGATGGATCTATCTTTTGCACCACTCCGTAATCGTCATAAATTATGAGAGCAACCCTGTGTCTTGGAAGCAGGATTGAGGAAATATAAAAAGCTAATGTTGCAGCATAATCTATTTTTGACATTCTCAATCCTTTTCTCATCTCTCTTCCTGCATCAAGTATTATGTATATGTCTCCTTCAATCTCCTTCAAAAAATCCTTGACTATTAGCTCCCCCAGTCTTGCAGTGGCTTTCCATTCAATATACTTAGTATCATCTCCAGGTTGGAATCTCTTTAAAGAGTGAAGCTCTACAGTATGCGGACCAGCTAAAAATTTAAAATAATTGCTTGCGATCTTCACGTTTCTGTAAGTGGTCATCTCATCCTTTAGTTTACTGAGAGATGGTACCACTTCAATTTCTATTTCAGAATCGTCTGTGAATGAATCTTGATAAAGACCTCTCATATCGTGAACCGTTACTTCTGGTCCACTTATTGTGTATTTCCCTTTAGGTGGGATAACCGTAAAATCAACAGATAACTCCTCTCCACCTCTTAACGTAACAGTTTTAACCTCGCTTTTAAAATTTGGAGGTAAAAAATCTCCTGACAGCAAAACCCTAAGCTCAGTTGTGGATCTGTTTTTAAGAACAATTCTGGATAAATTTTTCTCACCCTCTACAAGCACCCTGTTGATGAACCACTTCACATCAATATCCGGTGTGAAGCCGTTCCTGAGGAAGACCAGATATAGCATTAGTGAAAAACCCAGAAGAGCTGAAAAAACGTTTTCAAGAAGATACCCCTGAACAAAAAGAAGAAATCCAAGGACTGTGATAACCTCCTCTCTTTTCATTTCGGAACCTCTACCTCATCCAGTATTTCCCTCACAACGTCCTTGGGGCGTATACCATCCATTTCGTATTCTGCCTTCAATACAATTCTGTGAACGAGAACATTTTCTACAACTTCCTTGACGTGATCGGGAATAACATAGTCCATACCTCTTAAAAAAGCAAGTGATCTTGATGCAAAAAGCAGATGTTCCGAAGCTCTTGGACTTGCTCCAAGAAGTATTCTTTCATCCATTCTCGTCTTCCGAGATATTTCATAGATGTAGTCCAGCACTGGCTCACTCACCTCAACCTTTGAGGCATGATCAATTAACTCAAGTATACCGGCAGGGTTCGTTATTGGTTGAACGCTGTTGAATTCGTTGTATTCCTTTCTTTTGAGTAAAAGAATTTCCTCATCTTTTTGCAAATACCCGATCTCCACTTTCATGAGAAAACGATCAAGCTGAGCTTCAGGTAAATTGTAAATACCCTCATGCTCGACAGGATTCATTGTAGCGATTACCATGAACGGTTCAGGAAGCTGGTAGGTCTTGCCTTCAATAGTTACCTGTCTTTCCTGCATTGCTTCAAGCAATGCTGACTGGGTTTTCGGAGGAGCTCTGTTTATTTCATCAGCCAGAACAATGTTGGCAAATATCGGACCTTTTCTCACTCTGAATTCCCCAATTTTCTGATCAAAAATCATGCTTCCAGTTATGTCTGCAGGCATCAGATCCGGAGTCAGCTGAATTCTGGAAAAACTCAGACCAGTTACACTGGAAAATGTCTTCGCTATCGTGGTTTTTGCGACTCCCGGAACTCCTTCAATTATAACGTGACCCTTGGAGAGCAATGCCACTGTAAGAAGTTCGAAAACTTCTTTTTTTCCAACAACTGCTTTACTGACCTCATTCTCCAGATTTCGAATAAATTGATTTCCGTCCATAGTTCCCACCAATTTTTGATCCTGTTTTTATTTCATGAATTATCTTTTTAAGCAGATCTGGATCAACCCATTCAGGAAGATCTTCAAGCAGATCTTCCTCTCTTTTAGAACGCATACTGTAAATTATTTCAAAAATTTTCCTGATGAAGCCGCCTTCAACCACTGCTGCCAGGGCTGCCACAGCTAAGAATATAACAAATGCCTTTTCCTTGTCAAGCTCCCTGTGAACTATTACTGTGCCGGCAAGATATGGATTAAAATCTGAGTGATGAGCTTCATCAAAGTAGAACTTCTTTACGCCGATGTAGGTGATGAGACTTTCTATGAACTGCCTGTTGTCGTCAAACATCTCGTTTATTAGAATACTGGGATCTGAGAGGAGAATAATCTTTCCATTTCCGTATCTGATCTCAGCCATAATGGGATAGCTTCTCATGCTTTTTCCCAAAACACTTACCTTACTGGAAAAAATATTGCCATCTGTTCCAACCAGTGCTGATGGGACGTTAAGTACGATCCCGTCTGATTCTGAAGTGACCGGAATCCCTTCTATTTTTACAATGATCGGAAACTCCTTTCTCTTGCTGTAAAATATATCTTCCAACGGATTCGAAGAAAATCTTGCATTAACTCCGAGATACATCAGAAGTGTGTTGGCAGTTCCAAAATCGTCGGCGATCAGGACAGTGCCTCCATTTTCAAGAAATATCTTGACCTCCTCAGCCTCTAATTTTGAAAATACCACATCCGGACCAACTATTATCAGTGCACCATTCAGATTTCCGACTCCAACAGAGTTGTACGGATAGATTAAAGGAACAAGTTCTCCTTTCTCATGCAGAAATCTGGCAAGTTCAGAACAGCCATTCCAGTCTGTGTTAAACATGCTGAAGTCTGCAGAAGTTTTTATAACAGGAATTGAGACAGGAAGTATCAGAAAAACAAGTCCCAGAAATATCAAAAACGGATACAGGATTCTCATCCAATTCCCTCCATTATTTCGAGAATAAGCCTGATATATAGTTTTTCCTCTTCTGGACTCAGGCTTTTTTTACCATAAATCTGTTTTTCATGAAGATCTGTTACCTTCTTGAGCTTGTGATAAAAATCCTCTTTTTCTAAAGCTTTAAGGAGTTCCCTGGGAGTCAGACCTTTTTTGAGATTATATAGCTCAACAAGCCTGTTAAAAAGATCAGGATAAGTATAATCAAGGCTTCTAATTTCCTTTACAGTATGATCAGATTTCAAGTCAGTAATTTTGCTACTTTCATCAATTGCTACCTTCTCCAAAACAGTTTCTCTGGTTTTCTTCTTTTTCAGATACAGAGAGACCAATAAAATCACAATCAGTGAGATAGCAGCCAGAATATATTCAAATTTCAATATATAAACGACAGAAAAATTTTCGAAAAAAGAGAAAAGTTCAGAAAATATATGTGGCTCTGAAACTCTTATAGTCATTATATTAGATTCCGATGGTCTGTAAAGGTCGTCTCCCTGGAATACTGCCTGAATAGAATACGTTCCAGATTCATTAAATATAAGTGTGGAGTTGAATTCAGATATGGCAATGATTTCTTCAATCACAGTTCCATTTACAACAATCTCAACTGGAATTGCATACTCCACGCCTCTTACATTCCCGAAAATCTCAACTTTTGAATTCGGTGGGATACTCGTTCTGTTTGCTGATATTGTTAGATCCACAGGATACTTAGAAAAAAATACCGGAAAGGTTGTGCTGCTTGCTTCATGAGTTTCAGATCCTTGAAATGAAGCGGATATGTTCACATACCCTTCCGTTTGTCTTGTGACGTTGAGACCGAAGCTGCCATTTTTTGTAGAGAAAACAGATATTTTCCCATCATACTCCAGCAATACATCAACATTAAGTGGTTTCCCAAAATAATCCAAAACAAGTCCTTCAATTTGGACAATTTCGTTCAGATATGCGGAATTTTTTCCAGAGAGAAGTATAGATGTCGGAATTTTCGAAACATGAACTCTGACAGTATTTGATCTGATAAACTCATTTTCTTTGACTCCTTCAGCATATATGATATGTTCTCCAGTCTCATTGAAACTGTATCTGAAAATCTCACCTTGAATCGGGAATGTGCTGTCATCGATGTGCAGTGAAAGCGGGGTAGCATTTATTGCAAGTATTCTGATTTCGACAGTCTCACGTAAATAGGGATTGGTATCTGATACACTTACCATAAGTCCCTCAAGTTTCCCGTAATAAAGAATGAGATATTCATAGTAAGATACCAGCTCTTCCGCCTCTTTTAACTTTGTTCTGAGTTTGGATGTGTCGAAATGCAGAAATGCCGTACCATTCCATATCTCAACATTTTCAATTGTATTAACCGAACTCTCAATATTGTCAAGTGCTGTTTTCATTGCAGTTAAAGCAGATAACGCTTCCATGTAACTCTCATAATCAGTTTTATTACTGAAAATTGCTTTTTGATTAAGGAAAAAATGATTTTGTCCCTCTGCAAGCTTTTCAATATTGAGAATTAATGATTTAAACGCAGCAAGCGGTTCTGAAGCATTTGTTTCCACACCCCTCATTTTGTAAAAAATTATTTCCTGCTCTGTGGTCAAGATTTTTGAT
>JALTMP010000135.1:5598-5912 GCA_027001645.1 Candidatus Heimdallarchaeota archaeon
TCATAAGTTTCTTCATCTTCATCTACAAAAGCATCAAGAATTCTCTCTGCGTCTGAGATGAATCCTGAATAAAACACATAAATGCCTTCATCGCTGGGGGGAGACTCACTGTAAATTCTGTGTCTCTCGACATCAGATGCATATGCAGTACCTACCAATATTATGAAGATAAGTACAAGAAATCTTAACATTAACATTGCTGTAAATTACGAAGCAAATGGTATATAAAGTTTGATTTTGATTAAGATTTCGATGAAATTCAAGTATGTTGCCGGACTTGCTCTTATCATGGCTGGCACGTTTTTAGCATTCAG
>JALTMP010000136.1 GCA_027001645.1 Candidatus Heimdallarchaeota archaeon
ACTTAGAAGAACCCTAGAGGTCTGGAGACATCTTCATTTAATTTGAGACATATTTCGAAATCTGAGTCTTAGAAGAACCCTAGAGGTCTGGAAACCCCCCAATGCTTTGTTTATCTCATCCCGGTATCTTCGTCTTAGAAGAACCCTAGAGGTCTGGAAACCATACTATGAGGTCGAGGAGCGGAGATCACCGAAAGAGTCTTAGAAGAACCCTAGAGGTCTGGAAACCTCACTAATGACTGCAAATTGTAAAAATAATCTCCTGTCTTAGAAGAACCCTAGAGGTCTGGAAACGAATCACCTCAATAGCGATTTGCAATCCTGGCAAGTGTCTTAGAAGAACCCTAGAGGTCTGGAAACGTATCTATCGTTGGTTGTGAGAGCGATAGCGAAGAAGTCTTAGAAGAACCCTAGAGGTCTGGAAACGAGGTGGTGATTGATACGAAAGTATGGAGCGACCTCGTCTTAGAAGAATCCTAGAGGTCTGGAAACCTCGCTTTGTAAAATATGTTGTATTGGTTGTTGCTGGTCTTAGAAGAACCCTAGAGGTCTGGAAACTTTATATATATTTCTAAGATCCCTCAGAAACGCCTAAAGTCTTAGAAGAACCCTAGAGGTCTGGAAACCAAGACACCTTTAAAATCCTAAAACAAATAGAGCAAGTCTTAGAAGAACCCTAGAGGTCTGGAAACTATACATGGAGCCCCATAGTATAGGTTGAGGAAAACGTCTTAGAAGAACCCTAGAGGTCTGGAAACCTCTTTGCTCTACTTTCAAACCCGTTGCTTGTAATGGTCTTAGAAGAACCCTAGAGGTCTGGAAACGAAACAGGAATAAGCAAGAGGATCTTCAAGAATCCTCCGTGAGAAAATTTCAAGGAGCAAGGGTGATGTAGTAGAAAGGACTTCAAAATAACGCGAGATACTAGAGATTGCAAAATGGTGGCCGGGGCGGGATTCGAACCCGCGCGCCCGAACGGGCACTGGATTAGCAATCCAGCGAACTCTCTGGTCCGTTACCGGATGACCAGGCTATTCGACCCGACCGAGGTCGTATTATTCCCAAGAGGAGTGGAAGTCTAGCTGGTTATTTGTTTTTCGAATGCATCTAATGTTTCTGTTGCTAAGAATAGAGGGTTCTTGTAATTTTTTCCTCCCTCATAGAAAGAAGGGAAAGAGGTGATTCAAGATTTTCGGTAGGGAGTTCGGGGCTTCCAATTATCCGAACGCGTGTATCGTCCTGAAGACCGTCCATAACGGGACTTCCATTGACCGGAAGCGCGTGTGAACTTATGATATGGGAGTTTAATGAATTGATCTTTTTGTTTCAAGAATGTTATTTTCTTGATTTCTCCATATAGGCGGTTCCAATTGATATACTCGGACCACCCACCAATCCAGGAGCCGATGCTTCCTTTGAAGACAAATCTGTCGTCAAAGACAAAGAATTCAACTTTTCCTTTCCCAAGACCAGTCACATATGCTATGCTCTTCCGTACGGGATCGAGGGTAAGAACTCCGGCTAATTCGACAGGTCTTGAAAAGGAGACAACGCCATTTTCTTCGTTTTCTAGGTATTGGAGTAATTCATCTGATGACTGAAAAAGATCTGCTTTTGGTTGATCACTACAAAATCTTTGGATATATTTGACCGCACGGTCAATTGCGATTTGGGTTGATTTAGGATCAAGCTTAATTTCTATGAGCAATTCTTCATGTTGTGGGTATACATCTTGGAGCATTGTTCTCCTCCCTTCATTACGTTTTATTTAACATGGTATCTAATATTTATTGGTATTTGCTCACCTTATCGAGTACGAGAGCAGTGGTCCCGATGGTCCCGGGGTCGGTTTTGAGATCTAATTGGATGGCTCTACCCGATTCTAGTTCTTTTCTTGAAAGGCCGGGGTCGCTTCCTCCAATGACAATTCCTGTGTTAGCGGATGCGATTTCTTTTGCTAACTCATCAGTTAGTGTTTCTTTCCCATATCCGGGGGGAGCAATGATAAAAAGCTCTGAGAGCCCGAAGAGATCTTTGACATCGTCTAAGGATTGCAGATAGAATAGATTTCCACCTTTTTGTGCAACGAACTTTTGTGCACTAGGAACACCGCCAGTTGCAGCACTTCCCGATGCTTTAGTAATGATGATATTCTGAAAGCCAAGGGCTAGGGCAACTCTGACAAAGTCTATGCACTTACTGGAGCTACTGACATTATGAAGAATGACAAATGTTCGAGCCATGAGCTTCTCTGTTTTCTGATTAGGCTAACAAAGAAAAAGTTATTGGTGCTTAGACTTCATCAAAAGCAAAAATAACGGGTACAGTAATAAAGATTTTATTCTTTCTTGAAACTTCAAAAACGTGGGGCTCAAAGTAGACTTGCATTGTCATTCAATATTTTCCGATGGAAAACTGTCCGTAGAACAGATCCAGAAGATGGCAATACAGAAAGGAATCAAGGCGCTTAGCATTACAGACCACGACACCTTAGAGGGAACGCGGTATTTCTTAGCACTGCCTCGCGTAGATCGGCTTTGGCGGATTCCCGGAATAGAGATTAATACTGGCATGGAAAATGAAGAGAGCTATCATATCATTGGCTTGTTCGTCTCCATAGACGAAAAAACGAAGTTACACAAAAAGCTCCTAGAACTCAAAAGGATAAGAGAGACAAGACTAGAAAGAATGGTAGCGATTCTCAAAGAATTAGGATATGATATTTCGATGGAGGAAGTACGTAAGAGACCCGAAGCAAAGAAGGGATCGGTCGGCAGACCAATCATTGCAAGAATATTGGTTGAGAAAAAGTATTTTTCTTCTGTGCGAGAGGTTTTTGAAAAACTTGTAAACCCTGGTAAGCCGGCATATGTACCTCGAAAAAAGATCTTGACAAAAGAGGCGATACAGTTAATACTTGATGCCGACGGTATTCCCATTCTTGCCCATCCCTTTCATGGATTTTCGTCATGGCACAAACTTCGAGAAGATATTGAGCAAATGGTGAGTTGGGGCTTGAAAGGCATTGAGTACTATTACGACTATCAGAGCTATTATACCGATGGGGAAATGCCCTCAAAAAGACACAACACAGATCTATTAGAACTCATTCGAAGGCAAGGTCTATTGAGTTCAGGAGGATCTGATTTTCATGGGGACAGAGGAACGCTGGGTAATGTTGTAATGCCGAAAGATGAGTTCTGCAAGTTGATTAAAGAAAAAATGCCCACTCTAGCAGAACAGTTGAATTGCTAGGAAGACAATGAAGCAAGGAGGTTAGGGTTAAAGAGATTCAACGATAGCTACGGGTAATTGCATCATACATGATTCCCAGTGTGCCCAGTTCATTATCTATTGTTTCCAGAAATTGGCGAAGTTCCACTGGACTTGGGAGTCGTGACCATATTAAAGCATAGTCAAAAATCCCGAGTTGTGGTCCCCCTTCTCTGGAAAGGAGAGAACCTGATTCAACAACAGGATGGGTTTCGATGATTTTTGGGAATACTTCAAAGGTTTTGGAAATAGGCGGGCCTATGAATTTAAAAAACGTGATAGCGTAGGAGCCGGTGATTTCCGAGGGAATTTGAATGCTGTCCTCAGGGGTTGGCGGGGCTAGGGGATCTGAGACGGTCATAATAGAATAATGTGCCTTTGTTCCAAGCAAGGCGTTATCGATTTTCTCAATAAGTGCTTTTACGTTTTCGAGGCTCGGGGTTTGTTGCCATTCGAAGCTAAGAGTCCAATCAGGACAAACAGTTTTGAGAACTTTTCGAGAATCAGGAGTCAGAGGAGACATCAGTTTTGCCGGTTCCATTAGTAAACGCTGAGCTTCTCCAGTTATTACGGGATCTTCTTGGGTTACTTTTTCAAGCTTCTCCAGAGCTTTCAGAAAATCAGGGCCATAAAGCTTAACGTAGCTTTTCATTAGATACCCTCCACCAAATGATATGTGTATGTAGATTATTATCATTATTGCAGAGGACAAAAAATTTGTGAGCAAAATGTAATTCTTGTTGTTAAGACAGACCAAAAAATGCTAGGGAGAACGGGTGAAGGTTCTAGCTAATCGATATTCACGGGCACACCCATTGCAGCAAGGGCACTCTTACCCTCAGGTGTTGCTCGATCAGGGGTCCAAGGAGGTCTCCAAACAACCCTAACAGTCCCAGAGGTAACGCCTTCGACTTGCCCGACTTTTGCTGCAACTTCTCTTTGCAGAGCCTCAATTACCGGGCAACCAGGAGCAGTTACCGTCATATCAATATCAACTTCTCCATCTTCAGATACTTCTAGCCGATATATCAAGCCCAAGTTCCAGATGTCAATCGGGATTTCGGGGTCGTAGATAGTTTGCAAGACTTCAATAATTTCTTCTCTTATTTCTTCTGGAGAGCGCTTTTTGGAGGGGGTAGAGCTCTCTGTTTGTGGTTTATCATTATTTACTGACTCGTTTTCAGTCATATCTTCTCTAACATCGTAGTCTCAAATAGAGTATTATTACTTCCGATAATTCCAGAATTGAATATTCTACCTCACAAATACGGGGATAAACATCCAATAAAGAACTTAAATCAAGAAAACAAGCTTAGATCATGAGCAATAAGAATGACATTGTTTTTTTTGTGTACAAACATGATGAACAGACCTTTAGGCCCTCACAAGCTCAGACGGTGCTTGCAAAAATCTTGGAAACGAACGATATTGAAAAGCTAGAAAGTGACCTAACAACAAGAAATATTGATGCACTACTTGTCTGGGATGCAAGAAAACAGAAGTGGTATCTTGTTTTTGGATCTCACACGGGAATAGTCGCTCAAAGAACCGCTCGAAGACAGGCGGACACAATGATTCGCACCGGATATCGCGGGAAGGTGGCAAGGATCCCTGGTGGTTTTCCTTTAGAGGAATTAAGCAGAGCAAACATTGGCGATCTTTGGAAGACAGCCCAGATGAAGTATAGTAAGAGCGATCTGAAAGGTGCTCCCGTTACTCCTCCAAAAGAACAAACGTATCTTCGAGAGGACCGATCTCCGTATGAAAGACCCTCAGCCACTCAGACTATGAGCTTAGAAGAACTTCGATCCATGGGGACGATCCAGAGAGCAACGCCGAAGCCAGAAGAAACCCAAAAAACGGAGTTGATTGAGAAGGAAAAGGCGCGTGAGAGTGATAAGCATGCACCACTTGAAGACAAAAAAGAAAGCTTTGAAGAATTCACCATCCAAGAGATCCAACACCTTGTGAAAGGAGGATCTACAAGAATCATTGCTAAGGCAAAAGCGGGTGATTCGGAACATTTACTTGTTTTCAAACCCAGTGACATCGATGATTATGTGTTCATGAAACGCGTCGCATTCTTAAAACCTGGGGATAGAGTTAAGATTGTCGGTGAGGAAAAAGATGGCGTTTTATTCGTTTTAAGGATTCGCTAGAGATTTTTCAAAAAAAACATGTATCACCATAAAGCATAACCGTATTTTTTTTGTAGGACTCTTCATCCAGTGTTCTTGTGAGCGAACATCAACAAGTTCAAGAATACAAAAAATCGCCTCCAAGACTAGGGTTTGTCGTTTCTCAAACAAATTATGATCTTACCTATTTGATGAAGCAAAGAGCCCTGGAACATGCTCATTTCTTGGGTGCACCAGTTATCAAAATTGTCGAGGTTCCCGGAGCGTTTGACATGCCTTTAGCTATCAAGGCACTTCTCAAACAGGAGGATATTGATGCAGTTGTAACCTTAGGAGCCGTCGTAAAAGGAGAAACAGATCATGATCAAGTAGTGGCCCAACATGCCGCAAGAAAAATCATGGACTTGGCTCTTGAGTTCAACAAGCCAGTATCTCTTGGTGTTTCGGGACCTGGGATGACAGCGATGCAGGCAAAAGCAAGAATTGAATCTTTTGCCACCAAGGCAGTGGAAGCAGCTGTAAAGACATACTATGCAATTCAAAAGGTAGAGAGCCCCTAGACCGGATTAGCCCAGAATACGAAACCTCATCGAGACTAGTGCCGTTAGTTGTCACTTCTTATGTAGAAGAGAAAGGCGAAAAGTTCTATAAACTAGTTCAGCGAAAAGAGATTTAATGAGCGAAGGCGAATTTCTTTTCTTGTTCTACAGCGATAAAAAACAACAATTTTTTCCTTCGAGCCATGCCAAGGATATTTCACGCCTTTTACGAAATCGAGATATAAAGCGAGTTGAGGAAGAGCTCTCACTAATGGATGTTGATGGAGTGCTTGTTCTTGACCGCTTAAATAAAAGGTGGTTATTAATATACGGGTCCCACACAGGCCTAGTTATGCAAAGACGTATGCGTCGACAAGCGGAAAGTATTTCTCGCTCGGGTTATAGTGATTTAGAGAAAGGAATCCAGGTCCCACCGGGATTTCCACTAGAAGAAGCGAGCGAAGCGGACATTGGGGATCTATGGCAAAGCGTTCAGATGAAATATGTAGATACGGATTTGAAGGGGGCAAAAGTAGAACCGCCAGGGAATCCCTCAGAAAACAGGGGTGAAAATGAGGAATTTTCACTGGACAGCCTTCCCGAACCCGATCCTTAATTTTTCTTAAGAAAAGAGTTTGACAATGAGGTTTTTCCTCATTCTTAATAGAATAGGCAATTGTAATAATCTTATATTCGCGTAAAACACTATAACACATGTAACATGAAAGCAGTTCCCATTGAAAATGGGTTTAATTTTGAAGAAATCCATTTCGAAGCAATAGGAAACCAATCCTTGGACCAATATACTATTGTAGCAGATATATCTGAGCCACAAGGTGAAGTATTAGGTACAATAGTTTGTATCCACGGCTGGGCCGGGAATAAGTCCTACTACTCTGAGCTAATTTTTCTTTTGGGTAAAAGATATAGAATCATAGCAGTTGATCTGCGAGGACATGGAGATAGCGACGTTTCGAGAAATGAGCCCTGGACAACAGAATCACTTGCAATTGATTTGAAAATGCTTCTTGACTATTATTTTTCAGAACGCGACGAAGATGATTACAAGATAATTCTGATGGGGAGTTCCCTCGGTTCAGCAATCTCTTTGAAGTTCTATGAGATCTTCCCTGAACGAGTTGAAAAAATGATTCTCATTAGTCCAACGAGGAAGTTTCGAATCCCTTGGTGGTTGAAACTAGGAGCAAGAACTCCAGCGCCCTTGTTGGAAGTGTTCAATCATGCCATAATTTCTCCAGTTATGAAGGTTGCTTCAGCAATTCTAGGATCGCGAAAACTAGCCATAGCGTCCGAAAAGGTTAACAGAGTAAGAGTAAGGAGCCATCAAAAACTCGTCAAAGAAGGATTAGAAACCTATGAGTTCAAAATGGAGCACATAAAAGTACCAACACTGATCATAGTTGGAGAAAAGGACCAAATCATTCCACCAATGGATTCCATGAGGTTAGTGGACTGTTGCTCAACATACGCGTTGTTAGTTGTTAGAAACCATGGCCATTTACTTCTTTCTCATTATCCGAGAGAAATTACTGGCCTTGCAGCTTCTTTTATTTTGCTACCAGAGGAATTCTTGATGAATAAGACATATGAGGTTATTAAGAAAGAAAATGGTCTTGAAATGCATCCGATAGACCCCGAAATCGTTCGTGAGCAATTCCTTGAATTTGACCGCCAGTGTCAAGCTGAAGAAGAGCATGCGCATAATTGGGAGTATATTATTCCCTCTGTTGATAAAACAAACAAGAGCTAAATTTAGGTAACCTTAAGATTGTGTGTGCAAATTAACTCCATTGTATGAGGCTGTCGAGGAAAAAAGTTGCAGCGCTTGCCTTTCTACCACTACTGCTTATTGGCATGTCGGCCTACCTTGCGGTACAATTCTTACCCACAACCTTTGAAATCCAAGAAATACACATTTCAAGCAACATTAGCAAAGGGGATCCCCTAACTGTCGGGGTAAAGCTTGCTATTAAGGGGACCCCCATCACTTTTTCTAAAGCAATAATACAAGTGGAGAGAAAACAAGATACTAGGTCAGTTTCATACGGAGTAACTCTCGACAAGGAGCTAACAATCGGTACGCACACCATCAAGATCACGATTCCACCTATCATCGCAGATAATAAAACAGTATTACCCCTCACGATCGGGACCTTTGAGATTACCAGCATAAGTATTGCGGGTAAGCCTAGTACCAAGCCCATGATAACAAAACAAAAACAATTGAATCTCAGTTTTACTGTAAATAGAGCTCAAGTTGAAGAAAGAATAAGAGAGCACGATTTCCGAGAAAACACTACTTTGGAAGCATGGGAAACTAGCAACCCGAAGAATCTTGAATACAAAACAGATAGCAACCGGGGGTTAGTAATAACTAATCCAACTTCAGAAGTAGTCAGTTTCAAACTCAGAAAATGGGTCAATCTAACAGGAATCCCTGCTATTCACGTCAACTATACAGGAGGAGTAGACACGATAATAGCTAGAGCAAATGACACTGCATTATATCCAATTTTACAGACAATTGGATTTAGCTCCTTTGCCGCAATGGATCAGCTGGGAAGACAACTAGTTGAAATTGAGTTTCTTATTTCAGCAGATAATGAAATAGCGATTCAAAATATTAGGGCTCCCACTAAACATCGGGCAATTTTCCTAGCCGTGATGAGCCATTCGTGGGATACTGGTTCAGGATATGATGAGATTACGGATGATATCGCAGAAGCTTCGATGAGATTTGAACAGGCACTTAATGTTTCGTTCATTCCAAGTCCTCCAAGATATTTTGACTATCCTGCAACTACAGACCTCGCAACAATTAGAGATTATGCGGTTATTGCTTCAGAGGAAGCATTTGGGATCCCTGGAGGATGGCGTGCAGAAACAGGGTATAGTGCAGAAAACAAAGGATTTGATGTACTGTTTATTGCAACGAATGAAACAGCAGATCACTATGGAATTGTTTTTGCCCAAGGAGGCGAACCTACAAACTATCTTGTGATAGCTGCACAAAGCAAAGAAGCCTATGGTGTTAGAGTACAAGCGGAGTGGGTCGATAATCTCTTCCAGCATGAATTGTCGCACATATTATGGGCCTTGGATCGATGGTCAAGCTCTGATCCTCCCTCAGTGATGACGAAACCAAGTTCAGTGCAAGATGCCCTTCAAATGCTCAATTCTGGAACGCTGTGGCTACAAATTACGAATTGGCTAGTTGAGGATCAAATACGAATGTATACCTATAGGGATCGATTCGAATTCTAAAACATATGAGAAAGATAAGATCAACTGAGTACATGTCTTCTTGCAAAGTCTAAGAAGAGCAGAGCCCACTTGCTACGTTCGAGGGGACTGACTTCCCAGGGAACATGACCCCCTTCATAAAAATAGGCTTCAACCGTTTTATTGAGTTTTTTCAGCTTTTGAATATATACTTCCATTTGTCGCGCCGGACATCTTGAATCATTCTTCCCATGAATAATTAGCAAGGGGGAGTTCACTTTTTCCGCATGGTGGAGTGGAGAGCGTTCAACGTATTTTTCCCGATCTTTCTCGGGATGGCCAATCATTTGATGACACCAGCCTCTCAAGGGGAGGGAACTGTCTTCATACATAAGCAAAAGATCAGCAATACCGACAAGGGAATAGCCAGCAGCCCATAAATCTGGTTGTAAGCTCAGTGCCATGAGAGTGAGATAACCGCCATATGATCTTCCATGGAGAACAACCTTGTCTGTGGAAACCTCTGTATTTTCAACTAGCCATTCTTTAGACGACTTTATGTCTGACAATTCGAGGTTTGCTGGATCTTTCAAAACACAATCTGTGAATTCTTTTCCATAACCGGTTGAACCGCGATAATTCACAGCCAAGACATGAAAGCCAGCTTGAACCCAGGCTTGGAAATTAGGGTCCCATTCTCTAACTACTTGTGTCATCGGTCCTCCGTGCATGTAAACGATGCCGGCCCCATTGGGTTGCTTGGGAATAAAGTGATAGGCATGAATAGAGGTTCCATCTTCTGCTGTTATGAACACATCCTTTCCATCAATTGCTTCAGGGTCAGGTTGAACTCGAGGGGACTTGAATGAGACAATTTCTGAAGGAGTACTTGGAAGAGTAAAACTCGAAAGTGTTCCAACCCATCGGCCCCATATTGTTGGGAAAAGATTCATCACAGTTGCGTTCAATGTCTGTTCTGGAGGAAAACTCTTTGAAAAATGCAAGGTGTGTTTGCCATAATTGGAAAAGATAGAGACGATTTCTCCAGTTACGGGGTGTCTCTTGGCGGTCACAAGTTCACCCTCTGGTGGTTTGTCATAAACCGGAAGGACTTCTTCGTTCATGAGATCCCATGAGTATAGATTCCTGTAGCCCTCATGATCCGAGATAACGTAGACTCTCTTTTCTGCTTCATCCATGAATAACGGAATTTGACGTGAAGTTGATGAGAGGGAAAGGGTATGCTGGATGTTGTTTTCGTGAATGTCCAGAACATGTGCATCAACAAAGCGATTCTTTTCTTTGAGATTCCCCGAAAAAAGGATTTTCCCGTTAGGAGTAACTTTGTTCAAGTAACATTCGAATTCTGTTTGAAATAGAGAGATGGCCTCCTGGTTCCTAAGGCTGTATTTTATGATTTCATATCTTCCATTACCGGCTTCACTCCAAACCAGATAATTCGAACCGTAAAAGTGAGCTATTGAGCGCGACTTTCTCTTCTGTGGATTGGTCAGCAACATCGACTCTCTGGTCTTAGTGTTAAGTAAGACCAGGTCAAGATATTCATCTCCTTTCCGATCTTCTGCAAAAACGATTAATTCCGCGTCCTTGCGAATCGAAGCCCTTGAATGATGATGTGGACCAAAAGTGATTTGAGAATCATTCTTATCAGCATCTTGGAAGAAAAGTTGTGGACCCTCGTCAGTCCACTTGACAATCAGACTATCCCCCGTATCTAAAGCGTGGTCTACTATTCGAACTTCTGGCTTTAGAAACCATCCCTTAATCTCATCCTCAACACTCATAAGATAGGAAAAAAACGAGTGTTTTTGAGCATTCGGGCAGTAGAAAAAGGAACAATACAAGAAAAAAATCGAAAAAATAGCGGTACACTAGGTATATCTTAGATTTATGAGGTGCCGGAGAGCTCGCTTATCAGAGTGTTCAAAATCAAAGCAAATTCGCTACCCCCCCAAAGAATGAGGTCAATGGATCCAAGAAATTTCTCGTCAGCTCCAAACACGTTGAATGACAGACGGTCGTCTTCGAACGACACATCTCTGATATTAGATAAAGGAATAGAGAGATCCAAGGTCCCATGTACAATTGTCTCAAAAGATCGTGTTGAAACAAGAATTTTCAAGGGTTCATGAACGGATCGGATAGCAAACTGGCCGTGTCCTTCTAGTTGTAACGCATAAGATGCTGCGATAGCATTCCTTGATTGTAAAAGAGTATCCGCGCGAAGCGAGGGACGGAGGCGTTCAAAATTCGTCATGAAAAAGTTAATGAGACTTAAGGAGTGGAAGTTGATGATTTCGCTTGATCCAATGGGGTTCAGCTGAATATAGTGAACAACATCAGGTTTCAAGATGACAGCGGTTCCTGGGGGAAAGCTCATATCTTCAATGATCGGTGTCTTATGTGTTTTTTCTGTTAGGAACTGCCTTATTATTCGTGATTCTTCGTTGCCTTTCACAACAATAATCTTAGCGTTTTCAAGGTCAAACTCCCCCAGCGACCTTACCTGCATCGTGAGGCGAGGCGGATCGATCTTGGTTTTCAAAATAAGAGGGTTCAAAGCCGAAAGTAGCCTCTCGGCGATTTCGCTTTTTTCTTTAAGCAAGCGCTCAATTAGTGTCGCAGGCATTTCGGCTTGGTACTCGGTGCGACCTTCATCCTCAGTCGGAATCTTGCTCACGGCTAGAAGTGGGTACTGCCCCAACTCTTCTAAGACATCGTAAATTCTCGCCTTGGGAACACCACTTGCTTTGCTAATCTCAGGAGCAGACGCCCTCCCCCCAAGAGAAATCAATCCCGCATATGTTTTGGCCTGGTAAGCCGAGAAACCAAGAGCAATGAGATCCTCAATAATGCTGTTGGAAGCCTTTGTCATCCTGTTGCCTCACCAACTCCACGTTTAGTTAGGCCTATGCGCAATTTGAGAACAGAGAAGAACATGATACCACGACCTATTTTGGGGGGACTAGAGAGGCACCACACTGGCTGCAAAATAGTGAATCAGGGGAAGTTTCTTCAGCGCAGAATGGACAACGTATGATATTAGGTGAGTTCGCCACATTCGCATTTGTTGATCTAACATCTTCTTGCTTTGTAGTAGCGGCGATAGGTGCCTCAATGAGCTTAATGACCTTAAATGCTTCATCGATTTCTAGCTTCACTCCATCAATTCTAATCGCATCAAGAATTAATTGCCGAATCTTTTTGGCATCAGACGAGAAAAATTGTTGAAGTTCAGAAACTGACGCAGTTCTTCGAATTTCGAGATAAGCGATCAAATCTTTTCTCTGCTTTGCACGGCTCAAATAAAGGATTGAAGCAATCAAAAGCAAAAGAGGGCCAAGTAGGAAGAGGAGGTAGGCAATGAACACAGGAAATGGATCATATGCATCAGGTCCAAATATGGGTAGAAAGACGAAGAACAGACCAAGAAGAATTAAGGCCAGTTCTTCTACAGTAACTCGTGTATATGCTTGTTCGAGTGTCTCTCGGAGGCTGGGGAACGGGTTATTAGCGGTTTGGTCAGAAGGTGATAGTTTGTCAGCGCTCTCATCAGAAGGCCTTTTTTCAAGAGTTGATGGAGGCGTTTGTGTGACCATTGGTTTTTCTCTTTCTTTATTCCTCTTGTCAATGAGTCGCAGTATATACTGAAGGAGAACAATAGAGCCAGCAATGAATGCGATAAAGCTCAATAGACCAAAAATGAATCCGAATAAAGCAATGGCAAATATGAGACCATAAGGCGCTACTGAGAAGAAATAGGAAACAGGATCATTTCCCTGAGTTCGGATGATGATGAGATAATAGTCGTCTGCTTGATAAATTCTCTTTAAGGTCATATACCGAGAAACGTTCTGTGCAAGGATGCTTTGAGAAGGCAAATCGTAAGAGGTGGAGGGATCGTGAGGTTCTTTACTTTTCCAAGCATTGTACTCTTGTGAATTAAGAAGTGCCACGAGATACAAATTGTTATCGCGGTGCTCATTATTATTTACAACTACTATCAACAATGAATCTTCTTGTACCCTCATCGGTATTATTACGGGGGATGAGAGAGACTCGGTTGCATTTGCTTGGGTACTTCCGGCTAAAGTGAGCGTTAGAATAATAATTACTACAAGTATTGCTGAAGCAATTGAACTACTGGTGAGGAAGGTCTTTTTCGCACTCATGGGTTTTCAATACTAATTGGGTAACACACATTAATAAGGTTATCACTATAGTGGTAACCACGTGCGAGGGTTTTAAATCCAAATACGAAGAGAAATGAAATATGCGTAAGAAAATCCCCGATCCAGATGTGGTGATTAAGAAACTCGCTGAAAAAGCGCTGGCAGATGGCGTCATTACAGAAGAGGAGAAGGCAATAATTAATGCCGCAAAATTCAACTTTTTGATTTTGGAATCTTTCATCAAACAGGCACTAGCGGATGGAATCTTGGATCGAAAAGAATGGGCGAATATAGGATTTTTGGAAAGCGAGGTGCTCAGAAGAGCGTGGGAAGTTGCAGAAGCAGACAGTGTCATTTCAGAGGATGAAAAAGCCTTACTTGACACTTTGCTTCATTTGATAAGATCTGAGCGAAAAAACATTTAGTGTCATAACAACAAAAATGGCGAGCGCGAGGGGATTTGAACCCCTGTCTATAGCTTTCTGAAATCATGGGCGATAACCCATGATTTCCGCAGGCTATTGTTCTTCCAAGCTAAACTACGCGCTCAAGGTGTAGATTTGACTCATTGTTTTTGTAATTTTTGTTCCCGGCGTATCGAAACTCAACTTAGATCAAATGAGGTGTTCCGTAGAATATTCTTGTTGATGCGAGAATCCGGTTAGAGAAAGAGGAGTGGGCGCGAGAAGTGGCTTAAGCTTGGGCCTCTGTTAGCCACTGAGTCGTATAACAGTTGCCACAAGTTAGCCGGTTCTCATGTTGAGCCATGAAATAGCCAGCACCGCATTCAGGGCATTCTTGTTTTAGTCGAACGAGCTGGTCTCCATCAATCTTATAATATTTCCAGCTTTCACGCTTTCTTTTTACGCCGGAGCCACCAGAGGATTTCTTTCCTTTGCTCGGAGATGATGATCCACCTTTTTTCTTTTTACCCATACTTTTCGCCTCTTCGAGTTTTGATTCGCTTTCCTTAATGCAATAGGTTATCTTCTAAGCTACTCTGCTTCTGCTTCCTGAAGCATGTCTTGTCTTTTAAGTAAATATTTGGGTTCATTCTTTAGGGCCTCTTCGGCAGAGTCGTATACATGAACTCTCCCTTTAGAAATATGAGAACCAAAACGACCCAGAATGTATTGTAATACGACTTGATCTTGATTCTTGTTGAGCATGGCACTTATCTTTGCCTTTACTACTTTTCGAGAGGGAATCCCTTCGTTTTCATGGCGGATTATGAATTCTACTTCCTCTCTGTGTAGAAGGGGATTCTCTTTCCTTGACGTGATTTCGATTTCCATGTTTCCCACTCAATTCTGGACTGGTGAATTGTTCTTTTTAACTAATTCGTTCTTGCAGTGAGCAAAGTGAGATTCTTAACTCTAGCAAGCGGGCCAGAACCAAGACTGGAGAGCAACAGATCTTAAATCGGTTTTATAGGCCTGAGGTTCTCGTGTTTTTTCCTCTTCGATCTTTGGGATACAGACGCTCAGTCGTGTTGATTTCGCGAGCACCGTACTGGATAAGCGTATTCCGAAAGCTAAGCATATACTTTACAATGGTTGCGAGTTCACCTAGTTCATATATTCCTCCCTTTAATTCAGCATAAGAATCAAAGGATAGACCCTCGGATTTATCCCAAATTGTGAACTGAATTGTCCCCAGTTTTGTTCCAACCCAGGTAACATTGTCGATCTTCGTCATTTCGATTCCTTGTTTTTTAAGTGCCGCAAGTATCTGTTTGATATCTGACATGCTATCACATTCAACGCTGGTCGAGAAGCTAAGTGAGGCCCGCATTTATTTCAGTGTTGATAAGAGAAAGGCAAAGATGTGTTTTCGACTAATCTTGCTCTTCCCAAATGCTCGATTCTTAAACACATATGGAAATTCACACAGTTTCCATTCAGAGGGGCATTGTTTCAGAATGTCAAACAATATTTTGTAACCAGTGGGTGCGATTTTGTTAGGACGGGCTTTGAGGAGGCTGGCAACAGATGAAGTTCTTCCGCCAAAGAATCCGCTCATGATATCTCTCACCCGGGGTTTTCTACGGAGAAAAAGAGAAAACTTCCCAATCATGGTAGCTGTCCATGACATTAGCTTCCGAGATGCGCCCCAGTTTTCTACTTCTTCTCGATAGCCTACCACTAAATCACAGCCCTTTCCTTTCAGAAGTTCGTAGCCATCAGCAATTTTTTCGGGAGGGTGTTGAAAATCTCCATCAATGACGAAGAAGTATTCTGTCTGGCATGAGAGAATGGAGTCATACACAGATGCGGTTAAACCATGAACATCATGATTTGAGCGATCAAACAGCATGATATTCGGGTTTTTTTCATGCATTGACTCTACTATCTGTTGAGTCTTGTCTGTTGATCCGTCATCCGCAACGATGACAAGGACACCTGGGTAAAGATTTGTGATTAAGGTGAGAAGAGATTCTATGTTGGGCTCTTCATTTAGGGTTGGAATAATCACGGTTAGATCGCTAAAGAGCTCAATTGTTTCGTTCAATGAGAATCACTCTCTCTTTTGGATTACGGATAGTTTTTCGCCGATTACGGCTTTTTTCCCAGGAGCTAGAAGGATGGAATTTTTAGGAATTGAACTTGCATCTATAATATATCTTCCATCGTAAATAATGCATCGGTTTTTCCCTTTGCAGAACTCTCCCCAATTGATTTCGCGATAACTCTCGTGATCAGTTGCGATAAAGAAAACCGTTGCGCGAGCAAAGTCTTCATCCATGGGTGAGGAGAGTCCGGTTATGTTTTGGATTTCATCCGAAGTGTATAGTGGATCAGAAAGAAAGACTTCTTTTGTCTTCTGCTTTAGTTCCCTTGCAAGAATAAGGGAAGGAGAATTGCGATGCTCTTTAACCCCCCCTCGATATGCTAGACCAAGAATAATTACGGTCTCATGTTCCAGAGTTGAACCCATCCCTGCGAGGACGTCTTCCACCCTTTGAATGGCTAAAATCGGCATGGAATCGTTGATCCGGCGACCCTCCAATAGGAGACTCATTTCATAGCCGTATTTTGCTGCCTGCTGGGTAAGAAAATAGGGGTAAACAGGAATGCAATGACCTCCCACCCCGATTCCAGGACGATGAATATGACTGAACGGTTCCGTGTTTGCCGCATTAATTGCTTCCACGACATCAATGCCAATTAGTTCACTTAATACTGCAAATTGGTTTGCCAACGCAATGTTGACATCTCGATATGCGCCTTTGAACACTTTAACAGCTTCCGCTGTGATTGCGTTTCTTACAACAATTACTCCTTTTGAGCAGAAAGAGGAGTAAAACTCTTTCATGATCTCTGCAGTGTCCGCATCTCCATCGACCGCTCCAACGATTTTTGGATAACGCTCAGTAATGTCAGCGATTACTCTTCCCGAATATGTTCTTTCGGGGGCAAAACCAAGCCCTATATCCTTACCAACCTTCATGCCACTCTTTTTTTCCACTATTTCTCTTAACATTCCCCCAGTTGTTCCTGGGGGAACGGTGCTTTCTTGAATGATAATTGTTCCGGGCTGAAGATGGGTAGCTATGTCTTCATAAAGACGTCGAAGCGGTTCTTCTTCCAATTGATTGTTTTCGTTAGTTAGGGTTGGGATGATCACCAGAACAATTCGGGCTTCCTTTAGAGCTTCTTGCAAACTTGTTGTTGCTTTGAATTTTCCAGAACGAACAGCGCGGGACAATTGTTCTGGAACCCCCGGCTCATTTAGATCAGTTTGACCATTATTAACAGAGGCTACTAGTTTAGCGTTCAAGTCAACTCCTACGACGTTAAAACCAGCTGATGCAACGACTGTAGCCAATGGGAGTCCCATTTTTCCTAAACCAATAACTGAAACCGTACTTTTTCTCTCTTTGACAAGATACAATGTTGAGCCTAATGTTGTTGTATGACTGGTACTCATAGCTAAGTAAAGCCTTTACTTCTAGTATAAATTCCGAACGGAAAAACAGTAGATTATTCAAGAACAAGAATTGTGTTAAAAAGAAGCAGAGAGAGAAGATTTAAGAGATGACTGTTGCGAGAGGTTTGGCCACATCAAAATGTAATAATTACTAATCTGGATGTTTCAGGTAAAGAAAAAGCAGACGTTAAAGAAGTTACTGGTAGGACTTGCGCTGTGTGGGATAGTTTCAAAGTGTCAGTAACGTGTGACATCCCTTAGTCTTCATCTGTGAACTCGGTTCCGATATACCCATACATGTGAACACCCTTACATTTTGTGCACCGAAGATAAATCACGGGCATTCCTTCAGAGACCTCAAATTTAACAAATTCGTGGGGCGAAATTCCATCGCAGTACTTGCAGAAAACGTCAGGCATGTTCGTATATTAGGAGGGCTAGCTTTTCAACATTCGCCATGGTTCCACAGATAACTTCGCTTTGTCGATTTGCGGAATGGTCATGTGTATTAGAGTAAAGAGTAGAGGTCAGATGTTTGGATTCGATGCTTGATCCAACCGGTTCAAGTGATCGCGAGTCAGATTAATATCCAGTGCGGCAAGAAGCTCTTCTAATTGCTCAACAGTGTTTGCGCCAATAATGGGCGCTGTGATGGTTTCTTGTTGCATGATCCAAGAGAGAGCAATCTGAGAAGGCTTCGCTTCAATTTCCTCTGCAATTTCTAGCAAGGTATCAATGACCCTCCAGCCACGTTCATTCATGTATAATTCTTGAATCCGTTTTGCTCTGGGTGTCTCAGGTATTGGGCCCTCTCGAGTGTATTTTCCTGTCAGAAACCCTCCTGCAAGAGGACTATAGGGTATTGAGCCCAGTTTCTCTGTTTTTACGACTGGTTTCATGTTTTCTTCGTATCTTTTTCTCTCAACAAGCGAGTACTTGTATTGTAGAACTTCATAGCGAACCCAGTCATACTTGTCACTGATCCATAGAGCTTTCATAAGCCGCCAGTTGGTGATATTAGAAGCCCCAATGTAATGGACGATCCCCATGGAAACAACATCATTAAGTGAGCGAAGAGTTTCCTTTAATGGGCTTTCTTGGTCATCCCAGTGAGTCTGATAGAGGTCAATGTAATCCGTTTGTAACCTTTTCAGAGAAGCCTTGACTTCTTTGAAAACATGTTTCCTTCCAACACCTTCATCATTAGGACCGCTTCCCATCGGTCCTCTCAGCTTTGTGGCTAAAACAATATCGTCGCGATGCTTTCTACTTGCAAACCAACGGCCAATGATTTCTTCGCTCTTCCCGGGATAGCTATTCTCGGCCCAGTATGAGTAGATATTTGCGGTATCGATAAAGTTTACACCAAGGTCAAATGCCCTGTCCAGAATTCGAAGACTCGTTTCTTCGTCAGCAGTCCAACCAAATTGCATAGTTCCCAAGCAAATTCTAGAAACTTTGGTAGAAGTCGATCCGAGGCGGGTGTATTCCATAGACATTAAGTATTTCTAAAAGCCATTCATAAAAACAATTTCCCCGATCAATCCGCATACGTCAATACAGATTCGACTGAAAGAATCGAGTAATAAGGGGAAAACTCGCATATATGTATCGGATTTTTAAAAGATGGCGGAAGATTACATAAAATCATGGCAGTAACATTACAATTTATTGAAAAGGAACTCGCAAAGGCAGAAACAGATTATTCGAAAGTTCAAGCATCCCCAGAACAGAAAACGGTTATTGACCAATTGGCAGAACTGTTGAGTAGATATACAGGGATGCCAAAGCTCCCGATGAAAGGATTTTTGTGGAAAGCAATGAAGGACTGGCAATTGAAGAATAGCATGACGTGCCATGCAGTGTTGGAAATGCCATATGCTGGTAGGCTAAGAAGCGTGCGAGAAATGCTCACTATTCTTGAAGAGAAATACCTTCGGAAGGTTCTAAGACACTCTACGGATCAATATCGCTTAAAGAAAGCAATTGATTCGGCATTCATATATTATCAATCGATTGCCCCAGCATAGCAATATCTTTTATTCAAGAGGGCAGAAAGCACCTCTTGTGATGGGAGAAAAAGGCGTAATCGAGCCAGAACACAAAAACAACGTAGAGGAATACGATTATCTTTTGCATCAAGTACTGATTAACTGAAGGAATAAAGAGTCCGATGGCGGTAGATAAAGAAATAATGGCACTAGTAAAAGCCAAACCATGCCTTGACTTATAGCCAACAAAAGATTCTGGCGTTCGTATGAAGCCAATTAAGAAGAGCGACATGAATAGTAGCAAGTCGAGGAAAAACGCAATGGCAAAGAAATCATGAATATCGCTTGTCTTTCCACTTGCCACAAAACTCCCAACGCCGATCAAAAGAATTCCGGAAAGAAAGCCCAGTAAAGAGGCAACAAAGAGGAAACGATATGTCTTGATAGATTCTTGGGCGAATTGAGAGACAATTGTGCCATAAAGAAGTGAGGTGCTGATTCCAATAACAATCACTGCACTGTTGAATAAAAAGCCCCATTGACTAGCTCCTAGAGCACTGAGAAACTGGCCAAAAAAGTCATATCCTGGATACAATGCCATAGCTAAGGTAGTGGCAAGCAAGAAATAAATCAAAGAAATAAAAGTAAACACACAAACCGTTTGATGCCATCTTGTCACTATTATTCCTCCATTGTTATTTTGAATAACAAAGAACTATGTTTGAAGATTCTCTTCCTTGAACAGAAGAAATCCTGTGATAATTAGGAGTTGACCAAAGTAATAGGTTGGCCATGTGAGATAGGGCTCATAGATGAAAGTGAGAACAAAGGCGGAGAATGCAATAACGCTGTCAGAAAAAAGGTAGAACAGAGCACCGATTTGTACCCACGACGCTTTTGGACCTAACAAGAAGCTAGCAAACACCATCAGACCTAACATGTGAGCGTAAATAACGACAGGAGCCACTAGGCTCCATTCGAGATGAATGATTAATACAAAAAGCATTACTTCAACATAGATCGCTAAAGGAATCAGCACGTACCAACGTTTCCTTATCTGTGCGTTAAGATTGGGAGCGGAGAGAAGAAATAGGATAATGTAGAAAAGGTGACCCAATAGGAAGAAGGCAATCCCGAGGACAA
>JALTMP010000137.1 GCA_027001645.1 Candidatus Heimdallarchaeota archaeon
TCCCTTCTGTACTGTATCCGGGTATTCCTACCATTGACCAATTTCGCAAGGTCGTGTTCATTGAAAGCAATCTATGCCCGATTGGCTCAAAATAAGCCGAACTTGGATCATATTGTTTTTCAACCCAGTAAGGACGAGGAAGGCCTTGGCTAACTTCAAACACAGCTGTATTGGCCCAAGCACGAGCAATAAGCAAGGAAGCAGCTGGTATCAATTCTTTAGGAATATTGATTTCAGAGGGAAGGCCCATTTTTTCTGCCACGTCCAAATACGCAAAGCTATGAGGATGCAAGTTTCCAATTCTTGCTACTAAATCTAAAGCCCTTTTTTTCAATCCCATGGGGAAAACAAAAGATCGTAGATATTAGAATTTAGCGCGTAATCACGGAAAAACAATAAATTTGGAATTGTCTTGCGTGATAAATTTCTGTAACAATAAACAGAGTCCAAGAGACGTATTTCGCGAAAGTGAAATAGAAATTATAAGGTAAAGAAACACAGTTGGTTCTGAATGAAACTCATAAGTGTGAAGCTTAACGAAGAGCAACATCAGGGGCTCACCAAGTTAATTAAGAAAGGGCTGTATCCCTCTAAATCTGAAGCTATTCGGGTGGCGATTCGTGACCTAATCCTTCGAGAAAAAGGAAAATACTAATCGGATCGTCTAAAATCTCTGGGCTCGCCCCGCATGTTTCAATCACTTATAAATTGGCGAGCGCTTTTTATTACGGTGTGTGATATGTCATGAATCTTAAAAAATCTTGGTTGTCGCTTCTTAGAATTGATAAAATATGAGTTATGAGGCCATTCTCCACTCAAAATGCATAGTTTCCAGAGGAATACTTGTTTTTGGATCGTTTCTCATCACAATTCTACGTCTCAGTGATTAGTCGTATAGTTAAATCGAATAAGTTAAATAGGGTTGAAGCATTCTTATTATGCACGGATAAACCCTTCACAATGATAAGGATATAAAAAACAATTAAAAAAGGTGATCACATGGAATTCTGCGAAGAATGTGACGGTCTGCTCGTCCCTCGCCGAGACAAGAAGTCCAAGAAGATGATGCTCGTATGCCAGGTCTGTGGCAAAAAGTATGATGCCGAGAAGAAAAAGGAAGAATACGAACTCCGAGAGCAAATCAAACATAAAGAGAATGAAAAACTCGAAGTAGTCGCAGACATGGACGAAGAATTCAAGATTTCCGAGGAAGAGCGAGAAGAATTACTAGAGCAGTATAGAGAAACATTAGAACTATTTGAATACTAAAAGGGCAACCACAAAACAAGATGTTATTTTTGTTTTCTTCGCATCTTTTTTGCCAAGCTCAGAGCAATTTTCCCACATTTGTTCCTTTTTTTTCCATTTCTTTCATTTGTTCTTGAGAACATTAGCTGACAATAGATGGAATTAGAGTCTAGGAATATACAAGAAGACAATCAATACTGCCGAGATCACAAAAGGATATACAGAGCCCTTATTGAAGGCATTTAATGCTTGTTCCAAGGACGGAATTCTAATGAGGCGTAGTTGGGGAAGAAACATGAACCAAATTCCTGCAATAGTAGAAACAATGGCGTAAAATAAGCCGAGATCCGCATAATATGCTACCATAAGGTTGGCAATGATTACAAGTAATGAAAATAAGCAAGTAACCCAAGCAGCGATTTTTAGACCCATGACGCTAGGAAGGGTCTTAATTCCTAGGGACTGGTCCTCTTCAATATCTGAGAAATCATTCACTATGTTTCTTCCACCAATCTCCCACGCAAAGAAAAGTAAGAACAGAGAGCCAACTACGCCCAGACTGACTTGTTCTGAACTAACTACTGCAAAGTAGCCGGCAAGAGCCCCACACGCAACCATCGCTCCTGTGGCGAGGAATTTCAAATACGTGATTTTCTTTAGCTTACAGTAAACTGTCTCTAAAGCAACCGATATCCAGAAGAGATACATGCTTATTGGATTCAATAAATACGCAAGAAAGGAAGCCACCATGAAATTGAACAGTATCCACACGACTTGTTGTCTAAATGAAATAATCCCTTGAGCATAAGGATGTCTTACTATGAAAGTGTCAATGTCGAATCCTTCTATTGTTCTTAAGTTTGAAAACCGATCTCGATCAACATCGATATCCCAAAAATCATTCAAGGCGAATACAGCAAAAAAACCTGCAGCAGCTGCTGGTATGGCAATTGTGAGAGTAAGAAGATCCGGAAAATGCTTCAAAGCAACTAGAGCTGCAAAACCAGGTTGAGCAATTGAAAGAATTGCCTGTATTGGTCTTGATGATGCAAAGACAGCCTTTACCTTTGTAGGCTTATGATCTATGAGAGTTTTGCTCATGGTTTTTCCTCCAGGATAGGAAGACAAGATTGTTGAATCGTTTGATTTAGGGTAAGCATTGTCCTTAAGTCATTTCTTCATATCTCTTACTTTGTCAGAAAAAAGTTACTACACAATGTAATCATGAGATAGTGAGAGGATTAACAAGATGGTTAAAAAACTCAAGCTTAGGCGTTTTATTGACGCATTTTGCGTTTTTTTGCCATGTATTGGTATTTCTTTTTTCTTGCATTAAGAGTCAGTAATCCTGCAAGAGGGACAAAAACCCCTCCAGCTAAGCTTCCCATCAAAAATCTTGGAACGAAGACCAAGAAGCGTTTGAGAGAAAAAGGTTCTTTGACATCTTCCTTTTTGGGTCCTAGTTCAAGTGGTGATTTGCCTGGTTTTGGTTTTCTCCCAACAATAGCAATGCCGTAACCCTTGCCCTCGTACCATTCTGGGGCAATGAATTTGATTTTGATATCGACAAATCCGGCGCGCTTGTACCATGTGAGGTAATCTTGTACAGTGGGGAAAAGCATGAAAATATTGGAAATAGCCCGCGTAAATGCATTGCTTGTAATAATGGGTCCAATAAGGAGGGCAAATCCACCCGGTTTAATGACGCGATAAGCTTCGCAAATCCCGCGTTGGGGTTCTGGCCAATACTCAATGCTTCCTGCAGACACATACCGGTCAAATGAGTCGTCAGGGAATGGCAAGTCTTCAGCATCGCCTATTTTTTTCTTCACTTTGTCAAGGGATTTCTTTTTAAGGGCTTTTTCTAATTGGTAGGGATTCTGGTCTACCATGACAACGTTTTCTGGCTTTACGCGCTGAACAATTCCTTCAGTTGTAAACCCAGTACCTGCTCCTACATCAATAACAGTTAACTCTGGATTATCAAAATACCCTAAATCCAAAGCTTCCTCTCTCATTGGCTCATTCCAGAAGAAGGGATTTACCCATTCATCGTAGATTCTTGAAAGAAACCTGTAAAACCAAAATGCTTCTTTCTTATGTTGAAGATATCGCATTCAATATGTTTTTCTGGGTTCTCTTGAAATTCTTTTCCATGGAAAAATATTTTCGAAGCCTTCGAAAAAGGGCTTCACCAATAGGCAAAAATATATCTGATTTAGACATATCCCAGATTAGAACAACCGGTGATTTTTATTGATTGAAAACTTATGGATAATTAGCAAAGGTGGCCTGCCCTACTTTGAACTGCGGCCAGCTAAATCTGGAACCGAAAAGGTTTTGCTTTCAGGATTTTTAACTGCAGTCGAATCTTTTGTCAGAGAGGCTACAGACAATGAAATAGAATCAATTAATCTGAGCAAAAAACGGTTCACTTATTCAATTGACAAGGATCTCATTTTCGTTATTTGCACCGATGAGGACGCTAATCAGTTGATGATCAATAGATTTGTAGAAGTTGTGAAAAAGGAATTCTGGAAGAAGTATCGCAAAGAAATTAGCACAGATCTAATCGATTATGCTGTTTTCGACTCTTTCTCTGAAGTTGTTGAGAAAATGATTTCAGAAACAGATTTTATTCTTCATTGTGACACTTGCGGAAAACTGATCCCAGACGAGTTTATCTCACTTTCAGAAGGAAACGAGAGGTATTACTATTGTTGTCAGTCATGTTATACTGAAGGTCTCAGAAACCATTCCAAGTCTTCATCGATGATTGCTGGTTCTTTCCTTATGTGTCAAAAATGCGGGTACACAAAGCCTGTTCCAGTACATTGCGATACGCCCATGCATGTGGAAATCATTGATGAGGAGCCAAAACTCGTCTGTCATATGGGGCCTTCTTGTGCAGTGCAAGATGTTCCATCTCACTGCGGTGTTGGAATGAGACTCATACTCACCACCTCATGAATGCGTTGATGGGTTTGTAGAGGTAATTTTCCTATTTCATTAACCCTTAAACTGAGCATGTGTGAGTTTGGATATATTCTTTGGGTTTTGCTTTAGCAAAAATATTGTAAATACTGTCACCAAGCTTTTTCATTTTGCTGCATTCATATTCCAAAGCTCCATCTCATTATCCCTAACTACAGCGATCAAGTCTTCCGAGGAAATAACGGTGAAGGTTTGAAAAGAAATAGTGTGTCTTGTTCCACATTGTCAACAAGAATATAGCGAGAATATTTTTGGATCAATGAATAATGCCCTACTGTGAAGAAGATTACCCGAATTGAGATATAGAATTTCAAATCTCTAAGAAAAGTGGAACTTCAGCCTAGAAGAGTTAATGTTGTGATTGGGGAGCCAGACACTGGAAAATCAAATCTTGTTGAAGTCTTCAAATTGATATATTATCTTAATGAGGGAAGAGATCTTAGAGAATTGGTAAGATTTAATGATGTTTCTGAGCTGTTTTATAATCTTGACCTCAGCTTAGGTATCAAAATAAGAGTCAATCATGGAACCATAATTCAAGGAGGATTTAAGGATCCGTATTTACATTTTCAAAGCTTCATTGCTGAAGATGGGAGCAAGCGAATCCTATTCCGACAAATATTGGGTTCAGTAGGGAGAGCTACTAGGGTACAGAACGATTCTGAGTTTGAGGAATCTGTACTAACCGGAATAAAGCCTTACAAGTTTTCCCATGATCAGACCATCTCCAGGTTGAAACCAATAGGATATCTTTTACCTGTGGAGGGCAGTAATTTATATTCTGTCGTATTTAACAATAAAAAATTGAAGGACTTCATTAAAGATCTCGTTAAAGAATTCGGCTATGAACTAATATTCGACAAAAGAACTAGGTCTTTTGCAGTCGAAAGAAGAATTCAAGATGTTCGCGTTTTGTTCCCATACTCTGTTCTTCCAAATACCCTTCAAGCAATGATCTTTCATACTGTAGCAGTTTATTCCAATAGAGATAGTTTTATCGTTCTTGACGAACCTGGAAAACTTCTCTTTCCAACATATATCAAAAGGTTAAGCGAACAAATTGCGCGCGATAAGGCGAATCAATATTTGATCACAACACATAATCCTAATTTTCTAATCCCGCTAATAGAAAAAACTCCAAATAGGGATTTGAATGTCCTTGTTGCGGTTCGTACCCGAGATAATGCAACATCATTCAAAGAATTCGATGTAGAGAAAATGATCAATGAACTGGACACAGATCCATTCTTTAACCTAAACAGATATACCAAATGATTGTAAGGAGAAACAATCGTAGTCGAAGCACCAGAATATGGAGTATTTGTAGAATGGTATGACGGTGAATTTTTCATAAAGCAGTTTGATAATCAAGGATTGGCTATTGAATACCCACTACTTCAAGGATAAAGAAAGAATTATGCCTGAATCAAAAGAGGAGAACCTACTAATCATCGCCCTATCTTGGCTAGAGTCCAAAGTGGCATGTGTGTTTTACTTGCAGTCAGCAAACATGATTTTGGATTTAAAATCGCATGAATCTCTTCTTCTTTGCTGAAACGATAAATGCAAAAACTATTCCTCGAAGAATGATTTAGTTGTGGTATTATGAAGGCAGGGCTTAGCGGCGTTGATATTAGAGCATGGATTGAAGAGAAGAGAGAAGAGATTGAAGGATCATGGATTACAAATATATATCAATTGCCAAATCGAATATTTCTCTTAAAAATAAGAATCCCAGGTGTGTCGGGCTCCCATTTCTTATTGTTGGAACCAGAGAAAAGAATGCACTTTACAAATTATGCCCGTCCTGTTCCAAAAACGCCCCCTAATTTTTGTACAACCTTACGAAAACACTTGCGAGACAAGCGCATCAATGCTATCAAGCAATTAGGCCTTGACCGAGTTGTTGAGTTACAGATAGGGCCCGAACCCTCTTACCGCTTAATCATTGAATTAATGCCTCGGGGTGCCCTAATACTTGTTAGCCCAGAGGGAAAAATCATTGCATCTACTTCTTATAAGCGAATGAAAGACCGAGACATTCACCCCGGAAAACGCTATTCGCCACCACCTTCTGCAAGCAGTGATATCCTCACTTTGAGCATGGACGAAATCAGAGAAAAACTTGAAAGCGAAACAGGCAAGATAGGGATTCTTTTGAATCGGCTTCTCAATGTTGGTCCGCAGTGGTCAAAGGAACTTTTGGCCAGAGCTGGAGTCCAGAATAAGCCTTTGAAGGAATTAGAACCTCAAATGTTCCAAAGAGTTCTCCAAGTGGTTGAACAATTTAAACACGATCTTGAAGTTGGCAGTTTCTCTCCGGTTGTCATTTTGGATAAAAGCATTTCACAAGAGGAGAGCAGGCAAGACACGGATGGTGAACTCGCTTCTGAGTTGTTAGAAGAGACACTAGACGATGTTGGCGGAGATGAAAAAACAGTTGATGGCGTGTATGAATTTGGCGCTCGGTTCTCCCCGGAGGATATTTTGGAAATCGCACCATTTCAGATGACGTTGTACAGCGATCTTGTTCAGATCAACGTTGATTCGTTTAATGATGCTTTGGATTATTTCTTTTCCGCTCAAGAAGAAGACTACGAAATCGAAGAAGAGGCTGAAATTGTTATCGCCAAGAAGGTGGGACTTGAAAAACGACTGGAAGAACAACAAAAACATCTAGAGACCCAAAAATTACTCGCCCGGGAAGCAAAGATAAAGGCAGATCTGCTCTATCAGTATTTTAATGATGTAAACGAGCTACTCCATGCAATTAGGACTGCTTCAGAAAAGAAAATCCCCTGGGAAACAGTTATCGAGAAACTAGAGGAAGCGAAAAAGAAAGGCAATAAGTCTGCTCAGATCTTTTCCAAACTTCTCCCAGGAGAGGCAACCGTTGTTGTTGAATTGACTGCAGATTCCGGCGAGAGGTATGAAATTCCACTCGATTTTCGCAAAACAGTTGCGGAGCTTGCTGATATCATGTATGCCCAGGCAAAACGCGCCGAGAAGAAAGCAATTGGAGCAGCAGCTGCGATCGAAGAAACCATGCGAAAGCTGGAGGTTGAACGTCAAAAGGGAGAGTCGTTGGAAGCAAAAGCAGTTCATTCGAAGCTTCTAATCAGAAGAAAGAAGAAGTGGTATGAGAAATTCAGATGGTTCTTTACAACTGAGGGATTGCTCGCAATTGGTGGATTAGATGCAAGCACAAACGAGCGAATCATCAAACGATACCTTGATTCTAGCGACTTATACTTTCACGCTGATATTCACGGTGCACCCTCTGTTGTTCTTAAAGGAGGAAAAGAGAACGCGGAAGAGGATTCAATAAGGCAAGCTGCACAATTCGCAATTATTTATTCGAGTGCGTGGAAGGCAGGCATAGGTGCCGCCGATGCGTATTACGTGTTGCCTGACCAAGTTTCCTTCACTCCTCCATCCGGCCAATATCTAGCCAAAGGCGCAGTGATGATTTATGGAGAAAAGAAATTTGTTCGACATTTGCCCGTTCGGGTAGGAATCGGTCTTATTATCAAAGAACAATGGGTAGAAATCATCGGTGGACCTCCCGAAGCGATCAAAGCAAGAAGTGATATCTATGTCGAATTAAGCCCTGGAGACAGTCCTCCGGGAAGCATTGCAAAACAGATCTTAGGTATTTTCTCCAAGAAACTGAATCCTGAGGATCAAGCCAAGCTTAAAGCCGTGAATCCTAACGAAGTGATTAGATTTCTTCCAGGATCAGCACGGGTTGAAAAAGTAGAAGAGATTGGAAAAAATAAAAAGATTAAGGATTAAATCTAAGAATCAATACTGAAAAATGTCTTCAAATTGTGATAATAAGAAGACCGTTATTCCCCCAAAGTTTATACTAGATGGTTCCCTCGGAGACGTAGCCAAGTTTTTGAGAATTATGGGCTTCTCAGCTGAGCTAAGAGTTACAAATCTGAGGAGAGAGAAAATTGGTCCAGACTATATTGTAATCACTAGAAGCGAGGAGTTGGCGAATCATTTGAGAAAGAATGGAAAAGAAGCAATCGTCCTGCCAAAGAAGAAACCCAAAGAAGGAATTATTCATGATCTACGATTGATTGTGGAGAAAGTATCACCAAAAAGGATGCGTCCATACATGTTTTGCACTCCATTTTGCCAGCACTGTAACTCGGCTCTCATGGTTCGAGATGCGAAAGAGCTTTCTTCTTTGATTCCAGAGAAGAGCTTGCATCATCTTGATTGGGCCTATTACTGCACTTCATGTAATAAGACCTATTGGCTGGGAAGTCATTGGAAGCGAATCCGAGATGTTTTCGAACGAGCTTTGGAAGGTTACGATATTGTCATTCCACGTCCTTGGCAAAAGAGTCCGCCGTGTCAGTAGCACTGACATTAGAATTACTGTTAAAGATAGCAAAGCCGGTAACTGCTAAATCTATGAGTGGGTTAAGACTATCGATAATGAGGTCTGGAGAATTATCCGCAAATAGTGTCAGTATCAAGTCTCCCCATTGCCTTAGAACGAGAACTGACTTACAGCCAACGTTTTTTGCGCCTTCTATATCCTGTGGCATGTCCCCCACAAAAATCGCTTGATCTGTATCGATGTTCAATGCATCCAACGCTTTTTGCATGGGTTCTGGATCTGGTTTTGTTCTAGTTACATCATCTCGAGAGACAATGACATCGAATAGACAGAGCTCGGGAATGGCGCTAATTGCTGTTTCTAAAGTCTTCTTACTTGCGGTGGACACAAGTGCGAGTCTATAGCCCATATGGTGAAGGGTTTGTAAGACCTGATGGGTTTCTTCGAAGGGGGTGATGGTGTAGAACTGCTCTTTCTTTTTTCTAAGGCGCAAGAGAAGTTTAATTGTTTGTATTCTGGAAAGACCAGCCTCTCTTCCTATAATCCACGCGGCACGTATATTGAGAAACATAGAGTACCCGCTGCCAGCCTGAACCAATCGGGGCATTGCGCTGGTAAATCGTTCTCGTAAAATTTCAGCATTCAGGCGTGGTTCGATCTCTATAATGGTTTCTCCAACGGGCTTGATCCATCTAGGATAAAGATCGGAGAGGGTCCCGTCAAAGTCAAAAAGAATTGCTTGAATGCTTGTCTTGCTGAGAGTCATAAGTGTGTCCCTAGTAAGGAGATTTGATCTGTTAGATTATTGTTGGGACGTGGCCTTTTCGTAATCCCAGTCAACGAATAGCTCAACGGGTAGCTCTCTCCCGTGACCGGGGCGGATTGCTAGTTTCCCCTTGGTTCTACAATCTATGCATTCTATGATAAAGAATCTTCCGCCGTCTTCGTCTTGGTTTTCCCAAAGCATGAATGCATTATGCCGTTTGGGGCACCGAAATCCTTTGCCTTCGCTCTTCACAATATTGAATTGGTATTTTGTCGAATAAGAGGATTTCCGTTAAAAGGTGTAAAAAAAGAATTAAAAAAAGGAAGACAGAAAGACAGAGGCTCAGGTTAGTTTCAGGACCGCGTGATCGAGCTCAGTTGTAAAGACTTCAGAGCTCAGCTCTTCTCCGTAGATTCGCTGGACAGCTTCATCAAGGGGAGTGTGTCTTCTCGAACTCAAGAGCTGTCCTGTTCTCATGTGGAGGGTTCGGCGCTGAAGAATGTATTCTTCTCTCTTATTTTGCCATTCCGTGATATCCTTCTGAAACGTTGCTCCAATAGTACCTACTAATCTGTCTTCGTTTCCTGCCATGCAAAAGATATATTTGAGGTTCTCATCATGTGCTAAGACAATTTCTTCAGGCAATAATTGGAACTCTCCAACAAAGAAATGATTAACGCATTGCTCGATAACTTCATCAAGACCATCCAGCATGCTCGCGATTGCTTCAGGATTTTCCAAAACAGGCGAAGTTAAGAATACCGTCCTATTTTGACCAAAATCGGATTCAATGACGCCCTCAATCACGTATTGGCTTTCTCTGAAGGTGTCGAACATCTCAAACAGCTTGAGATCCCCGACTGCGTCAATAGCAATGGCTTTGGCTACAAAATCAGGAATGTAGGGATCTTTCGTCTTGATTCTTTTAGACTTCATCGATTTTGGTCGCTTTGGTGTTTTGGGCTTAAGTGCTGATGTAGATTTTTCTTTTTTGCCGAAGAATCTGCCGAATAGGGATCTTACTTTCTTTACAATTGATTCCTCTTCCTCTTGACGGTGCGGAGTGCTGGCTTTTGGAACTGAAGATGGAGCAGATTCTTCAACCATTATGATTTCTTCAAGCTCAGGAGCAATGTTGCTCCAGCCCTTTCCTTCTCCCCCTTTGAGGTAAAGAATTGAAAGAATCTCCGAAACGTTAACTTCATCGGCTTCTGTTCTTAGCAAAACGAAGGGTTTCTTTTGATGGAAGGGGTTTCTTATCAAGATCAAGTTGCTTTCTTTTTCAGAGCCAAGGAGCTTCCCTCTTAAATAAATGAAATTGGTACTCTTATCGTGGTCTCTTAAGAAATCACGAAGGGGAGTAATCGCCTTTTGATCTTGCTTGTAGTCTCTTTTTTCTAGCGGAATATTCCATCGGGAAATAAGTCGTTCGTTTGCATCGAGCACCAATAAGGAACTAGTGGAGTCTATATTGGGTATTACTGGATTATCGTTAACCTCCACCTTGTGCACATTGCTGTACTCTGTGAGAACATTCCAGATTGGCTCAACTAAGGAGCTCAGCTTACTGATGTTGCTCAATGCACCGCGTTGTTTGATTTCTTTGTCAGGCAACTGCCTTTTGAGGGCAGCAGATAGAACCCCTAGCTCCCATCCGACATTTCCTGGGCCCAGTACTTGCTCACACAGTGTTAAGTAGGGGATTATTTGCGCATCCATTATTCTGACAAGAGTTGTTTCTCGATCAAGTCCCCTTCCAGAGAGGAACAGATCCTTTCTGCGGATTTGCTGGGCAAGGTTGTAAGCTAGATAAAATACTCGCATCAACGCATCGCTTGATCCACAACGAGAGGTTAGACCATCAATGAACGATGTAATAACGGATATTCTTCGCTCCTCGTCGTCGACTCCAGTTGGAACCTCTGAAGATGTTACGATAAAATCTGCTATGAATAGAGCACGACTAGCATCTTGGGGGTCTATCAAACCTTTATCTTTGGCAAGGTCTAAGAGTTCTGGAGCCATCGTGGCGTAACGCCCGAGACGCGACTCCATATCGTATTCTTTATCAATTTGCTTTAGCAATCCCTCAATCTCGCTTATGTTTGGTAGCTCTTTCAAAGAAATCATCCGTCCTTTTGGGATGTTCACTTATCTTCCCTATGCACTCTTGAAAAGATTTTCCCCTACTTTTGATAAAATCAAGGATTGATTGCTAGCAAACGTGTTCAAAATTAAAGAATATCGTTGAGTGCCTTTTTGAAGACTTCATAAGTGGGCTTGTCAAAAAGAACGATTTTAACAACTCTAAGAGCTGAACCAGAAGGTTTATGCTTCAGAAACGAAACAATTTCTCCGAGAATTGCATGGGCTGCAGACTCGACGGGATAGCCAAAAATCCCCGTACTAATCGCCGGAAATGCTATGCTTTTGATTCGTAACCTTGATGCTTCTTCGAGTGCCGATTTCACAGCACTTCGAAGTAGAGCTTCTTCTCCCTTGTTTCCACCTTGCCACCGCGGTCCAACGGCATGAATGACATATTTTGCATGCAATTTTCCCCCTGTGGTCGCTCGTGCTTGCCCAGTTGGAACCCTTCCTAAGCGATCAGACTCTTCCTGAATGATATTGCCACCCTTTCTAACGATTGCAGCGGCAAGCCCTCCGCCGTGAATGAGATTCTCATTTGCAGCGTTTACGATAGCATCAACTCTCTCCTCAGTAATATCTCCCGTCGAAATAATCATTTCTACTTCATTGATTTTCCTCGCTATCACCATAGTAATCAGCAAGATTCTAGATTTACAATTGAAAACAATTACGCTGGACAATTGTCTTTCTCCAAGACAGGAACAAAAAGAACATCCCCTCAGTCCGTGTTTGTCATCAAGTTTCAGTCTGGTGCATGTTCTTCACGGGGGACAAGAACGATTCTGCGGAATGGGATAAAGATCTTTCTAATGAGAGAAAGATAGAACCGCGGACTTAATATTGGGCAAAAGAAACATCTAGCATGCCCCGATGACCCATCTGGTACCAGCCTGACTGATGATGACTGAGGTTTCAAGGAGAGGGGCCACCATTATTGAATTTGAAATCTTGGGTATCGCTGAGGAAATCTATCCTGCTAGCAATTTTCGATGGCGGTTAATCGCAGCACTAGCAATCTGTGAAGAATAAGCAATCAGTTTTTCTAAGAGATGTTGAATCACAAGCATAGTTGGGTCGGTTTCAGAAGCGATGCGTATGATCTCGTCCCATCGATTATCTGCTTGAGCCTTTCTTTCTCTATGGATTCTCTTCAGTCTCGAGGCTAGTTCCGGATCCTTGCGCCGAAAAGCAATCATGGCTTTTGTATAGAAATCCTGCACCAATTCCAAATCTTCTAGAATTGGCTTTGTTAACTCATCCAGATCAAGAGAGCTCGAGATTGATGCTCGTAACAAAGCAATTTCTTCGAGAAGATCACCGATTCTTTCACAAGCTAGAAGGACGGTATGAAAATCAAGAAGTTCCCATGTATGAATCTTCAACTCCTGAGCTAAGGAGGGATTATTAGCAATAGCGTATAGGGCTCTGAGCAACAAGAAGAAATTTCTATCAAGGACCGTTTCAAAATGATGAATTTTTTCCAAGGTTTCGTTCTCGGTTGCAGTCACTTTGAAATAATTAATGACCTGTTTGAAAAGCACTTCAACTCTTGCTTGAAAGCTTATGAAGAAACGCTCGAAGTCAAATGCATGTAGCGGCATGATGCCTTGAATTACGACTGCTTTTTCTGTTTCACCAAGAACCTCGTAGCCATTTAGAATGGCAGATGTTAACTTTTCCAAATGAGTTCTTAAAGCCAAGGTGATTTTCTTGTTTGATCTAATGATAATTCTAGAATAGCCGTCAAGATATGCGGATACTATGAGTTCGTCCATGAGTTCTCTGGAAACAGTGTCTTGAAGTCTAATAACTGCTTTTGATGGCTTCAAGCCATAGCTGACTCGCGGAGGATGAATGACAAGCTCCCCGGACTCAATTGCTTCCATTCGGACTTCGTCAATTTGATCGGCTTGTTTACCGACATTGTGTTTCCTGATCCACTCTCGCGGGAGCGAAACAACAACTGTCCCATTACCTACGATTTGCACTTTGCGAGTGTACATTTTTCTCGGGATCAGATTCTTCTTGAAACTCATAGAACAACTAGTATATTTTTTATATAATATATTTACCGAATCGATATCTTGTCTTTCTCCAATTCTAGCCCGGTGAAGAAAATGGTATTGGTAGAACTATTACCAGAATACATGTGGTTTGGAACTGCCCTCTTTTCACTTGTCTTCGGCGGAATAATGATCTTTTTCTACTTGTACAGTGCACTTGGTTCTTCCGAGGCCGGGGAGGCAGGTGAAGGAGTTGATTCCGAAATAGGAGCGGAAGCAGACCTAGATGCGGACATGGACACTGACTTATCTGCAGATGGAGCTTACGATATTGATGCAGAAATTGAAATGGATCTTGAAAGTTTATCATCTGTTGAATCGACGGATATAGGAGCTGAACTTGTCGATGCTGAAGCAGGGGGTGGCCTTTCCTTAGAACACGGCGCTCACATGGGTGGCGTCGAAACCATGGGCCTATTTGAAGGGTTTGAAGCCCCTCAGACCGTAATTGTTGAAGGAAGTAGTGTTCTGCTACCCTCGATTAGTGGTGCAACCTTCACATACGGATTAACAGGAGTAATGCTCTGGTTTGATTCTGCCCCAACAGATCAATCTGTAACTTTTGCACTATTGGTTGCAATTATTGGAGGATTTGGAATGAGCAAGGCAATGAAAGAACTCACGAAAGGCCACATGACACCAGTAACTGGAATCCAAAGAGGCAATTATGCGACTGTGATATATGAGGTAACCCCAACAAAATCGGGATTAGTTAGAATCATGCAAGGAGATGGTTCTTCAAGAAAAGCAATTGCAATAGGAGCGTTTCCACATGACTACTTCAGCCAAGGAGAAAGAGGATTGGTCTGGGAAACCAATGGAACCATAGTTAAGATCACCCGAGAATTCCAGCCCTCATCCCCCCACATAGTTGGTCATCAATCGAACAAAGTGAAAACTCAGAAAAGCGAGAAGGCCTATAAACAAAAGAGGAAAAAGAAGAATTAGCGCTTTCAATAAGTCCTCTTCTTCCTTCTTTAAAATGATAAAGGATGACAATAAGTGCTTGGCCAGTCATGATTCTTCTGCTTTGAATCCAAATACTAGGTAAAGATCGGAAGTAACTTCCTCTATGTTTGGGATTTCACCAGTAAACTTCTCTGAGGGCAATGAGTATTTTTGGCAGAACAATCGGGCGAAACGGAGCAGAGCCCTCTCCAGGAACAAACTGGTTTTGCTAGCTACCAATAAGAATGTCAGCTCTTTTTCGACATGAATTATGAGCTCTGAGCCCTTAAGTTTGATTGATCTAATTAGTGATGGGGACTGAAGAGTTTCTGCCATTGCTGATTGCAGAGCAGAAAAGAATCCGCTTAGAAGTTCGACTTCTATCCCCCATTCTAATCTTCGAAACCGATAAGTATAGATGGGAATTCCTGACTTTGTTATCACTATCATTTGTTCAATTCTTTGACCTTGGAGAAAACCAGGTTGACCTCCTTGGAAGTAGGAAAGGGAAACTAGGAAAACGCCAACACCTATGATTGAGTAGCCGACGATTTCGGCTAACCACGCACCAATAGTTGGATTAACAAGCAAGTGAATAGTGTCACCCAAGCCGGACACTGCGGGTCCAATGAAAAAGCTCAGCATAACTCCTCGCCTCATGAAGATGATTTGCTTTTTTTGCTGTTCGTTCAATGCATTTTCGATAGCATCTTGCATGTTGCTTAAAGCCCAATAAATAAGGAATATTGCTGGAAGAAGTATTCCAATCCATGAAATTGTTGTCCAAACAATTACTGTGACTCCATCGACATCTCTGAACTCAACGAGTAATTCAGGATTTGTGATAACTCCTGCTATAGTTAGAAGAGTCATACCATACAAAGCACCAATGGCAACACCGGTTCTTGGAATAGAGATTTCTCCATGAAATCCCTCTAGAAAAACAATCATCAAGGCAAAGATAGCAACGGTCAAGATCAATGATGTTATCCCGATTAAATCAAGTATTCTTAAATTCGAGACAATGCGATACTCTAAGATCTTGGATTGTGCACCGCCCGACGGAATTAATTCGGGAATTTCAATAATAATGTTGGTCAGACTGAAAAGGATGAGAATCCCGATTAGAATTAGAAGCAAGTCTATTTTGTGCCTTGAATACGTTATCACGAACCAGCGGATCATGAATAGGCTAACGATTGCGAGAACTGTATGCACAAACAAGTAAGCGAAGACAAAGTAATCCAATAATTTCGATCCTCCTTGGGAAGCAATGCAGTACTGACTTCATATCTTGGTTACGATAATAGTATTTATGCTTTTGACCTAAGAGCAAAGCGGTCTTATTCTCACTTATTGGTAATTGAATTTGGGCAAAATGAGGTTAATATATAAAATATATAGGATATATTCCATTTTCTTATTTCTGTATTCTTCCTCAATACTCGTGAGGTGGAATCATGGTAAGTCTGTCAAGTCCTCAATTATGGATTGGCCTGGGCATTAGTGCTGCCATGCTGGTTGCATTAATGGGAGCGCTAATCAGAACAAGGTACAAAGTCCTCGACTCCAGCAATTTTGTACTTCACTTTCGTCGAGGCAAACTAAAAAACAAAAGTTATGGTGGATCGTTCTTCCTACTTCCTATTTTCGACAAATACGTCGTTTTGAGCACTGCAATACAACAAGTAGAAATTCATGCACAAGAAAAGGTCATTACCCGCGAAAACCAACCTGTAATCGTAAACGGATTATTGGTTTGGAGAATAATCGACCCTGAAGCAGCATATCGCGCGATCGGATCCCAATACGGTCACAATGCGATGACGAGTTTGAACAAGATATTGGAGCAGATCGTTGAGTCAATCATTCGCACTACTGTCGCAAAATTGACCATTGACGAGGTACTACGTGAGAGACAGATCATTGTGGAAGCAATAACAAAGGAGCTCTTTAGTGTAGTTAGTGACTGGGGCATAAGCATCGAAACAGTTGAAGTCGTTCAAGTGGAATTGACTAATACTGAGTTATTTCAGAACTTACAAGCAAGGTTTGAACAAGAAGCGCGAAAGAAAGCCACAGAAATTACCATTGAGACTGATAAGGAACTAGAGCAAAGGAGAATCGAGCAAGACTTCGAAATTGAGAAAATCAGGGCAGATAGAGAATTGGCCTTAAGGATATACCGAACAGAACTGGAGGAAAAGGCCCGCATGAGAGAACTTGAAAGAGATCGACAAATCGTTGAAATGCAAAAGCAAGTGGAACTCGCGGAAACTCAAAAACAAAGAGAGGTTGAAGTGTTAGAACAACAAAAGGAAAAAGAAGTCGGTGAACTTGAAAGGCTGAAAAAATCCCAGTTTGCTAAGATGGAAAGAGAACGAGAGCTTTCAGAAGCAAAAATCACCAAGCAAACAAAGGAAATCAAAGCTGAAACACAACTTATCGAACGTAGCAAGGCGGCAGAGGCTAAGAAACTTGAGCTTATCAAGACACAAATTCAGATTGCTGCTGAGAAAGAATTAAGAGAAGCCAAAGCCCATGCTGAAGCAGTTCGTTTGCAGTCGGAAGCGGAAGCAATGAAAATTAAGATGATGGCAGAAGCAGAAGCTGAACGTCGAAGAAAAATTGCTCAGGCAACTAGGGAAGCACTACTTGCAGAGGCAGAAGGAAAGAAAGCAGTGCTTCTGGCAGAGGCAGAGGGGCTTGCTGAAAAGGTAAGAGCCCAGCAACAAATCAACGAAGCTATGCTAATGAAGGAACTCATCCTGCAACTCCCCGAGATTGCGAAAAGCATTAAAATCGGTGAAATTTCCTGGCTAAACCTTGGAAACGGTGCTTCTGGCGGGAATGGAAAAGGAAATGGCAGTCCTTTAAGCATCATTCCGAAGAACATACTTGAACTCTTAGGGATCGCTCGACATTTTGGACTCGACATTCCCCAACTTGTAGATGCTGTCAAGAAGCAAGAGACTTCACAGTCTGCTGATCTTCCAGAGAAAGAAAAGACAACGACCAAGCAAGGAAACAAAGCAAAGCCAGTGTCGAAAAAGGCTTTATCTAAGAGTAGATAGGGTGCTTTTTCTGCTTGATTGAGGATAGATGGGGGAAAACTTCTTCATTTCCTCTAAATTTCTAATATCTAGACTGTCTATTTTTCACATGGAAAAGTAGACCGTTTGCAATACGGAATATACATTGCTTGAGAAACAAGGAAAGCAAGCATTAGAGCCGGTCTTAGTGAACCAAATATTTTTACTTTATAGCAATTCGCCTATTAGTTTCGGTTTATTGATAGGCTATTTCTTCAAATAGGTATAAGAAAGAAGACCGAAAAAAACTAGTAATGCTAAACGATCTTTATAGTGACGATCAGAATGTTCGTCGAGCAGCAAGCCTAAAACTTGTTGAAATTGTGGAACAAAATCCCTCAGCATTGTTGGAAGAAACTCCAAAAATCACGGAAATTCTAAAAACAACAGACGATGATTATGTCATTCTACAATTGAGTGCTGTACTTGAAGGACTATTCAAAACAGATCCTACGCTTCCAAAAGCTTTTGCCCAAGACATGTTTGAATTCTTTAAGAGAATGATTCGAGAAGAAAAGCTGAGCTCCGATGATTCTTTAGCTATGGGAGGAGTAGTTCGATTGATTCAGTCATATCAGCCAATTTTTCTTTCCGACCATGAACTCGCCCAGAAAGCATTTCCTGTACTAACTGAATTACTCACAGTCAATTCGTCTATCAAATGGAGCGCATATTCCATAGTAAATCAAATTTCAATGCATAACCCCAACTTACTCAAAGAAAACGTGAGATCCCTCTTCGCAGCAGTAGCAGGAGGATTTCCAGAACTCATGGCCAGTCTAATGAATCTCTATTCTTACGACCCTCAAGCATTTATTGACAACATAGAAGTCATTATCCAATACGCTGAGAAAGACCCAAACAATAGATCAATAGCGTTAAATCTCTTGTATCAGATTGCCAAAGACAAACCAGAAGCAGTGGCAAAGTACACTGAAAGAATCATTCCTCATATCCATTCTCCTATTACATCATCTCTTTGTTGCATGATATTAGCAGAAATTGCAAGGTACAAACCGGAAGCAGTTAGCCCCACAATTGAAGACCTGAGAAATGCTTACGATAACAACCCAAATGTTCGACCACTAATTCCCAATATCCTAGGACTTGTTAGCAAAGAATCAGATGAGAGAGCACGTGTAGTGCTTGAAATTCTCGCAGAATATTTAGATTCTAACGACCAATACGTTCTTGCTGCAACACTTTCAGAGTTCAAAAACATTGCAGGTCAAAATCGAGAGTTAGTCCTGCCTTATTTGGAAAAGATCAGAGCAAAAGAAAACGATCCTCAAGAATTTGTTCGAGATCAAGCGATCGCAATCATAGATTATGTTGAAAAAAGAGATGCTCGATCCTTAGCCTCTCGAATTGAAGAACAGAATGCAAAGATCAAAGAAGCAGTAAAGTCAGTGGATGATCTCACAAGGTACGTGGATGAAAATGTTACAATCTTGAAAGATTTCATTGCTGAAGTTGCTAAGAAACTTCCCGTTCCGTCTGGATTCTCTACGAAGGGCAGAATCAGAAAGACCTTGATCTTAGAATTCTCATGCTCTGCAAATGGGAAATCATGTCTTTATCCCAAAGATCGAGTGTTTACAACAGAAACAAAAGCATGGAGTAAATGGCTGAAAATTGCGTTCTCCGCAGTTAAAATTGGCAAAGCAGTCATATACCCCGTTTCGGCAGGAGATGCAGTAGGGGCAATAAAAGAAGCATATGAGGCGTATAAGGAAAAGGAAGATGCAGACTTTCTTAGCTATATTAGCGAGCCATTTCTGACATCTTCTGAACAAGATAACCTCATTGAACAACTAAGAGAAGCAAACTTTTTCCGAGTCTTTAACTACAATTCTCAAACGGCCACTTGGGATTGCATAATGTGTAACCCCCCATCTGCTTGACATTACCTGCATTAAAGGCTAAGACCTACTTACGTTTCATATCTTCAAGTTCTCTCGTGGCGAGGTCCTTAAGTTTCTTTAAGTAGGTAATCCTTGCTTCATGGTTATGTTTCTTCATTTCTAAAAAGGCCTTTTCTCTTTCGAGTTGAGACTCCGAAATGTCTTCGTCTTCTTTTAGTGAAGTTAGTCTAGTGAGAGCGTCGTCGATCTCGGCAAGTCTAAATTTGTGCCAAGTGATTCGTTCCTCCAAGCCTAGGATCCGGTATCGAAGTGCCTCCTCAGAGTCATCGATTGATGACAAAAGATGCATTGGGCCACACCTCGGTCCAACAACGCCCATGTCAGAGATCATTTCTTTGCAACGACTTCTCCTATGCATTCTTTCTCTCATTCCCATTCTACCCATACCATACATGGGTCCAGGAATGGCCTCAAATTCGTCATCTGTGAAACCATAGTTTCTTCGCATTTGTCTCATTCTTCTCATGAGTTCCACCTTTTGTGCTATTGCACAATATCATACGCGACACCATGTGTTAAAAATTTTGTGCATTTGCTCAAAATCATTTTGGAAACATGAGAAAAGAAAATTAACCAAGAAACCAATAGCACAATTGAAATAAAATGCAACCCCACGAAAAAAGAGGACCACGAAAAAAAAGAATCGGAGAGTTCATGGGACCCGGAAAACCAATTCGAATACATTGTAGACGATGGATGGGGGGGCCTCATCACGGACCTATGGGTATTCCGATGCGCAGAAGGGTTGGTAGACCCCGTAGTCAACCAACGGTGGAGTTTAACTGGAAGAGCATAGAGGGAGAAGTGGAAGTAGAATTTCTGCCAGAAGAACTTGAAGCTTTGAGATTACTAGACTTTGAAGAAATGACTCAAGAAGAAGCGGCCAGAGAAATGGGGGT
>JALTMP010000138.1:0-541 GCA_027001645.1 Candidatus Heimdallarchaeota archaeon
CAGGTATAGTTGCCCCGGTCTGAGACCAATGTCCACCTTCTAACCAAGCCTTAAAACCGATCAGTGAAGCAGGATCAGGGAGTCTTGTTTCGCTAGAAGCTACGAGCCACTGTTCAATTTGAAATCGGAGATCCGACATAAACTCTTCCAACGATTGATTTCCAGAGCGAGCGAGTGAAAGTAGGATTGCGAGCAAAAGATGGGTATCATCACCAAAGGTAGAATCCTGGATGACTTGTTTAATATTAAAATGTGGTATCTTTCGCTGAATTTCCGGGTAAGACATATGTTCGGTTATCGAGCCGAGAGTGTCCCCTAGTGCGGCCCCGATCAAGAATTCCCTTAGGCCTTCGCGCGGTGGGAAGGAAAGAGAGGTCGCAGTGTTTACATCAGTGTGATCTGGGCTCAGCTGGGTCACCATTCACAAATAAGACGAACGGTTTAAGATGCTACATCATACTGAGATAATATATGAGTCACCGGGGCAACAATGCATCTATGCGTTATAACACAAGGAATGATTTCTTGAATAGTCACACTA
>JALTMP010000138.1:551-5878 GCA_027001645.1 Candidatus Heimdallarchaeota archaeon
CTTTAAAGGCAGGTGGACAATTTGAGTTCCTTTTAGTGCGGGGAAATGTCCAAATTTCTTATTTTTGATTAGTTCAACGGCGTGGATTCCAAATCTAACGGATAGAACTCGATCATACGCTGTTGGCGGGCCTCCCCGTTGTGTATGTCCCAACACAACATGTCGTGTTTCTACTCCTGCGTGACTTGAAATATAATCAGCTACCCGTTGTGCAACACCTCTTTTTTCAAGCCTAACATGACCAAATTCGTCGGTTTCACTAACATCCTCGGGATTTTCCTCTACAAATTCATAACCCTCGCTAACTGCAACCAGAGCCCAAGTTTCACCCGCAGTGTACCGATCTTTGACAAGTTGAGCAACTTTTTCCATGGGAATGGAAAGTTCGGGAAGTAGAATCACGTGGGCACCTCCGGCGATTCCTGAATACAATGTGATCCATCCTGCATGTCGTCCCATAATTTCTACGACAATGGTTCGGTGATGCGATTTAGCGGTTGTTGCGAGGCGATCAAGAGCTTCTGTTGCGATCGTAACAGCAGTGTTGAATCCGAATGTATAATCTGTTGCATCTAGATCATTGTCGATTGTTTTAGGAACGCCAACAATAGGAATGCCCTCATCATGTAGTTTTCTGGCAACGCCCAATGTATCATCTCCACCGATAGCGATCAGAGCGTCGATACGAGCTTCTTTGAGAGTGGCTTTGATTTTTTCAAGCCCGTTTTCACGTTTGAATGGATTGGTCCTACTCGAACCGAGAATGGTTCCTCCAAGTGAGAGAATGTTCTTGGTTTGATCTGAACTCAGAGGGATAGAATCATTTTCCATTAATCCCTTCCAACCGTCTCGGAACCCAATTGTCTCAAATCCAAATTGGGCAGCGCGTTTTTGTACTGCCCAAATGACTGCGTTCATTCCAGGCGTGTCTCCACCAGATGTTAGTATTCCAATTCGCATTTGTTCCACCTACTGCGTTTTCTCACTCACTGGGTGCTGAAATCACTATATAACTATTGGTGAACAAAACTATTCAATTCAAGAGGACAAGAGAAGAATGGTTGGTTTTTTCATGTTATCGCTTATCGCCCATGAATAGTCGCAGAGTTTCATTAAGCCGTTTGATCTTCAGCCTCAGCTGGCGAGCAAATTCTTCTCCAAGATCTAGTACTTTGGGATTTTCAATGATCATTCTTGACAGTTCTTGTTCAAGATGCTCTCGGGGGAGCGGTGAAATTAGCATTCCCCGTGGCACAACAAAGGTGATCAATACATAATTTCTCCCTTCTAATCGAGGATCATGCTGTTCGGGGTCCTCTATCATTACCGATAAAACGAAGCTTTCGTATTCAGGGTGATCCGTGGTTGGAAGTGGTCCGAAGAATCCCGCAGGATAATTATGTCCCTGGCCAATCATAACGTAGAAGTATGTACCTAGCCGATAAAGCAGGATCTCATCTTCTTTTACTTGAACTAGTCGCCCATCTGAAGCCCAGGAGGGATATGGGCCTTGTTCCCTAAAGGTATACATAATTATAGCAAAATCCTCGTGTTGAGCGATTCTAACGGGCAATGGCAAAACAGGGTATGTTATGGTTTCATCTCTTCCTCTTAGAAGAACTTTGATTCCTTGGTTAATCGTGTCAGTGATTGTTTGTATGTAGCCTAAAATGTGTTCGACCCAAATCAAGTAGCCGATTTGCCCATATTGTTTAACTACAGAACGAGCACGCTTAGCCCAGATGAGGGCAGAAGTTACGTCTCCACCTGCTAGGTCAATGAGGGCACGGTGAATGTAACTAGTTATGGCAAGGTATGGTGAAAAAGTCCCTTCTGTAACGTCTCTTGCCATCTCAACAAAAGCTTGAGCTCTTCTTAGCCAAAGATATGATGTTGTGTCTGCATAGTAAAGCAAAGCCAAGTCGGTGAGTACGGTGGCTAGAAAATAAGAAATGAAATCTTGACTATCTTGAAGCAAGTAGAGGACATCAGTTAGCTTGGCAATGGCTTGGTCTATGAAGGAGCGCTTTACAAGATCAAATCCATCCAATATTTCCAAGTAAGCCGACACAAGAGGGGTTCGGCTCGTGAACTTTTCAGCCCAGTCCTGGCGGGAAATCTTGAAATACTCTTGAATACGCGCTGTGTTGAAGCCCATAATTTCTTGCAAAGCATACGTTCTCAAAGCGATCAGCGCACTTCTGTTACATTTAAAAGTAAGCTTGGAAAAGTTAAGCGTTGGGTCATGAGGTTCCTTTCCCTTCAATAATTGAGCCATCTGTTGATACCATAGGGCCCATTGCTTCCAAATAGGCCCCAAATCAGAAACTTGATGCTCAAGTATTAGGGTTAAGTCTGAAGCGAGAATAAAATCGCCGTGATAGAATGCGTATTCCATATAGATGATGGAGCTTACCCCAATCAGGAACTTAGGCATCCCTTGCGCAGTCGCAACCTGAAGAAAACGAAGGCTTTCATTACCAACTTCGGGCTCTTTTCTAAGCCATTTACTCGTGAGAGTAAGGATGGAATGTATCCAGACCCAGCGGTTATATGCAATTTCAGGTAATTCTTCTAGCTCTGGGCCAGGTTCATCGGGTCGTAGTTCGATAACAGACAAGAGTTGTTCGGGCTTCACCCCTTTGTTCCGCCTAAGTAGAAACAATAGGAATAACAAGTCTATTTGCCAATAAGCGAGCTCGATTTCGTCGCTAGCAAGCAACTCAGCAATCAGATTCTCTAGTTCTTCACTCCCATTAAGCTGAATCCAGATCATGGCATAAGCATGAGCGATGAATTTGAGCATTTCTTCAGGACGACCCGAGGCTGGTTTTGATATCTTCTTTTCAAAAAACGGAGAAAATTCTCCTTGAATCGTTAGTTGGTGCGCTCGCAGGAGTGAAGATACTTCTTGATCAAATTGAGACAATGTTATATCATCTGGGAATCCTCCATTTTCGATGAGGAGAAGTGCATCAAAGATTTGACGTGTTTCCTCCGAGCGAGAGTCTTGCAACTTAATCAACATCAACTCAATGCAAAGGAAGATAATGTTTTCGTTCAAATTGATCGAAGAAGTAAGAATTAATAGTACGAATCCAATGGCATCCACTTTCAAAAGCCAGCTTTTCTTCTTTTCACAAAAAGAACAAGAATTGCAAAGACAAAAGGAGAAATAATGAATGGAAACGACACATCAATGTAGGAGCTTACTTGTAGTTTGTTTACTCGAGGGGGTTCGAGCTTCACTCCTGATTGATTAGTATTACCACCGCTATTTGGCTGGGGATAAGGATCTGTATCCCCAATATTAAAGAGAGTGTCCTTGTTCCACGTAAAATCGAGGTTTGTAAAGTCAAGTACTGATACAATCATTGGATTCTGTATGAATTCATAAGAATTCCAGGATGAAAAAGTGTTAACAACATAACTAACATCCTCAGCAATTTTCGCATCAGTATAAGTTACAAAAGTTGTAGGGAGAATAATTTGGGAGAGCTCTTTTAAGCCAAATCCATCAAAAACAGAAAAGAGGAAGTCTCCGAGAATTATTCCATTGAAACCAAAATAGAGGGGATTGACTTGCAATGGCATGGAAAGAGAAATTCTGATCCCTTCAATCGAGCGATCATTATCATTGTTGACAAGTGAAACAATACCAACGCTGGAAGTATCAAATATTGAATTATTAATTAGTGAAAGAAACATATTCCCCAGATTAGTGAACAGCTCGAGGCCAACAATGAAGCGAAACCGGTTTTCGAGATTTGTGGAAGAGGAAAACCATCCGGTTGGGAAATCGATGTGGATATCATTGATTCCTGGCAGAAAAGATAACATTCGTGGTTCTGCGAATGTGGAAAAGGCAGAAAGGATGGATGTTCTAGAAAAGTCATTGAATTGGAGTAATGGGGAAAGGATTAAGGGACGCAAAACACTCAATATTGGCACGTTCAGAAAATTCTGCACTTTTAGATCAACGGACAAAATGCCTCGCCCATCATCTGTAAGAGCGTAAGAGGCATTCAAGCTTGTTACGTTAAGATTCTTGCTCAACAAAGGATTCTTAGGTGGCGTTATTGTTTGATTACCGTAATTCATTTTTGAGATGAGGTTTCGAGAGGTTGAGAAACTCTCATATCTGAATTGTGAAACAATCATTTTCTGAGTTCCGGGCATCCTTGAGAGCATCATTGAAGGAATAGCGACATCTATGGAATATGGAATTTGTATTGTCTTTATTCCAGGAAACAGAAATACTGAGCGGTATTCCAGTATGGGAAAACTCAGGGTGGGGCCATATGGCTTGTTTCCCCATTGTCGGTCTGCCTCGAGATATACTAATCCGGGTCTCGTCACGTTAACTTGGAATTCTAACACTTCTGTTTCTTGTTGATAATACGAGTATAACCATGTATTGCTGATGTTGAACCCCGATTCAGACATAGGCTCCAGTGTTGCTTGAAATTCTGAGAGTTCTCCAAAAGACTCCGTAGCGTAAAGAATCGGAATGCTCTTGTTAAGATGAACCGAGACTGTAGAATCATTTAGAGCGGGCTCAGAGCTTGGAATAAAAAGATACTTCGTAAGCAGATTAGAATAATAAATCCAAAGGTCTATAGAAACATTATAGACTTTAGGAACGCCAGACTGAAAGTTTAAGGGGATAAGCATTTCTACGGTATTATTGGAGGGCACATAGACTTTTTCCATAATCTCTGTTTCACTGACCTTACTATTCTCAACCCAATAAGAAAACTGGGTGTAAAGGTTTAAGAGCAAAGGACTCTTGGAACTCAGCGTAATGTTGGCAAAAGCAAAGGTGCTTCCAGTCTCGTTATCGTCATATAGAAGTATTCCCGGAGTGCCAAAGTTGACATCAAGCATGGCGGATAAAGAATTATTCAATCTCTCCTTAATTTCTGAAAGATTCCAAGACTCAATCTTGGAATAAGAAAGTCGAGGATAAAGATCGGTACTCCAAAGTCCTAAGAAGTAAGGCATTTCTGATTGAAAGATGTAAGATACAGTATATCCTAAATAGAGAGAAACGTTGTAGTTTGATTCATTTATAATACTCGACTTTATGCGACTTAGACTTTCCAATACAAAATCTAGATTCAATAGAAAAGAAACAGTTTGGTTTGGCTCAAGAAAATCAATTGTTTCGGTTAAAGGCAGAAAAGCACCACTTCCCCCAGAGTAAAAATAGAAACGATCAAAGAGCAGAGGTAAAGTAGAGTGCTCAAATGCCAAAATGGGAATAATTCCAACTGATACAGGTGAACTAGAGTAAAGTGTCGCAGAAATGTTCACAAATTGAGTGC
>JALTMP010000139.1 GCA_027001645.1 Candidatus Heimdallarchaeota archaeon
GAGATCTGCACTTGCTTGCTTTCAGAATTTAGATCTGCTGGATCCTTAATTACTTCAAGGGTTAGGGTTTTGCCTTTCTCTAGCCCTTCCAAAAACGTAGTATTGTATTTTTGCAAATCTTCTGATGGTATTTGATAGTCGAGGATCTCCCATTGATATTTCTGTCCAGCTTGAATCTGGTCAGAGAAGTAACCTTTTGAAGGCTGTTCCAAGAACGCGTTGGTGCTTTGAGTCAATAGTAAGAAGCCAACAACTACAAACATAAGCGATTGGATCAAATGTCGTCGGTTCATCAAGAAGAATTCATATTACTGGCCTATTATAAAGTATGACAAATACAGATCTATAAATCCTTTTAGAAAAATTCTGAGAAGATTCGCTTGAGAAGAAAAAGGGGAGAAATTATCGCTTTTTCCGACTGACCAGCAAAACAATTGTCCCTAGTGAGAGAATAGAGATGAAGGGATTAAACGATAAAAAGCCAGGACCGCCAAGATCAGTGTCAAGAGGTTCCTCAGAACCATAGGGAGGCGTACTAGTAGTAACATTGTTTTCAGGAGAATCTGTATCAATAGTATCAGGTAGCCCTTTTAGCCGATTAATTGCGATTCTGATCTCGTCATAAGCCTCGAGGTAATCGCGTTGCTGGTGAGCGATGACGGTTTCGTTGTATTTTTCAAACGCTGATACCAACCGCTTGTAAGTTGTTGGATCATTGTCGGACTGCCATGAGGAATACATTGAGCCGTATAAATCGAGAAAAGAGGTGATCAGCTCATCCACCAAGTTTCTCCAGTAAACCAAGGAAATAATTTGCGAAAAGTTTGATGCACCGGGATAGTAGCCCATGACTTCGGATGCAAAGTCAGAAGTGAACGTGTTCGTGAATGTGTGAGGAAAACCAACTGCGTGGCCAATTTCATGAATTAGGACTTTACTCAAACCGGCTTTATGTGATTGACGATCAGGCATGAACGCTCGATCCAACTCATAAAGAATGAGGATTTGACCTCCACCTCCAAGACCAGTATAAAGCTTACCTGCCCAAGGGATACCACCGTCTGAAAAACTAGCATTATCTAGGAGAAAGACAACCCCAAAGACTTGATTCTTCCCCAAATCAAGATCAAAGTATCTTTCCGGCTCGCTTATTGCTTTGCCAAAAAGAGTAATTCCGGAGTAAAATGTCCAATTTTCAAACGGTGGATCTATTTTATGCACTGCGCTATAGTTCAGTTTTGAGCGTTCGAGGTTTAACGCCATCCACGGATCGTTTTCAATATCAGCAAAATTAGCAATGACTTGAACCTGTTCGCTTTGCAAGGTATTCTTGAAAATGTCTTTTGTAAGTTGGGTGTTGACAATCCATGAGAGATCAGACGCAGTTAGGTCACTTTCAGAACTGTTGTAAAATACTTGAAGCTGAATGGCCAATGAATCACCGAGCGTTGGATATTTTCGAATTGGTCCTTTCCGCATGTTGAAAATATTCTGTATCCAGTCATTAAGCCAAACCGTTGCAGTGTCTGTTACTAGGTCTCTTTTTTCTTCAGTGGTTGATGCGTTCAAGAGCAAGTGATCTAAGTCGTTAAAATACGAAGGATGAGATGCGGTGTTCTCATTCCAGATGGCTCTCCATTTTAGATACCATTGAAATGCTGTTAAATCAATGAAGGCAATGTCAGTTCTCTCGGTAAAGGCGGCGTATGGGAATTTTACATCGTAATTGAGAGGATAATCCCATTCAAGCCGCCAATAGAATCTTGATCTCCCAGAATCAGGGTCTACCTCTGTGATGTTAAACCAATGATCTTGATCACCCGAATCTAATCTGCTCAGATTCAGGACAAATAGATGGAATTTGTTTCTATTTGGAATGCTGGAATCAGGCAGATTCTGAGCAAGCCATTGTTCGGTGGCTCTTGCGTCGATTGCAATTCCTTGCTTTTGCGTGAAAATCTTTGCACGACCGAAGTTGCTTACTTGGTTTCTTAAAGCAGTTTCATTTAAATCTGAAGTCCAATCAGGGGTGGAAACACTGTCAATAAAGCTATTGAACGGATCTTCAAACGTGCTGTCCGTGAATAAAATCTGATAAGTCATGGAGTATTGGATTGCCAGATCTTTTTCAAAATCGTAGTATTTCTGAATTGTTTGAGGGAGAGAAGTTTCAAGCAGAGCATCATCTACGAGAGCGGGGTCATAATTAACGAAAGTTATTACTAGATTCATGTCTGGCTCAAAAACAGGTGTTGGAGTCGGAGATTGGCCGGATCCTTGTTGCGGAAGCGATGAGACGAAAAACAATATGACTAATAATACAACTATGGCTTTTCTTGGCATGCATGACTTGTTCTACTCGGATCAACTTAAACCTATTCAATTGAAGTTACCAGTCTAGAAAACAAAGGACTAATGGGAGCAAGAGATAAGTTTCGTACTGTCCGGCTTTTGTTTTTTAACTATTGTAGTAAAAAATCTAAAAAATTGAAAGCACAAAGATAATCGATGATAAGACAGAAGTGAGAACGATGATTGAGAAAGTGATTTCTGTTAGCAACCAAGAACTCCAGTTTGAGAGAAAAAAGGAAGAGGGAGAAATCGATGCTGGCCCCAATATTTGTCCTCTGTGTCTAAACAAAGGAAAGCGGGTGCTCAAGAAAACAATGGCAAATCATGTGTGGCCAAAATACTGGAAAATCATTGATCAACAAGGCTTCTTTTTCTGCGAGACAAGATCTTGTCCAATTGTTTACTTTAACAATGAGAAGAACCATTATTTTGGACTCGAAGATTTGCATTCAGTTGTCATGCACAAGCTAGAGATAAGTACTCCTCATCGACCGGCTTGCTATTGTATGAGCGTTTTAGAGGAGAGAATCTTGGAAGAATTGTTAGTAAAACGATGTTGCGATTCTTTGGATGATATTAAAGAGTATACAAGCGCAAACAAGGGGAAAAACTGTGTCATTACGAATCCCTCAGGGCGTTGCTGTGGAAAGCCAATAAAAGAAATAATCGAGTGGGCGAAGCAGACTAGAACAGACGCGGATGAAAGTGTTTTGGAATATGCCGAGGCATGTTGTGTAGATCTCGGTGGACGCAGAGTCATTGAAGTTTGAACTCTTCAAGAGTTGTGAAACACTACCATGCAGTTCGAGATTGTTTAAGTAGGGTTGTTTTGTAATTTTATCTGTGGAGCCAACAACAACTGCTGCACTCGGCGGGCTGACTCTAAAAGCACTATGGGTTTTATCCAAATTCGCATCCGAAAGACTCGCTCAAGGAAAAGCAAAAAATCTCGTGAACAAAGCATATCAAACGGTTACCCGCTCCGATAAGAAATTAATCAAGCGAAAGCTTGACGAAGAAGACCTCGCAAACATCGAGGAACAGATCGGCGATATTTATTCAATTCTTGAAGTTATCCTTGAAGAGCTCAACGATCCAAAATACGCAAAAGAATTTCTTAACCGGCTCCAAGAATCTGTGCGGGAACTCGAAATCAAATATGATGAGAATTTACGACAGATCCAATTCCAAAAGGAATCCTTTGCTGAAATGGAAAGATTGTATTATCGAAGATTTGAAGTAATCTATGAATCTCTTGAAAGCGTATTTCAATTATTGGAAACATATGAAACAAGAATTAACTCACTTGAGGGGAGAATGGAGGAGATTAGTGAGAAGGTTAAGCAGATTAGTGCCAAAATTGATGCGTCGGAAGAGAAACTCTCTGGGTATTTGGTTCCAGCAATTCACCAAGAAGGCCCTCTTGACTTAGAGCTAGAAGAAGAATGGGACAGATTTGCGACGACCACCGAATTTGGGAAAATGGTCAATGCTGTCGGTACTATGAATTCAGCGATTGATGAATTCCAAGTTGCAGTTCAACTGGGAAGGGATGTTCTCGAAGCATACATCGCGGGAGCGATAACGTACCAAGAGGCAGTAGATACATTAATTACCCTAAAAGGAGAGATCCAAACGGGCCTCGATCGAACAAGAGATATTGCAGAAAGGAGAGAACTATTATTTCTCATTGAGGCCATAAAGGAACAAATCGAGATCTTAGATCCATTGCCAGAGGTTCCGAACAAAGTATTGGGGCAAAACAAAAGGAATAAAGAAAAGAAAACGAGTCATTCCTTGAAAACCTAGCCGTGTGGTTTAAAGAAATCTTTTAGAACGGAAATCAACAAATTAATTCTTCCTTCAAGAAGCCGTTCAAGTTTTGTAGCATCAATTGAATCGCCAAGATTTTGTCTGAAGACAAAAAGTATTGGCAGAAGCAAGAATTGAGAAATGAAAGGATCACGAGAGAAAACACCTAGATTCAATCCCGGAACTTGTTCATTACCCCAAGCGATCAGGAGACCTTCATCGCTAATCATGACAGCTGCGGCAGTGTATTTGAATAATGTTTCTGGAAGATCTATAGAGGTGCCGTTGTTTTGGGAGAACGCTTCGGACTCATTATCGAAAATCCGTGTCTTCCTTGGAAGCAACCTGCTAATTTGATCCTGCAACTCTGAGACAAAATCAACAGGAGGCAGAACGTCGTGTTTCCCAATTTTCTCTCGCACAGATTCGTATTCTTTTTCTTCTTCTTTCATCAGTTTTTTCAGTGGGTTTCCAATGATCTGAATGAACAAGGAAGCATGGGGACTATTCCTTTTGAAAGAGAGGATTTCGTCGAGCATGATTTTGATGAAGGGAAGATTGGCAAACATGACTAGATGGGTCTTAGCTCCTTGAATAACGAGACGAGCCTGGTTGAAGAGAGAATCTCTCCCTTCAAGAGTGAAAAATCTTCCCATCTGATGAGTGCTTTTGGCCTTTTCAGCTTGTAGGGATTTTAATAATGAAAGAAAATCATCCCGGGCACTCCTTTGTGGGGCCACAATTAATTCAAGAAGTTGTTCTGGATCTGTTGTGGGCAAAGCAAATGTCTTCTGCTTGTTTAGCCCATAACTTACAATTAGTAGCCCTTTAGATTCGAGGGAAGAAAGAACGTTGTAAATTGAAGCTCTACTAATCTTAGCAGATGTTGTTAGGGCCTTTACTAATTGAGGAGCGGTGGACTGTCCTCCAGATTGGAAAATGGAGAGTAATACTTTTGCTTGTAACGGGGAGAGTCCCAGATTTATTGCAAGCGATTCGAACCGTGCAGTATTTTGTGATAATTCCACATGTTTAAGTTGTCAACCAAATTTAAATTTGTTGTCTAATCTTAGACGACCCGTTAAGAAGGTTTAAAATCGAAATGATCCGTACCTAGTCCGTGAACGCCATCGAGATCTCTCATTTAACCAAGTCATTTGGGGAATTAAAGGCGGTTGATGACTTGTCACTAAGCATCCCAAAGGGAGAAATCTTTGGGTTATTGGGACCCAACGGTGCGGGAAAAACAACCTTAATTCATTCGATTATTGGTGTTTATCGAATAGATGCAGGAACAATTCACGTTCTTGGGCATCCAATCCCTGAGGAAAAACTTGAAGCAAGAAAAAAAATCGGATTCATGCCACAGGACTTAGCCATTTATTCAGACTTAACCCCCAAGGACAATTTCTTATTCTATGGGCGGCTCTACGGGATGCCTGATCAAACGATCAAACAAAGAATGAAAGAATTGCTAGCAATGCTTCGACTTGAAGAAAAAAAGAATACAGTGGTCCATAAGCTTTCAGGGGGACAAAAGCGTCGTGTTTCGTTAGGAATCTCACTGCTTACAGAGCCTGAGCTTCTTATTCTCGATGAACCCACAGTTGGCGTGGATCCGGTCTTAAGAAAAGAGTTCTGGGATTATTTTCAGA
>JALTMP010000140.1 GCA_027001645.1 Candidatus Heimdallarchaeota archaeon
ACTATTTTATGAAGAGCTAAGCCATGAAGAACTAATCAGTAACGCACACATTTACCTAGTTGACCAGAATTCTTTATGGTTGTCAATTCTTTATGAAAAACTCAAAGATTTGCTCGCACAAAAGGAGGCGAGAGGAATCATAATTACCCTTGTAAGGAAAAAACTTGAAGAGCTCACTCGTCCTTCTCAAGTGGAAATCTACGGAGATCCTCCCAATCCCACGGTATTTGGTATGAACAAATTCATGGAGAATTCAATAGATATTCTCCATTTGAACTCAAATATGCTGTATTGGTTTGATTTTTTCAAAGCTAATATAATTGAGATCTTTTCAAATCTTGAAAAAATCACTAGGCAAGACGCTTTAATGATTCTGACTCAGTTTCGGGGACAACCAGAGCCCGATTTCACGGCCCTGCATAATTCAAGCTTTTCGCTAAGAGAAGTAATCGTTTTTTCCTCTAAAGGCAAAAGAATTTCCAGACTTCAGCCGATAGACTATAGACCGGATAAAGACTCCTTTAGAGGGTTTCTTTTTCAAAAAAAGCACTAGCATTTCCTGAAACAATCGTTAAGAATAGATTTGATTTTTGTTGATCTGTTAATTCGAGTTTTTTGTAGCTTTCTTCGATTACTTTACAATATTAATCCCACAACTATGGAAAATATTTCCCTCATTCTCCTCTCTTTTCTTTCTCCCCTAGTTCTAAACCATTGATTATATTGGCATCTATTGAATAAGGTTTAGAAGTTGATCTCTTTCTTGTACAACGTAAATCAAAACGAAAGGTATCCAAATAAGATCGTTAATTAGTGAGAGGTAAAAATACCTCGCAGAAAATATCGACGTAACATATACTGTCCAGAAGGCAAAAAGAACCCCAGCAATTTTAGTAAGTAGTATCACTACTGCCATTGCGTAGTTTTGTAATGGGTTTAATGCTAGAAACATGGCCCCTACGCCCATGACAAATATTCCAATAAGAAGCAACGAAAGAATGGCTCCCCCCTGATCTGTCTTAGGCTGAAAGGGCAGAAAGAAAGGAAAAACGATACCAATAATCACTGCAAGGAAGTTGTACAAGGCAACAACGAAAAACAAGCGTTTGTAGAAAACAACTCTTTTCGACATCATCCACATGAACCTTGCTTCACGCTCTTCTAAAAGTGACTGATTAATGATTTGAAACACGGTTGATTTCTTAAAGCAACTAGGAAATGACTGAAAGAATACTAACTAGAACGGACGCAACAATCAAATGGACAATAGTAATTAGAGCAGGATATTTCCAATCACCCCAGCCCAGCTTTATTCCTGTTCGTTTGGCAAGAATCCCAATTCCTATGACATTGCTTGGACTTCCAATGGGAGTAAAGTCTCCTCCGAGGTTTGCACCAATTATTAGTGCCCAAGCCAAGACAATAGGATTCATTCCAGTGCTAGCAGCCACTGTTACAATAACAGGCGATAGTGCTGCAGCGATGACAATGTTGTCAACAATTCCTGAAAGAAGAGCGCTGAACCAGAGAATTACAAGTGCCGCAATTATCTCATTAGTTCCTACTGTAGCAGTGATTCCTTGAGCAATCATGTCAATAATGCCCACAATGTCTAGACTCGCGATAACTACGAATAATCCCATGAAAAACGCAAGAAGAGGCCAATCTACTGAAGAGATCGCTTCATCAAAATCGACTCCACTTACAAAAATCATTGCTGTCGCTCCAGCAATGCTAATGGTTGCTAGGCCTAAGCTAATGAAGCTAGAAATTGCATAGAAGAACACCATTAGTCCAAGAATGATTGCTGTGGCATAAAAGAATCGCTTATCATGGACTGCAGCCCATTCGTCAAACTCAGAAACCGCTTTTTCTCTTTCCTCAGGAGATAAACTAGATTTTGGCAGTCTCAGCGTTAGGAAGAAAGTAGCATAAGAAGCTACAACAAGGAGACTGGCTGCAATTATGCTTACCTTTAGAAAATCAATATAGGAAATGCCCAATTCAGTTCCGATAATGATATTCGGAACACTAGAAACAAGGGTGTAAAGTCCGCCAACGTTTACGAGAATCATTTCAGACATTAGGTAAGGGTATGGATCATAATCCAGTCGCTGGCAAGCAATAATTGTCAAGGATCCAGCAATCAAAATCGCTGAAATATTGTTAACAACGATGGATAATGCAATACTTAACATTCCCATGTAAATCATCAATCGGATTGGGCTACCCTTCGTCAACTTGAGGATTTTAATCGAAATAAAGTGAAACAAACCACTTTTTGAACCAACATCAACGACAAGTAAGTTACCAACAATGATAGCAAGTACGAGAAAATCTGCCTCCAAGTGCTCGACTAGCTCTAGTTCTGAAAACTGATGAAGAAGCCAACCTGCGACAAGAACCAGAGCTCCTCCAAGAAAAGCAGAATAATTCTTGTTGAATTTCGGAGAAATGATCATCCAATACGTTAAGAGGAAAATCCCAAGAAATACCGTGAATACGATCGCTCCAGATACACTGCTTACCATATAAATCAATCCCGAACAATGAACACTCTTGCATGCGATAAGGTTCGAAGATAGATCTCTACGAAACGATCCATAATATCATCTCCCATCGTCTGCCAAGATAGCAGCACGTTTGCAGCTTCATGCACCTCAACGAGTTCTTTAACAGTAATTGCATCCGGCTTGATGAGCACGTGAACGCTGACTGATTTGACATTCTTATGAATCGATGTGGCCAATTGTTCTAGGCTACCTCTCAGATTGGAGGCCAAAGTTTCAGCTAAATTTTCAGCAACTGTGGCTTCTGCTTCTGCCTCCTCACCACTTTGAACAGTTCGAACCAATTCAAACGCATTGATAATTGTTTGATCAATTAGTCCGACAAGAACGATCTCGGTTTCTTTTCCGAAGAATTGCAAGATTCTAGAACCAACGACTCCTAAGGTGTCGGGTCTAGTGAAAACGAGTACTTTGTTCCGATCTCCTTTTATTTTTCGAGGGATAAACAGTAATGGCAACGCTTTTGGAGATCGCCTCAAGATGACGTCAATTTCACTTCCTAGGCTCTGAGTTATATCATGTTCTTGCTCAAACATGGGAATAGGAGCTACCAAAAGGTTAAGCTCTGCTATCTTAATTTGCTCAATGAATTGATCCAGGGATGAACCTTCTTTCTGAAGTGCTTCCTCAATAAGTTTCTTGATTCCCTCGGGAGATGGAGAAATAATCCGCTCGAGAGAAAACGGAATCCCGACCTCGGAAAGTTTTGTTTTTACTCTAGAAATAAGGAGCTCTTCTTCTGCAATAGTTCTGTTGAGAATTCCCAACAATTCATTAATATACCTGTCCCATGCGAAAACTTTGAGCTCAGACCCCCAAGTATTTGCGAGGGTAATTGCCTCTTTTAATGCGTTTTCTCCTGGCTTTCCAGGAACTATGGCAACACCGATTTTTTTGGGAGCCGGCTTCTTTACTATTTCTAGCTTTGGTTTTAGACTTCTTTCAAATAGCCAAAAAACTTCGTCTCGAATATTTTTTGTAGGCATCTGCTTCACTCTTGTTTCTCTAATTAGTTCTTATTGATTTCTTATAATAACGTCCCTACTAGAAGATTTTCAACATCTCTTTGCTATGGTGAGTAAGGGTTTAATAAGGTAATAAAATCAATGGGTGTTGTATGATATTTGCCAATCCAATTAACTTAGGAAAACTGCGTAAGAAAATAGTTGAATGCTCAAAGGGCGAAAAAGTTGGAAAAATAATTGATGTTGTTTATGATAGTGCGGATAACATCAAACCTAACGCATTCATTATCGGTGGAAGCTTCTGGGAGGAATTCCGCGAGTCCCTTGGGCTTATTCACGATATTGACCCCGTTGTTCACATCAACGAGATCGCGTACATCGATGACAAGAAAATCAAACTCACTATTCCTCGCGACGAACTACCTCACAAACTTCAAAACGGTGTTATTCCGCCGCATTCCCTAGTTTACTCTGCTCTCAAAAGAAAAACTGTTGTGGGAAGAGATGGAATGAAGGTCGGACGAATCGTCGAACAAATCTTCTTCCCTGATGGAAAAGTAGCCTTCATCATTGGGGGGTCATTCCTCGAAGAACTGTCCGAGAAGCTAGGATTTTCAAAAGACTGGGACCTGCTGCTACCAACCAAATATATCAAATCAATTGAAGATGACATCATTCATATTTCTTTGAATAAAGACGAATTACATTCCACACTCAACAACGAAATTCTTGATGAAAAGGAAGCGCTCAAGTATTTGAACAAGATCCAAGCAGCTCATGATGCCGAAATTAAACGACTATCCTATACTGCTTTAAGCCACTTAGAAATGAGAGGAAGAACAGGAGGAATAAGCTGAATCGCATTCTCTAGGCTATTGATAAATGCCTAGTTTGATTGTTATCTTTTTCATTATTCCTCACATATTCGCTATTCTGTAGAGGTCAAGTAGGAGAACAAAAAGCATCAATATTGAATTGAACAGGCAGTCGCCACATTGCCTTAATGTTTTAGAATGTCAAGAATATGGGCAAGGTATTCGTTCAGATCTGCTTTTCTTATTCTGTCTCTCATGCTCGAATGTTCAACTGCTAATCGATCAAGTCGATTGATTTCTTCTTCAATCAATGTTTGCTCAACTTCCGTTTCGACCCTAAATTGCTCGAGGTTATTCTCATAAGCAATAAGCCATGCTTGGTCAAGCAATGTTTGTGCAGAGTGAATATTTCCTAAAATAACCCCTAATTTTGCTTGAAAGATTAGAGCTTGGACCAATAGGGATTTTGAGTGATGCCTTTGAGCTACCTTGTATAACACGTTAGCTAGCTCAATAATTCGATCGAGAACAATTGGTTCCTCTGTCGCTCTGAATTCGAGTAGTAACAAATCTAGAAGATGGATCAAGGCTCGAATATGTACTTGATAGTCATGAATTTCTGTGCTTAGAAGATTTTCAATAATTTCGATGGCCTTTACTTTCTCGACGATTCTGGGTTGATATTTGTACCATAAGGCCTTTGCGAGAAGATAGCGCTGTTGATTAGTGTGGAGATGTTTTCCTGATGTTGCGATCGCTTGGAGCTGTTCCAAGTACTCCTTTGCTTTCTTGGTGTTTCCTTCTTGTAAGTGAATGTTTACAAGGTCAAAAAGAATTTCAGAGATATAGTAACTGTTTCCTACCTCCATTGCTAATTCTAAGGCTTCTTCTATATGTACGATAGCGTCTCGGCTTTTTTCGTTTTCATATTTTATTAAACCCAAGTTATACAAGGCTCTAGAGGTAAAATGAGGATGTTCAATGCTCTTTGCATATCCCAAAGCTTCTTCATAAAGTCTCTTTGCTCTTTTCAAATTTCCTTGATAGCGATAAACTTCACCAATGTTGGAAAGAGTCGTAATGAGTAAAGAAATATGATTCATTTTTTGACTAATCTCTGCTGATTGCTTGTAATATTCAAGCGCGTCATTGAAATTACCTTTCATGAATTGGGCAAGCCCTATGTTGTTGAGGGTTTCTGCGAGAAGCTCGTCATCCTGTATGTCTCTGGCAAGTTGAAAGCTTTGAACGTAGCAATCAAGTGCTCCATTCACATCCGATTCCTGCCAACAAATGTTTCCTCTCCATTTGAGCAAGACTGCTTCCTTTCTAATCTTCTCTTCTTCATCTATCGAAGAAGAAACCAAAAACTCGTATGCTTTTTCAACGTGTTGTTTTGATTTCTCGATGTCTCCTTTTCGAAAATAAGCCTCAACGAGTGTGAAATACACTTTGAATACCTGTTCCAAGGTGAGTTCTTCCCTCATTTCTAGAAGCGTCTTTCCAAGCGAAATAGCCTCTGGAAAAAGACCTAATTTTAGCAACACGTCAACGAGCAGAATCTGGACCTGTAGTCTCTCTTTGTGATTTAGCATACCTTCATGCAAGGCCTCGATGCGCTCATGAGCTTTAAGTAGCTCGTTTTTTTTGATTAGGTCTTCAATCTCTGACAAACTCACTAATTGATATACGCATCCCATACTATTATCATTTGCCGTTTCATTGGAGCGTAAATTCTCGGTAGAAGAAGATCACTGAAAGAAAAACCAAAGTTTTTAGAATCTCAAGATAAGGGTAAAAAACAAAATGACATTCAGTTCTCCGTGTTCATTTCAGGAATCGATACTTATCACCTAGCTTGATCCACTTCAAGACAGCTCAAGATTGTCTCCATCAGAAATCAGACGCGTATGAGGTAACAATGAGAATGCGCCATACACAAGATGATTTCGAATATGGGATTGCATGTAACTTCTCTGCCCATCCGAGGAGCAACTGTGGTCCACATTACAAAGAAAGAGCAATACACAGCCATAGTCTGAGAGTCTTCTTACTGTTTATAGCAAAAGGGAGAAGCCAGTTCTATGTAAGTCAATCAAGAGATCTAGTTTTTCGTTATCTTGATTCATATTCTCTTGCCAATCAAAGTGATAGGCGGAACATGTTGACTGACAATTGCAGTACTGTGCGTTTGCATGCTTTTGAAAAAATGAAGTCTGCAAAAAAAGAAAATCCTCAACCAAAGTTAGAAAAATCACATAGAATAATCAAGGCACGTCAAGAATAAGGAAGCGTATTATGCATTTGAGGAAGAATGGAAGGGGAGAGAGAAAACAGTTACTTGTTGCAGATTCTATTTGTCAGACGATTCATGGTTTCTTTCTTCGAAGAATGGCGATGGTCATGAAACTAAAGATGAGTAAGGTCCAAGTAAGTCCGGGGAGAAAGCCTCCACCTTCTTTTTCTACGTTATTATCTCCGGGAAGGACACTGAATTGCTTCGTTGCTTCAGAAGATTTGCCGGTTTGATCGAATAAAGTTACCTTGATGGTTACTGAACTTGGGCCTTCAAAGGAGCCAAGATCTGCAGTCAGAGCGGGTGTTCCCGGAGACACCGCTACATCTCTTGCAAAAGTACCATTCACGCTGATTTCTACTTTAGATCTTTCAAAATCGATGCCTGAATACTCTTCAGCAACAATGAGCGCGGTAACGTTTTCGCCACCTTTTGGTGATTCGGGAGTAATGGTTACTGATCTAATAATTGGTGGATACATATCCGGGTAAGAAATTTCTTTTGGAGTCTCTCGGAAAATCCCAGTAAGCGGAGAACCTTGAGCAGTGGGCATAGGATCAATTCCAAGAATATCTAGAGCCGTTGGAGTAATATCGATAGCTTTCACAACGTCTATTGTTTGATTTGCCAGTATTTCGGGACCAATCATAAGTAGAGCGGATCTCATCTGAGGATTCTTGTTTAGATAACCATGCATACCATCAAATGGTGAGCCGAAGTTTCTCGATATGTTTGGGTAGTACCACACGCTGATATTCATTCCTCGCAAGGGGTTATACATACCGATTTTGGCATTTTCTTCATTTACAAAGACTTCATCGACTTCTGGGATCTGTTTCAGATAATCAGCAAATACTTGAGCTTTCGTCTTATTTTGTTCTTTCGGGAAGTAAAGATAGGCGAATCCAGCATCATGCGCAATTATGGGAGAGAGTCCCGTTGCAGAAATTGCTTCCTTGAAAAGTGATTGCTCTTCCAAGAAAAAGCTGGAATCTTCTGTTTCAGCGAAACCATGGTCTCCCATTATCATGACTGTCGTTGATTTTAAAAGACCGGAATCATTGAGACCTTGGAACATTATTCTTAAAGCGTCATCGACGTTTTTGAGGGCATCGTAGTATGCTTCACTATACAATCCTCCATGATGAGAAGCACTATCAACACCTGGGAAACGAGCATAAAGAAGTTCGACGTCCGGATTGTCGGTGAGAGCTTTTACAATGCGCTCTGCAATCTTCTGATTATTATCGCTACTAATTTGGGAGTAAGGTAGATTCACAAAAGGCTCTATAGTCTTATTGAACTTGCCATCTGAGTAAGGCCAGCCTATCGCAGCAGACTTACGCCCTTGCATCTCAGCCCAATGAAATCCTTGTGGTGCAAGTAACAGATTTGCTCCAATAGTAGTGTTTCGATAAGGATCGCTAGGATCAGCAAAGAAGGAATAAGTGTAGTTATCTTCCCAGTCGTAGAATGTGTTACCCATTATTCCATGAACTGATGAGTTTGCTCCTGCTCCAATAGAAACGTGACCCGTAGCGGTAAGAGTGGGATTAGGCATCAGCATTCCCTTTGCTATGGTTCCTTCTCTGACAATCCATTCGATTGTTGGAAGCTCAGGAAGTGATGTGTCATTTAAGAAATCTGCTTTCAAACCATCGACGGTGATAATGATCACTCTTTTTGTTGTCTGGTCAAGTTTTGGAGAAGCTGGTAAAGAGTTGGTTAAGTCATAATAATGATCAGCTGTTGTATCAACTGAAACTCCTGTGCTTTGTGATGAAGCAAGTAGAACAAGCAAGAAAAGCATAAGTGCTAGTCTTTTTCTAATCATCATGAAAAGCAATAATTGACATTATATAATCATTGTCTCGTTTTTCTATTGATTTGAAAACAACAGTATTTTATCATTTGAAATTAGCAATGATTCACTTCTATTTTCTAACTCTTTGAATCTTAAGTAGAATCGTATTCGCTTTTTCTACCATCGGAGAGCTAGGGAGAAAAGTTAAGCTTCTTTAAACATTTTAATACTTCAAGAAAATTCTGATCAATGTGAATCTGAAACACGTCCCATTGCTAAGGAGTGATCCCACAGAAGAGGAGATACTCACTCCGAGAAAATATTTGGAAAAATGGTCAGAATTTACTGGAAAACAAATTCCGGAAGCCCCAAAATATGGAATTTTCACTTTTCACTATATGGGATTGCTAGATTATCTGAAAGAGAAATTCGACGTTCAGCTATTGGACGAAAATTTCCCGTATCCGATTTTTTCTTACAAGGGATTGGAAATCATATTTGTTCATATTCCTGTTGGAGGAGCAGCTGCAGCTATGACTGTTGAAGAATTGTTAGCCATTGGTGTCAAATACGTTTTGTTGTACGGAAGAGCAGGGGTCCTCGACAGTCGTATCTCAAGAAAAAGCTTTGTTATTCCGCAAAAAGCTTTACGAGAAGAAGGTGTGTCCTACCACTACATGAAACCTTCCAGATATGTTAATGCTAGTGAAATAATGCTAGAAGCCATTAGAGGTGTTTTTAGAGCGGAAAAAGTGGACTTTTATGAGGGAGCAACTTGGACAACTGATGCTCCGTATAGAGAAACATTTAGAAAAATCAGAGAATATCGGAAGGAAGGCGTCATCACTGTTGAAATGGAAGCAGCGTCGGTTTTCGCATTATCTCACTATAGAAACGCGCACTCGGGCGCGATTCTCTTAGGTGGAGACTCTGTTGCGGAAGAGGAATGGAATAATCGCAGAAAAAAGGGAGATAAAGAAGAACAAAAATTCTACAACCAACTTGGGCTAGAACTTGCTATCAAATCTCTATACCAATTATTCAGAGAAGGAAACAAATAGAATCACTCTTTTTCCCAATATATAATCCCCACTGGTTACAATGAAAACACATGTCCAATTAGTTCATTGTGGTCTATTCTTAATCCCTCATGCCTTGGAAATCCACCATTTTTGATGATAGAAGGTTTTAGAAGGAGAAGACGAAAACAAGATGAGAAACGATTTGCTACAGTTACTGTTTTAGCATTTCGATTCGCTTTGCGATTTCTTGAGCGAATTCTGAAGTTTTAATGGGCTGAACATTTTCCATTTGTCTAGCTAGGTCATATGTGACCTTTTTGTCAGCAATAGCTTTCTCCATTCCTTGTACTACTAGATCCGCAGCTTCTTGCCAGCCCATGTATTCTAACATCATAACTCCACTTAGGATGAGAGAGCCTGGATTAACCTTGTCAAGTCCTGCATACTTTGGAGCAGTTCCATGAGTTGCCTCAAACAGAGCAACATAGTCTCCAATGTTCGCACCAGGAGCCATTCCGAGGCCACCAACCTGAGCGGCAGCGGCGTCTGACAAATAGTCACCATTTAGGTTGGGTAAGACCAAGATGTCATATTCGCTTGTTCGTGTTAGAAGTTGCTGTAACATGTTGTCAGCAATTCTGTCCTTGACAATGATTTTGTCCTCCGGAACTTGATCCATTTCCCAAGTTTCTGCTTCAGTAATTGTTATGTCTCCAAACTCCTCCTTTGCTAGATCGTAGCACCATTGTTTGAAGGCCCCCTCGGTGAATTTCATGATGTTTCCCTTATGCACAATTGTAACGGATTTGCGCTTCTTCTCGATGGCCCATTGAATCGCTTTTCTCATGAGACGTTTGGTTGCGAACTCACTGATTGGTTTAATGCCAATTCCGGAATCTTCGCGGATCTTTGCTCCCATTTCTTCTTTAAGGAATTTGATGACTTTTTTGGCCTCTTCTGTGTCCTTGGCCCACTCGATTCCTGCATATACATCTTCAGTGTTCTCTCTGAAGATAATCATGTCCATATGTTCAGGATGCCGCACAGGGGAGGGGACTCCCTTGATCCATTTTACGGGACGGATGCAAGCGTAGAGATCTAGAAGCTTTCTAAGACCAACGTTTAGGCTTCTGAATCCTCCACCAACAGGGGTGGTTAGAGGTCCTTTAATTGCTACGATATGTTCTCTGATTGCGTCTAGTGTTTCTTCAGGCAAGTAGCTACCAGTCAGCTCATTTGCCTTTTCGCCGGCATAGATCTCTTTCCACTCGATTTTTTTCTTTCCACCATAAGCCACTTCAACTGCCTTGTCCAAGACAATTTTCATAGCTCTTGTGATGTCTGGTCCAATCCCGTCTCCCTCAATGAAGGGAATAATGGGATTGTCGGGAACAACTAGTTTTCCGTCTTGAATGGTTATTTTTTCTCCCATTTCGAATCGCCGTGATAGTCTTCTTGCACTATTACTTTAAGATTCCTTCCCTTGACCTCTCGAACTGATTAGGCCAAAATGAATTTTTGTAAGGATATTAGGCCATGAAATGAGTGTTTTATCAAGAAAGAATAAAGGGGGAGAAAAAACGTTTCAGAATAAAGAGGTGATACGGAGTTTTTCTCTCATATCTATGTTCGCTCTTCAATTGGAATGTAGTGGGCGTCCTTGGAACCAACGTATACTGCTCGAGGTCTGAAAATCCTATTTTGCTCCAGATACTCCATTACATGGGCGCACCAGCCAACGCTTCGAGCCATTGCAAAAATCGGAGTAAAATCTTCCATTGGGATATTGAGATGGGAGTAAACTAAGCCAGAGTAGAAATCCACGTTCGGGAAGATCCCTTTTCCTCCGACTTTTTCAATCATGGTTTTTTCAATTTCTTCCGCAATCTCAATTCCACTCATATCTCCACGAGCCTTGCTAAGAGATTCCGCGTACCCTCGTAATATCTTTGCTCGTGGATCGTAGGCTTTGTAAACTCGATGGCCAAACCCCATGATTTTCTGCTTATTTGCCAAAGCGTTCTCAACGTACTGTCGAGCGTTATCTTTTGTTCCGATTTCTTTGATCATGCGCAAGGCTCTTTCATTTGCGCCACCGTGAAGTGGCCCCTTAAGTGTAGCAATTGCTGAAGTGATCGCTGAATAAATGTCAGAAAGAGTAGAAATTGTTACAATGGAACTGAAAGTTGATGCATTCATTCCGTGTTCTATGTGTAAAATCATGATTGTATCCATGATCTTTTCTTCTTCAGGAGTGGGCTTCTCTCCACTCATCATGTACAAGAAGTTAGCGGCCATTGATAAGTTCGGATCTGGTGAGACGACTTCTAATCCTCTGCGAATTCTTGAGGCGGCTGCAACTACCGTTGGGAATTTAGCAATGATCTTGATGGACTTTTCATAATTCGCCTCTGGACTATTGTCCTCGGCATTTGGATCGAACCCTCCCAAGAAAGAAATCGCGGTCCGGATCACGTGCATTGAGTGAGTATCTTTGGGGAACTTTCGAATGACGTCCAATAAATCATCCGGGATTTCTCGATTCTTCTTAAGCGCCGCATCGAACTCCTCTAATTGTTGCTTGGTTGGTAACTTCCCGTACAGGATGAGATAAGATGTTTCTTCAAAACTTGAATGCTCGGCGATTTCCTCTATGGGAATACCTCTATAGAGCAGAACACCATTCTGACCATCAATCCAACTGATGGCAGTGGTGGCAACATGTACGCCCTCAAGTCCTCGGGCGAAATCAATTGGTTTCTTTGCTGTTGTTTCTGTTGACATAGTGATCCATTAAAATATCTGGGCGTCAGTTAATATTTTTTTTCCATATAATATTGAATACTTGTGTCAAATAACCGTTCAAAAAATACCCAAATCCGAATATTTGGTAAATCGAATACTAAATATTTCACAACTACTAGGTTATGAAAAAGTTATGGCGGGCACGAGGGGATTTGAACCCCCGACCAGTGGGTGTCTTTTCCCAACAGGGAATAAAAGCCCACCGCTCTGCCTTGCTGAGCTACGTGCCCATTTCGCAAAAAGCTGAAATTATCATCTTACTCTTCATAGTGTTTCATTTAAGAATTTCGTTAGGAGTCTCTGGCAAATGAAACTAAACCGTTTCAAACCGTACAAAATGGCTAGAAACTACAAATGTACTCTTCTCTACGAATCGCGTGAATGCTACTAAAATCTCACGAAAAGTTCATAATTTCTTACTCCCTCTAGAAAGTAATCAATTCAATGGAGCGGGTTTCATGGAAGATGGTAAAGTGTATAAGGTTATCGAGATTGTGGGCTCTTCTCCCCACGGATTCGATGATGCGGTTCGAGCAGCAGTTAAGAAAGCTGCAAAAAGCCTGAAAGATTTGAGAATTGTTGAAGTCATAAAATTAGATGGACGAATCGATGGAGACGAGATTGTCCAGTATCGAGCAAGAGTCAAAATAAGCTTTAAACTGCTTGATGAGGAATAACAATAACAAGAGAACTAGAGACTAAGAGTTTGTGGAAAGAAATAGAATGAAGACAGGCCAAGAAGATCAACTATTTCAACCACGTATTCTGCTGATTTAGATACCAGAGAGCGATGTATCCTTCCAATAGGTTTCAGTAGGAATTCAGAAGATTCACTAGGTTCCTGCTGAACTAGTCTATTCCAATAGAATATGGGTTGCAGTGCTTTTTCCTCTGTATCTAGTCTTGAAACGAGGACTTGATCTATTCTTTCATTTTCTTTCAAGTCATATTTGGCAAAGAACGAGTCGATAAAGTAGTTTGGATGGGAGTATTCCCTAACTCTAAGCAATAATTCGTCGGTACCGATTAATTCGAGGTTCACAAATGGTTGCTCCCAGAAAAACACGTGGCGTTTAAGAATCTGTTCTTGCAAACTCTGAGGAAAGATTTTGAGAACATCAAGACCCTTGATCAAATTCATCGGATACGCAACTATTATTTCGGGTATGGTTTTTCTTTTAGTATTCTGTAGGTATCTCTGGATATGCTCTGATAACTTCATAATATTGAAGATCTCGAAGTTGTTTTCCCCTTTCTGAAAGCGATTTTTTCTCCCATCTTTCATGATATGCTCCCATGACAAGTATTCTTCTATCAGGTCGACATTTGAGAACTCAAAGGAGTTATTTTTGCCAACCGACACGTATTCATGAAACCATTCTTCTCTCGAACCAGAATCGAGAGTGGCGTTAGATTGTGGAGAATGAATGAGTTTTGCTCTACTCAAGTTCACTGAATGAAGAGAGTAATCTGCACCAATCCATTTTCTTCCTGTTTCCTCTGCAACCACCAAGGTAGTTCCAGATCCCGCAAAAAAATCACCTACAAGATCACCTTTATCCGTTGACGAAAGGATCAGTCTTTCTAGTAACTTTTTGGGCTTTTCAGTGGCGTAATATGAAAAATCACTTCTGTATCTCTCCGCTGCCCAAACATCAACCCACCAATCTTCCAATTGCTTTCCTCGGCTTTCTTTTTCTGAGAAATCAACAGACTTGCCTTGATATCGCATCGCAGTGCCTCGTGTGTCGTGAATGCCTGAACGATAGGGAACGTAAACAGGGTGGAACTTGACTTTCTTTGATTTTGAATATCTAAAAATGACGTCATGTTTTTTTGGAAAATCTTGCTTGGAACGATTTGGTCCAGTATAGCACCAGATAATCTCGTTTCTAAAGTTCTCAGATCCCATAACATGATCCAACAGGATCTTAACATAGTGGCTCACATGCCAATCTAAATGTACGAACAGGGTTCCATCTTTCTTTAGAAGTTGTCTGATTAAAACTAGTCGAGGATAAAGAAACTGTAAATAATTTTGGAGGTTGTTCCAAATATCGCTGTATGCAACTTGTTGTATTCTTACCTCATCGCCATTCTTTCTTTTGATTCTCTTGGAAACGTAATACTCCTTGTTGCTAAAAAATGGCGGATCAATGTATATCATTTGAAATGCTTCTGAGAATCCCTGGTTAAGCAGGTAACACATAACTTGGTGATTATCACCGAAAAATAGTCTATTTGTAAAACCTAAATCAATAGCCTCGCACGACTCACATTTTGGTGAATACGAGAATGATCTGATCTTGTAGGCTGTCTCATTCCCGCTACATCGAGGCGTTAGATTGTCTGAAGAAAGGAATTCAAACATCTGAAGGGGATTTTTCTTAATGCCCACACGTATGCTTACTCGTTTTTCTATTAGGAAGTTACGCAACGAAAAGATCTAGGCTTTCATAGTCAGAGGGCAAGTGTGAACGATGCAAGAATTATTGGTTATGCGTACTGACAACAAGTCGTTCCAAGCCTTTCCCATTCTATGCCAATGTTCCTTGTGGTAGCAAATAAAGTGAAAAGTAAAAGGTGAATGACAATCAACTTGCCTCTAGAAAACTAGGCTACATCAACAAATGGGAATGCTCCTTTTATTATGGGAACAATATCGTACTGTGTTAGTGCTGACACGCTTGACTCCGATTGCAAGTTGGGATAAGCACGATCAAGTGTTTCAACCAAGGTATTTAGGGCTCCTTGCAAGAACCGTGTACTTTTCCCTGCCATTAGCGCGATTCCCAGATATTTTCCGTGAGCGAAGAGAATGGTAGCATTTTCAGTTCGTATACTATTGATCCTTCCGCGAAAATGCAAAGCATCCTTCATTATTTCTTGAATTGATCTGCCCAAGTTCAAATTCTCTTGTCGTGTAAAATCATTTTCCACGTTTGGGAGCTTCAGTCTTAGCAGAGCAATTATTCTTCCTTCATTGGTAAAAGCAACAAGGGAATACAGACTAACTGGTAGGCGATACAAATGCTTGGGATTAAGAATGTAAACAAGCACAAAAAGGAAAATACCCAAAATCTTCGCGCCTTGGGCAAAGTTGTATAGTTCTTCATGGTCTACATGAATCGGATTGTTTGGAGAAGCAAACCATTCTAACAAGAACCCCAGCGTGATTGAAAAAAGTGAGTAACTCTGGACTTGCGACAATTCATCTTTTGTCAATTCATAGGCCTTATAGAAAATAAATGAGCCACGAGCAAATACGAACAAACCAAGGCCCGTGTACGAAGTGTCCCAGAGAAATTCTACGCCCGGTGAGAACGAGGTTATTGGGAACATTGCATTCAGAGCTAGAACAATTCCTGCGAGAATACCAGCCATTCCGATAATCTGCCATTGGGGTTCGTCTCTGTGAAGCCATTCAAAAAAGATCAGCGTCAAGAAATACTGAATGACATAGAACGAAAGTTCCAAGGCCAGAATAAGGGAGCTTAAGTTCGGGGTTTTGATTTGGAAATATTTTAGACTAGCTCTAAGTAGAGCCAAAGAAGCAGCGATCACACCAAACACAAGCGCGTATGTGAAGAATTTGGCTTCTCGAGAAAAGCCTCGTGTTCTACGGTGATAAAGAGTCCCAAGTGTAAGAAGAAGCAACGCGATGAGTAGTTCGATCATAAATTTCGCAGTTACCATTGGAGTTCGCCTCATGATAGTCCAAGCTCTGGTCTCAATCTACAGTAACGATATCTATTCCACAGACCCATTGTACCTCTATTCACTTAGTTAAAAAAAGACTCGATACAGCCTTTAGAAAAATTTTTCCAAATTTTTCGTTAGATGCGACGAAACCACGCAAGAATTGATTTTTCATGTGAAGATTCTCTTATTACGTGTACAACTTGGGGACTGAGAAAAAGCATTTGCAAATCAGTTCTCATTCTTTAAGACTACAAATACAACGCAATGATCACTTTAATCTTACTAGCTTACCCATAAGATGCAAAAGGTATGTCTCAAATAGGTTTTTCTGCATAGCGACGTATCCAATATTGGATCTCCATGGAAAAGCGTCATAAGACAATTCGAGGAAGTACCTCCCTATCAGAAGAAAAGCCACTTAGGGAATATGCTTCAGTGCAACTTGCCCTAGCGAACATTGTAGTATATGTTTTCACATCGATCTTAGGAGGGTCGATTATTGCAACTTCTCCGAAAATGCTGATAATCTTGGGCGTGTCCAGAAATAGCTTGATGCCCTGGTACTGGTGGCAACTTATTACGGCAATGTTCACTCATGCTTCTATCGCTCATTTGCTTGGAAATCTCCTTTTTCTCCTAATCTTCGGGCTAAGGGGAGAAGAGCTAGGATTCAAGAGAGAAATATTCACGGTTTACTTTATTTCTGGCTTTGTGGGGGATGTGGTTTCTGCTCTCATTTCACCTCCTAATGTTGTAAGTATCGGAGCAAGCGGTGCAGTCTTCGGAGTTCTAGCTTTTGTTGTTGTCAAGCTAAGAGAGCAAAAAATGATTACCTCCAAGACAGCGTTCTTCGTAGTACTCATTTTCTTAGTACTGAGTGGTTCGAGCTCCGGTACAAACGTCTCTGTAAATGTGATTGCGCATGTAATCGGGGCGCTCACAGGCTATTTTTATGCCAAATTTTATCTGACGAGAAAAAATAAGCTGACATAAAAGGTTAATTTCTGAGCGTAATGCGTAAGAGATCCTCAGAAGAAGTCGCTCATCACAAATCAGTTCGCTCTAGGCTCATCACAGGATCTAATTGATCTTACTAATGCTTGTTATTTATGTAGCACGATTTCACTCCGAACTTTCCACTACTCAAAGCGCACTTAGTTCTGCTCATGAATAGGGTTCTTGCTAGAACTTTTTGTGTATACATGCATGTATTTTGACTCTTGGCTTAACACTAGCTAATCCAATAGAAAGTTCTCTTGTTCTCTTAATGTAAGCCTACAAGGAAAACCTTCATTCCAATCTGGATATCCCTTCAAATCAATTGGCAAAATGAATGTGAAATCATTTCCATAATTAAAAGGTTCATCGCTTATTAAGGAGCTGCGCTAGGAATCTACTATAAATATCAGTCAAAAAGGAAAATGATAGAAGGAGAGGTTCTACCGAATTTTCTAATTCTGCTGTGAGGCAGGTATATTCATTAACTTAAGCATGGAAACCAGTTGTGAAAGAATCGATACTCCTGTTCCAATCCATTCTAATTTCGTAATAGGCTTTTTGTCGGCAATTTTGTAGAAGATTGAAAAAATACTGTAGTGCATAGAAAAGGTCGATATACTGAAACCAAGTGCTGTATAGATCTTTTGTTGTTTTTCATCGTTCTTGGCTTCCGGTGATTCACTTAAGAGACTGAAAAAGAGGCCCGAACCGCTAAGTACTAGGCCAATGTATTCACTTACGTCTCGAGTTTTCTTGTATTCCTTTTTTAGGATTTCAGCCATCGATATGAATAAGATAATTAATTGAGAAACTGTTAGAGCTGATCCTAGTGTCCCTACTGGATCTTTCGTAAGGTTATCCCACAAAGTTTGGAGGGCACCACCAACTGGAGCAATGACTGTTTTATAAATATCATTGAGTAGTTGATCTAATTTGTCTCGATTCACTGGGAATAAAGGAAGCGGGAATCTTGAATCAGCCCCGGAACTATCGATCAAGGTGAGCGTTAAAAAGCTAAAGTAATCAATGGCATTATTTGTTAACTGGTCAGAATCAAATCGATTAGCAAGTTCAGTGGCACTCATGGCAGTCGTGGCCGCGAAAGATAAAGCTGTCGTTGCAAGCCCAACAGGATTAAGGTTGAGAGCAAGATCGAGTCCTGTATTTAGAAGATTAATTATGTCCGAGTAATCAGCCAATAAGTTGCCGATCATGTCTAGAGTATCAATTAGTGGCTTGAACTGATTTTGAATGAACGTGTCCAAAGTTCCTGGTTGATATGAGTTTATGGCTTTCTGTAGCGACATTATGAGTGATAGCATTGTGTCTGTTATTGGCTCCATCAGTGTTTGTGTTAGACTCTTCAACGATTCGAGCGCAGTATCGATATATCCTTCAACCCAAGTTTTTACCGTATTTATAGCATTTTCACTCATATCCATGACCCATTCGCCTAGACTAAAGACTTGGGTAACTACCCAATCGACTCCAGCAGTAATGAGATCTGCTGCAGTATTAATCAACTCTGAAAATAATGAATCTACACGAATATTGATTTCAGAGTTGATATATTCATAGCCATTATAGATGTCATAAGCCTTAATGGAGACGTTGTAACTGAATAATTTCGGTTTTTCAAGTACTAGTAACACTGGTACGGGATCCGTTGTATCGCCATAATTAGACGTTGAGCTAAAGTTTCCATTGATTTGTCGAATATGAATCTTGTCAATTCCACGAGGATCTTGGTAAACAGCAACGAAATATATTTTATTTCCAATAGTCTCCGAGTAGAAATAAACTCCGTTAGGATCTGAAGGAACCGTGATCACCACATCGCCAAAATCAAAACTTTGGCCGGAAATATTGACAAGTGCTGGCCCTTGCGAATCGTAGATTAATGGAGCATTATCAGAAGAGTCGAGAATACCATCGCCATCTGTATCTTTGCTTGCTGGGCTTGAGCCAATAATGAATTCTTCTCTATCAGACAAGCCATCTCCATCTGTATCAGCAACGGTTGGGTTACTGTAAGCCCAAGAACCTACCATTGTGGGATCGATTTTGAATGGAAGCTGTTTAGTAACGCTATTTACAGCATCTGATCCGGTTTTGTTTATTTCCAGAATATTGTAGCTATATGCTTGTCTCAGTTCGATGCCATCTTTAAGCCCATCTCCATCACTATCCGGGTTTGTTGGAGAAATATCAATTCCGAAAGCCCTCCATATTTGTTCTTCTTCGTCTGTTAAGCCGTCACCATCAAAGTCGTCTAACATTCGTGCAGTGGTACTGGCAAAATAATAGTGGTCAATTCCTCCCGGTGAACTATAATCCGAGTCTCTATTTGTGCCAATTCCTAGAATAGGATCAGCGCTTTCGATATCCACGGAAAAGCTGATTTTTTCTCGCAGTGTTAGCCATGTCTCAGTTCCAGAAACGCGGTAATATGCTGAAAAATACGTTAAGCCGGGTGTATCTCCTTTGTATATTTTGATTTGAAATTCATACCATGTGTTAGAAGAGATGCGTTTTGTATAATAAGACGCGCCAGGGACATATACGTAAATGAAGCCGCCGCTTTGGACACGAAGCCCAAAAGTATAGACTTTTGTCCCAACAGGATATTGGAAATATAGGCCAGGTGCCCATGACCATGAATACAATGATTTAAACATGAATTCAGTTTGAGCAACTAGCCCCTGCCCTGCGTAACCGACTAATTCTCTTGTGGCCCTTCCATGATGATGAGCATGCTTGTAAAACTTTGCTGCAACGCGATTATTGATGGTTGTTCCAGTAATATAAGTGTCCTCCTTTTGTGAAATGAGAAAATCATACATGCCTACGAGAATAGTCGAAACGGTCAGTGTTTTGATAGAACTATACACTCGTCCTTGGTAATTTTGCTCAATCGACGCCCTGTATTCGTAGGTTCCCACCTTATTTGGTGTTGGAAATGAAAATTCTTGTGTTCCTTTGATTGGCTTTAAGTTGGCAATCGTTGTCCAAGTCCCCCCTTGAGGACGGTATTCGATGTAATGTGTTCCACCAGATTTGAAGCTCCCGGCTCCAGAAATAGTTACTTTCAACAAGATGTCCTCGTTCATTGATGAAATTGCTGGAACGTCAAGAACCACTGACATTTTTGGAGCATAAAATGTAACACTCCTTTCA
>JALTMP010000141.1 GCA_027001645.1 Candidatus Heimdallarchaeota archaeon
CGAGATCGTAGCAGAGCTGAAAGAACAAGGAATTAGAGTGAAAGCCGATTTAAGGGACAGTTATACTTCGGGATGGAAGTTCAACCAGTACGAGCTTTTAGGGGTTCCTCTAAGAATTGAAGTCGGACCTCGCGACGTTGAAAAGAACCAAGCAGTACTCGTAAGGAGGGATAATGGTGAGAAACTCACAGTTTCCCGCGAGGAATTAGTACAGAAGGTGAAAGAAACGCTTGAAGCCATTGAAAGCTCCTTGAGGGAACGAGCATGGAAGCGTTTGGAAGAAGTAACGTCGGAAGCAAAGACACTGGATGAGCTGGAAAAGATCTATGCGGAGAGAAGAGGCATCATTCGAACCAATTGGTGCGGAAACGAGAAGTGCTCAGATGTTCTCAAGGAAAGAATCTCTGTAGAGATTAGAGGAACTAAGCTTGGAGAGAAAGAGAAAGTCTTTGCCCCTTGTGTAGTGTGTGGGGACAAAGCAAGGGATGTCGTGTACGTTGCTTCTGCATATTGAATTGAGTGGATGTTAAAAAATCACTCAAGAACATCATCTTCTCTTCTCTCAATCTTTTTGAATCCTCGTACTACTACTTCTCCCCTAGCAATAACAGTGTGAGCTAGATTCTTGCCAAAATAATATGGAATGTGATCAATACTTGGAGCATCAATAATCACTAGATCTGCTAGAAAACCGGGCTGAATCAAGCCAACGTTTTCCAATTGAAGTGACCTTGCTCCTCCAAGAGTCGCTGCTCGCAGAGCATCTTTGGGGGGAAAACCAGCGAAATACGAGGCAAGGCCAATGGTCAGAAACATGTTCTGGAGATAACTATTAGGATTGAAATCTGTTGCTAAAGCGATTTCCACGCCTGCCTCCTTTAATCGTGAAAACGGGACAAAATCGTGGGTAAAAAGAGCAATGGGTCCCATAGGCATAACACCGGCGACAGTTTTATTTTCCGCCATAATTTGAAGATCGTCGACTGTTGCTTTCAGAAGATGGTCAACAGAAGCGGCGTTATATTCAGTAGCGGCAATTCTGCTGATTCCGGTGCGTTTTATCTCTTCTCCGTGAACACGAACAGGGATATCAAGATTGAGACTTTTCTCTAATATTATTCTTGTTTGGTCAACAGAAAATGCTCCCTCGTCGCAGAAAACATCTGTAAATCTAGCAATTCCTTGTTTTTTAACTAAAGGAAGCATATCATCAACAATCAAGGAAACATAGTCGTCTGGATTGCTCTTGAATTCTTGAGGAACTAGATGGGCTCCAAGAAAGGTAGGAACAATCTTGATCGGGTGAATTGCGTCAGCTTCGGCAAGAACTTCTAGAGCAAGTAACTCTCCTTCAACATCAAGGTGATATCCGCTCTTGACTTCAATTGTCGTAGTTCCATGAAGCAAAAACTGATCAAGCCGTTTCAGTAACGAATCTAATAGCTCCTCCTTTGATGCGTTTCTAGTCTGATTGACAGTATAAGCAATACCTCCACCCTTTTCCAGGATTTCCAAATATGTTTTGCCTTCAAGTTTCATGCCCAGCTCGAATGCACGGTCACCAGCGAACACAGCATGTGTGTGGGAGTCCACAAAACCAGGAATTACAGTTTTTCCGGAAGCGTCAATCTGCTCGTAATCCCCAAGATTCAAGTATTCCATTTCTTTTCCAGCAGGAAGGATCTCCAAGATTTTTCCTTTTTCTAATACAATGCTCCTGTCTTGAAGAAGCGTTTTGCCAGTGTACACATGGGAAGCGTTCTTGATGACTAATGAGCTCATTCGTCCTAATTAGAATAATATGAAATATGTAATTTGCTCTCAGAGAACTAAATGATAATGCAAGAGAGGAAAAGAGCCGGTGTTGGAGTTCAGTGGTTTGGAGAGGTTTTAGAACTTCATTTCAGAAAATATTAGGAGGCCATAGACAAAACCCCACAAGTAGAGGATCCCAGTGATTGTCCAATCAATAGTCCCTACCAAGAAGACACCCGAGAGGCTGTAGGCGAGCCCATAGAAACTGATGAATTCTGAAAGAATCATGGGGGTAATCGCATAGATGGGGTTTTTTTCTCTTTCATTTCTTGCCTTGGGGAGGAGGAAGAGTTGATTAATCAAGAATGAAGCGAGAGCTAAAACCAACAATGCCACTCCAATGAGCAGGCGCGTGTCTTTTGGAACAGGTTCCGCAACGTCCTCCATCAAAAAAGAGGAGACCAGCAGGGTAAGAACGGGGTACAATATCGTCGGAATTAAAAGAGTCATGAGCACAAGATTGGCACTGCGCTTTTGCTGTTCAAGTTCTACATCTGACATAATTTGGCATCATATCGGACAGCCTAAAAAAGTTTTCAAGCATCGATAGCCAAAGCTCAATCTTAAGGCAGTACCTACAATGTACAGCCCATTACCATCAAGTAGAAAAAGTTATTCAGCAACAAACAGAGCTTCGGTTGAGCCCCAAATGGCAGAAGCAGAAAAAACATTGGAAACTCAAAGTAGGAGAAAAGAACTAATTAGTGTTGGAGTCGACCTTGGTACCTCAACCATGCACATGATCGCCTCGTCATTACTATTAGAAAAAAATGTAGAGCAAGGACGATGGGATGTTACAAAAAGAGAGATTCTCTGGCTAAGTCCAATTGTAAACACGCCTTTGGAAGAAACAGGAAAAATTGATTTTCAAAAAGTGAGGGAGATTTTGACGCGGTGGAGAAGCGAAGAGAGCCTTAAGGAGCTGAAATTTGATACAGGAGCCGTAATTATTACTGGAATGACTGCTACACGAGAAAATGCTCAAACTGTTGTTGAGGGGCTCTCAATGACCATGGGGCGGTTTGTTGCTGCAGTGGCTGGACCGAATCAGGAATCACTGCTTAGTGCCTTAGGCTCTGGTGCGCTGGAATTAAGTCAAGACTTAGGAAAACCCATCTTGAATATTGATATCGGGGGAGGAACGAGTAATGTTGCGTTGGTTGACAATGGCAGGGTTGTTGAAACAGGATGCATCGAAGTTGGTGCTCGGCTAATACAGTGGGATAAGGCTAATCGCATAATTCGTATTGAAAAACCATTACGGCGTTTTTTCAAAAGACTGAACCGATCCTACAAGGTAGGGGAAGCAATTAGTGATGAGGAAAAACAGTACATTGCCAAGATCCTTTCTGAAGCGCTTTTCTCATACATTTCAGGCAAAAAAACCCCCTTAACTAAAGAGCTTGAGGAAACGCCATTCGAATATGCAGCGTCGCCAAAAAACTGTGTCATCTCAATCAGTGGAGGCGTTGGAGAACTCGTCTACGGGAAAAACTTCGAAACAAACGATCTTGGTGAGCCATTAGCAAACAGTATTAGAAAGATCGCGATTGAACAGGGATGGACCATTGTAGAGCCAAGACAAAAAATACGCGCAACAGTAATTGGAGCAGGTATGTTCACGCTTCGCGTCTCGGGATCAACGACATTCAAGAATAAGCATATTTCGTTCCCATTGCGTAACTTACCAGTCGTTCCGATTAAACTCGGAGTTCCTCTTCCGGGCTGGGATCAGATTGCGCATGAGATTAGGAAAAGCCTGAAAATGAATGATCGTCAAATAGATGAAATGTTTGCGCTATATTTTGAAGACCCGATCGCGCCATCTTATGAGGTTTTAGAATGTTTAGCGAGGGGAATTCAGAGCGTATTTTCTTCGAGAGAAATTGCTCTAGTCGCTGTTTTTAGGACGGATATAGCCAATAGTGCTGGCAATGTTATTGCCCGAAGTACTAATTTGTCATGTCCAATATTGTTCATCGATGAGATTACTCTAAAAGAAGGAGATTATTTAGACATAGACAAGCCAATTGCTGGAAAAACATTTCCCGTGAATGTTAAATCCTTGATTTTTCTTGAAAGGTAGCCATGGTATAAATGGATCACAGTGTTTCGAGAAGAGTGAGCAAGTTCTTTAGCGAATCAATTCTGAGGCCATTCCACTCCTTTGAAACATCAACTATGCGATGCTCGTTGTCTTCATTTGAATCTCGGATTAGAACCGGCAACATTCCCACATTTCGGGCTCCTTCCAGTTCGTTGCTATCTCCGTCGCCGACATATACGATTTCATGAGGATCAAGACCCAGTTCACTGGCACCAAGCAAGTATATTTTGGGGTCTGGTTTCATGGTTCGAGACAATACAGAAAGAACGGTCGAATCAAAATATTTCGCGAGGGGATTTTCAGGCCAAAGAGCAGCGACTTCTGCAGAACAATCACTTATGAGGCCCACCTTGTACCCTAACTGTTTCAAGGTAGTGAGTACATCAATAGCCTCTGGTTTTGGAGTCATTTGTTTTCTCATGAACTCAATTCTCACTTCTACAGCTCTACGAGTCAATTCCACATCAGGGTTTTTACCCAAGATTTGGACGATGTATTCAATATTCTCTTCAATTCTGGAGAAAACCCCTTTCGCACGTTTCTCCCATGTTTCTCCAAACCAGTAGTTGATAAATTCTTCAGAAGAAACGCCAAGAATTTCAGCCATCTGATTTAGATTCTGAACGTAAGCATCCCGAAGGAATGCAGGAACAAGGGTTCCGAATAAATCAAAAATTACTCCCTTATATTTCACAATTTAACAGTGGATCTCTTGGTTTTTATAGATTGGGAGAGCCAGAACCAGTAAAGAAAAACCATGCACAATGTTTTCTAAAGGAAAAAGACCTTTCAGCCATTTGAAGAACTTCTAAAGATGAGCCAAAAGGTCAAGTAGGAAGGGAAAATCGCTCCCTCTTCCGATTTCATCGATCATCAGTATGACCGAACATCTCTCCTGCTTGCTTTGTTCTGAATTAAGATCTCGTACATCTGTGGGCAATTCATCCTTCATTTCACCTCAAATAATAGTTAACGTGGTATAAGATAAACCAAGTCCAACTTTGTGCTTTGACGGCCTCTCGTAGGGTAATTTCGAATGAACGGAAGGTTTGCTATTCCAACCCGGAAGTTGTTCCAAAATCAACAAAGAACTCGAACGAAATTCCGGTTAAGGAAGCGATTCCATGAGAGAAAAGTTACTAAGCAACAATAAGAAATATGACAGACATGGCTCACCCTAATCTAAAGTTTATACTCATAGGGGGGGTAGTACTATTTGGACTAACCGGGGGAGTTTTTCTTCTTTTCAATGCTATCACAGAACGAGAGAGAGGTTCGTTTATCGTTGATGTTGCCTTCCCACTTCTTGATTTTGAAAGGCCAGTGGATATCCAGTTCAGTAGTGATCTGAACCTCTTCTTTGTTGCGGAACAAGGAGGAAGAATTTATTCGTTCAGAAATTCACCGACCGTTTCTCAAAAGTCGCTAGTTTTAGACATTGCAAACAAGGTTTCGCGTGAGGGTGAAGAAATGGGTCTTTTGGGACTAGCACTTCACCCAAACTTTTCCGAAAATGGGCTAATGTATGTTGATTACACAACTGAAGATCCTCGGCGAACCGTTATTTCCAAGTTCAAAGTGAGTATCTCATTGTCTACTGCACCAATAGCTGATCCAACAGCAGAGACAGTTATTCTCGAAGTTGAACAGCCTTATAGTAATCACAACGGAGGGCAAATCGCTTTTGGCCCTGATGGGTTTTTATACATTGCATTGGGAGATGGGGGTGCTGCCGGAGACCCTCAAGGCAATGGTCAAAATCGGAAAACGCTACTTGGATCTATATTACGGATAGATGTTAACAAAAAGGAAGGAGAAAGAGAATACTCAATCCCAGCAGATAACCCATTTGTAGGAAACGGACAAGGG
>JALTMP010000142.1 GCA_027001645.1 Candidatus Heimdallarchaeota archaeon
ACACCATGCCCGAAAGTAATAATTAGTCTCGTATATCAATAAAAACAATGCCTCTGGGTTACCGTCTTTTGGGCACTTTCCTAAAGCCGCTCTTCACCCTAATGAGTAAGAAAAGCTTACCAGTAATCGATGGGACAATTGAGATACCTGGCCCCCGAGCTTCAATCAAAATTGTGCGGGATAAGAAAGGGATACCACACATCTCGGCAAACAATGATTACGACATGTATTTTGGTCAAGGCTTTGTTCATGCCCAAGATAGGCTATGGCAAATGGAGTTGAACCGTCGCGTTGCCAAAGGCACGCTTGCAGAGGTTTTTGGGGAAATCGCCCTTGATACTGATTGTGTTTCTCGAATAATCGGTTTTGCTCGTCTAGGGGAGGAGGACACCGGTAAACTAAGTGATGAAGACAGAGAAATAGTGCAAGCCTACGTAGAAGGGATCAATGCTTATCTTTCCTCGAGCTTGTTTACGTTGCCCATTGAATTCAAGTTAGTAAAGCACAAGCCTACAAAATGGGTTCCAGAAGACGTCATGGCTTTTGCGAGGGTAATGATTTGGCAACTTTCACACGCATGGTATGGCGAACTGATAAGAGCAAAGCTTCTTTCACTCGTCGGAGAAAGCTTGGCTAAGGAGCTAAACATTTCTTATCCTTTCCAGAACAGCATCATTTTGCAGAATGGTATTGAGTTCAGAGCATTTGATGAGAATGGAATTCTCAAAGCAATGAAGGGGCCTTTTCTGGGAAAAGCGGGAGGGTCAAATTCATTTGTCATTTCAGGAAAGCATACAGCTTCAGGAAAACCTTTTCTTGCAAATGATATGCACTTAGCTCTCTCCACTCCAAGCTTGTGGTACGAACAAGTTCTTGAGAATAAGAAGAAAAAGACAAAGGTGGGTGGAGTAACAGTTCCAGGAATTCCCTTGATATTGGTGGGGCAGAACTTGCACTATTCTTGGGGAATGACTTTAGCATACACAGATTGTGCCGATACTTATGTTGAGCAAATAAATCGTGAGAAGAAGACTTATCATTTCAACGGAGAGGAGAAGGCACTAGAGATAATTGAAGAGAAAATTGTAGTCAAAGACAAGAAGGGGATTCATATTGAAGAGGTCTTGCTGACGATTCATGGCCCAATTCTTCCAGGCATAACGGATCCAAAGACAGGCTACGAAATCTCTCTCAAAGATGTGGCTCTCCAACCCACTAATGTAATAAAAGCATGGAAGTTACTCAACGATGGGAAAAACTGGGACGACTTCGTCGAAGCGATGAAAATGATAACGGCACCCCAATTGAATGTCGTATATGCAGACGTTGAAGGTAATATTGGATATTGGTGCACAGGTAAAACACCTATCAGAAAAGAGGGGCACACTGGCGAAGTACCCATTCCAGGTTGGACGGGTGAATTTGAATGGACGGGATATATTCCATTTGAGGAAATGCCGCATGCTCTAAATCCTGAGGCTGGATTCATTGTAACCGCAAATAATAAGATCGTTTCTGAAGACTATCCTTATTTTCTAGGGAATGTCTGGATGAATGGATATCGAGCAAAACGGATAACGGATTTAATTGAAGCCAGAATCGAAACCGGCGAAAAACTGACTTTGGAAGAATGTAATGACATAATGAGAGACGTTTATTGTATTCCGGCAGAAGAATTGGTGTCCCACATTCTAAGCGTAGAATTCGACAAACAGAACGACAACAAAATACTCGAACTTGTGGAGATTCTCCGAGAGTGGGATTATCGCATGGCCGTAGATAGTCCTGGAGCCTCAATTTATGAGGTGGCGAGATATTACATGGTCAGAGAAATACTTTTGACCAAGCTAGATGCTACCCAAGTTAATGAGATCATGGGAGTGGGCTTTCACCCTCTAATTCTGCCATATTCTGAGTTTTATGGTCATGATATGCCATTTCTCTTGCGGTTACTTAGCAATCCAAAATCAGAATGGATAAGAGTTGCTGGTGGAAAGGAGTCTGTCATTCGAAAAGGTCTTCTTGAAGCAAGACGGTTCCTGGTCAAAAAACTGGGTAAAAGACCAAAGAATTGGAGGTATGGGCGCATCCATCAAGCTGTTTTTCCTCATGCATTTGACATCACTCCTCCGATGAATTATATTTTCAATGCGAAGCCAGTTCCGATTCCGGGAAACACAGATACGCCCTATCAAACGGCGATTGCCCCAGAGGCACCATTTGATAACAAAGCGTGGAGTATTAGCTTTAGGATGCTCGTCGATACTGCAGACATGACTGGAACTAGGATCATCACTTCACTAGGGCAATCAGGACAGCTAGGAAGTAAGCATTATGAGGATCTCAAAGAACTATGGCTTCGAGGAGAGTACAACGTTTATTCTTGGAAAGACGAGATAATGCCAGAAAAAGAAATTGAAGGAGTGCTCGTCATTAAGCCCATCTCTGAGAATACAGGTAGGTAATTTTTTCGAAAACAATTGCACTTGTGTTTTTGCTTAGTTGGTTACTAACATTTTGGTAACTTTTTTTTGGAGAATTTGATCCAAAAACGAATTTCCTTGGTCATTACTAGGCAAAAATTTGAAGTAAAGTTAATAAATCTTGTTCGATAATTATTGTGATGTCAAATCCAGAGAAAATATCCGAATTTCTAAGGAGCTATTCGGGTCTGATCGCGCTGATTATAGTGTACGAGTTTATTGTGGTTTTGTTCTTAGCCACATTTAGCGGTCCAATGGTTGACCGATTTGGAGACGTGCCTATTCTCGAGTACATTTTCCCTCTGATCAAAGGGTTATCGGACGCCCGGCATGAGGAAAGAGCAATTCTTATTTATCATGCACTGGCAACACCCTTCCTCGTGGCGGTTGTCTTTTTCTTTATGGATTGGTTCGAAACAAGGCCCTCAATAGAGCCACATGCAAAATGGACCCTCTTCATTGGATCAATGACCGTCAGTATTTCTGCAATGATTTTTGCATATTTCTCCGAGAATTGGATCTGGCATGGGTTGTTCATTGCAGGGCAGAGCGTAACGTTCTATGGGGCGATCCTATTTGTCATAACAATTTGGCCAACGAAAAACTTTCCAAGCAATGAGGAAAACCCAGATGCAATTGTTCTCGGAAGGAACTGGGAATACGTAAACCTCGCCACTACTTCAATCGCTATCATGATTTCAGCAATTATTGCTGCAATTGCTGCTTCGAATTTTGGAAGAACAGATCCCAATTACCCGAATGTTACAGAGCCGGTATATAACAGACATACGGGTGAAGTGACTTACGAAAATATTTCAACTCTAGTGCCGCGCTTGATGGAAACCATTGTTCGTCGTGAGAACAATAATGCAGGATGGACATATTATGAAATGATTGTTTCGCACCTTCACATCATGGTCGCGCTTCTGGCTGCCGCGGTTCTGTTATTAACCATCAGATTTGCAAAAATGGAAGGAATTTGGTTTAAGATTAGCCAGATTGTATTCACACCTGGTGTGATCATTCTATCAGTTGGAGCCTGGCTTGTGATTACTCCATGGGATGGAGCTCATAAAGTCATTAATGTGGGTGCGGGATTGTTGCTAATTGTTGGAATAATCACTGCTGTTTACGGGTGGATTGGCATTAGCAAAGAACAGTTGGGAGACAAGTTCACAGATGCGAGTGCGGCGGAAAAAACTATTGCGATTTTCAAAGACCCGGTGAAGCTAGGCTTATACTTCCAGTTAATCTGGGTTAATGTAGTCAGCACTGTGCCAGGCATTTATGTTGGAATCAATCTCGCGAAATTCCGAGACGAAGCGTTCATAGAGGGTGGAGGTCAGTACACTGGAAATGAGCCGTACTGGGCGATTGAATATTCCTTCAATGTGGGGCATTGGCACATTTTGGCAACTCTCATCGCGATCATGGTAACTTTCATCGCAATTGATTACTATGGCTTGAAAGGAAAGGCTAGACAAATTGCGGGATGGACCTTAACACTCGGAACAATTCTTGGATTTGGGTTTGCTACAAAATACATGTTAAGATCACCAGGTGCAGACTATGAGCTAGACTTCATCTTTATCGACGTAGGACTCGCATTACTATTTATCGGATTAGGAGTTTTAGTAATATATCTCCTCTATGACTATTTATTAGGAAGGAAAGAAAAATAATCAACTTTCATTAACTTCCGCCTTTTTCTTTCTTACTTCAAATATTCTTCTTTCCTATCAATTATTCGAAGCAAAAGAATCGTCAACTTTGCTCTATATTCTACCCTCACCCCTTGTCGGAGTGAGAGAAGAGATACAAAAATTAACGATAGGTTATTATAATTTGAGAGCTTTGGCTGGATATATCCTAGATCTACTTTTCACCTAGGAGAACTCACTAGGGTGGAACTAGCGAGGTATCTCATATGACAGATCAGAGTTCAAAAGACATGCTACTAGAAGAGATCTTGTCGCTATCTGGGTTAGACTTGATGATATTACAGATTGTTTCACTCTCGAGTGACCCAAAAGTAAGGTTTCATGTATTTCAAACAATTAACTCGAAGTTTTGTAAGAAAAAGCAGATATCCTCTTCGACACTTTATCGAAGTCTGGAAAAACTAGAAAAAAAAGGCTATCTAAAATCGATCCCATCAAGGATTTCTGACGCGGTTGCAGTTGTTGCTACAGAAAAATCAAAACAGTTACTCATGGAAGTAATAAAACAAAGCTTAGTTGGCATTATTGACTATGAATCTTTCATTCGGGAAATGTTTGAGGAGATAATGACTAAAATCGGCGCAAATCGCTTTTCTTCTTTGCTCTTCTTGAATTGTGAAGCAAGTCCCGAAATTCGATTTCTCAACCCGATAACGGAACTGGCAGATGAGACGTCCATTCTTGCAACTGACAAAGCGTATTCAGAATACTTGGCGGCCGGAATGGACCGGTCAATTCGACAAGCTACAATTTACAATAATATTATTAGAGAACCGAACGATTTCTTTGATGGAATTATTTTGCTAGGATTTGAACAGAATATAACACCGATTGGTGAATCTCTAAAAACGCTCATGCCCGAAATACTTCGTGTTGCTAAACCTGGAGGGTATGTCATTTTACCGACAGTAGCTCCCATTCCGCGTCCAGAGAATTTCTTTCTTCGTGTCATGGCTGATTTGCTCATTGAGATGAAGGCCTTTCGCTCAGTAAAAGAAGAAGAAATGATTAGCAGACTTCAAGCTTTTGGACTTGAGGAGATAAAGGTTGCAGAGAAAAAAGGGCTGCTTTTTGGTTGGGGAAGAGTGAAGCAAAGCTAACCAAATTCGCTTTGTTATTATTGTGGTTTTCCTTTCTTTGGAGTAAGTTTGCAAGCCAAGGAGCTGAGACTGACACGATCACCTTCCACTTTCATCTGAAAGCTAGCAACCGCTAGTACAACAGAGAGAATGAAGAATGATGATAAGAACAATAGAGCGGGCATGAGGGTATCAGTGGCCCATCCATCAATAACTAGGCTTCTCATTCCGTCGATGGTGATGCTCGCAGGATTTTTTTCCGCAATCTTTGCCAGCCATGACGGCATTAGAGACACAGGAACAAAAGCATTGCTTACAAACATAATTGGCAGAATCGCAAATGAGGTTATAGCGTTAAAAGTAAACTCGTATTTTAAACCGTATGCGATCGCTAGCGAGATTGAGGTAACAGCCGCTGTAAAGACTCCTGAAATCAGCACAATGAGTGCAGCACCTAGTATCCCCGTGGCAATCTCCACGCCATCCATGACTGCAATAAAAA